>JAFZQY010000025.1 GCA_017620155.1 Lachnospiraceae bacterium | reverse complement strand
GGCCAGCTTATCGAAATATCTGTCGGTTATCATGTATGAAGCGGCGTCTTTTACATTGACATTATTGATCACGACCGCATTGATGCCGACGGATGCTATCAGCCTTGCATAGTCCACGGTCCGCTCATCGATGACGATCTCATTATCAACATAGAAAAAAGACTCGCCCGAATATCCCCTCTCGATGCTTCCGTCCATGTTGTCCCAGTGGTTCAGCATCCTTAAGGGATTGGAAGGACGCACGGTCTTTGAAGAAGCATAGGCCTCCTCCACGCTCTTTTCACAGGCTATCACGCGAAGGATGTCAAATGCGGCGTACAGGATCCCGGCTCCGCTCTTTGCCTCGATGGACAGTGCCTCTCCGTCGATAAATATCTTATACTCCTCGCTGTCGAGTATGCTTTTTCCGTCCGTTATCTGAATCGGAGCAGCGCCCGGTCCGAAATCAAACTCCGGCTCGATATCAAGCATGATCTTCAGGCCGCTTTTAAGTTCGCTTACGGCGTTCTTTACACACTCGTCGGTTTCATCCGCGCCCGCAATATGTATCGAGCGAAGACAGCTGCAGTCTCTGTTATTCTTTTTTGCCTTATATCCGAGCCATAACGAAGCATAGTCTTTCATATAATTTCCTCCGTCATTATTGAGATCGTATATCCGTCGGCCATAGGCTTCCCGTCAGGAAGGTATACGTTGCATATGATACCGGATGCAAGTATGGGGATAAGTATGAGCAGCTTTCTTTTTGTATTCATAAAGTGTTAGTGCTCCCCTCTGACTCTGGCGGCTTTCACGTTCAGTCTGGCTACGAGTGAGATTATCGCAGGAACCTGTTCGGTGAACTGTACGCCCAGAAGGCTTGAATCCTGGGTATAATCCTCCACGGTCCTGACTATCGCTCCGGTGATCTTATATTCTGTTTCGTCCTCATCATGGATGGAAATTGATATTTTGGATCCGACAGGAATGATCCTGGCTGATTTTTTGATCAGAAGTGCGGCTCCCGAGTAGGAGATGTCATGAACTGTACTCTCTACCTTTCTCTTGGTATCGCCCACCTGAATAGATGCTCTGTATCCGCAGGGAACTCTGAATGACTCCCTGTTATTGACCGGCTTGATGTCGTCGGCACAGTACAGATACAGCTGGCCGTCGGCTCTCTTATTTGCAGTTTTCTCTATCTGAAATACATACTTGCGATGATCGCTTGAATTGGTCGCCGTCACCTTGACTGAAGCGCGTGAAAAACCAAGCACTTTGCCGTTTATGACGATCGGCTCGCACTTGATGCTCTTGATCTCGGGCGCACTTCCCGTAACGGTCGTGTCGAACTCCATCTTCTTGCCCTTGACTATCACGTCTATATGAACTTGTGAACCGGATTCAAGCTCGTAGATATACATAGAACCTGATCAGATGCCCCCGCTCGAATAAAATAACACACCACTCTTTATTTTATCACGAAAAATGGGATGCAACAAGAAACGGGAGGTCATTACTGACCATCCCGTATAATGAATTCAACATGATGTTTGGCGAGAAACTTTTCGGCGTCGGCTTCGTTTTTCACGAATACCCCTTTATACTTTGTAGACAGGACTTCTTTCAGGGCGTTCAGTTTATCCGAGGACTCGTTTATCACAAGCACCAGCGGCTTGTCAGCGGCGGGCTTTTCGCCTGCTGCCGGAGTGGCTTCGCCTGCTGCCGGGGAACCATCATCCGCGGAGATTCCCGAAACCGGGGCATCGCCCGATTCGACCAGCGCAGGATCTATATACTTAATGAGCAGATTCTCCAGATCCTCATACATGATCGGTTTGGACAGATAATCATTGAAGCCTTCCTTAAGATAAGACTCCCTGGCTCCCATGATGGCGTCTGCGGTCAGGGCTATCACCGGCGTTCCGTCTGCGAGATGCTCTTTTCTGATGATCTCGAGAGTCTGCGTACCCGACATGCCGGGCATCATCTGGTCGAGCAGGATCACATCAAAGGATTCCCGGCTTACGATTGCGATACAATCTTCTCCGGACAGAGCGACCCTCGTCCTTATCTTCGACTCTCCCATCAGTTCTGTGATGACCTCAAGGTTCATCTCGTTATCATCTACAATAAGTACCCTGGCGTTCGGTGCTACCAGTTTCGGAACATACGCTTCCTTCTGAACCTGCGACTCCTCAAGCCTCTTCTTGTAATCACCGATGGGCGTGGGATCGATCACTTCCTGAACGATCCTGACCGTGAATACCGAGCCTTTGCCGTACTCACTCTGAACGTCTATCGTTCCTCCCATCATCTCGGCCAGCTGCTTGGTGATGTTTAAGCCGAGACCCGTTCCTTCGACTTTTCTGTTCCTGGTCTCATCGAGTCTCTGGAATGAAGAGAAGAGTTTATCCATATCCTCTTCGCGGATTCCCATTCCGGTGTCGGAGACCTTCGCAACGAAAGTATTTTCCTCCCTTTCAAAATGAATATCGATACCGACGCTGCCCTCTTCCGTATATTTTATGGCGTTGTTTGTGATATTTAAGATGACCTGGCGGATCCTGATCTCATCACCCCTGAGCACGGAAGGAATATCCGGATCAACGGTTAAATCATATTTAAGGCCTTTTTCTTTTGCCTTGGCCATCGTCATGTTCACGACGTCATTGAGCACCGATGCAAAATCATATTCCACGGGAACAAGTTCCATCTTGCCGGACTCGATCTTACTCAGGTCCAGGATATCGTTGATGATTGACAAAAGAGTTCTGCCCGCGCTGTGGATGTCGGTAGCGTATTTCCTGATCTTGGAATCATCGGTCTCCCTGAGGATCATCTCATCCATTCCCAGGATCGCGTTCATGGGAGTTCTTATCTCATGAGACATGTTCGCAAGGAAGTTGCTCTTGGCGTTATTGGCTTCGTCGGCGGCTTCCTTTTCCAGTTTGAGTATCATGGTCTGATATTCCTGACGCTGTTCCTCAGCCTTCATCTCCTCCATCCGGCGGGTATAATTCTGCTCATTCTTGCGTCCGACATAGAGAAGTACGACGATCATGATCAGAACCAGAGTACAGATGATGAAGGTCATGGCCACCTGGGTCTTGACCTCGTCATAGAGTTCATCGTTGCTTACGCACATCACCACATACCAGTTATTGGATATGGCGTTGACAAACAGAGTGCAGGGCTGCCCTTCGTATGTGTGGGCAAAGCTGCCCGCGCCGGTGCTTCTGATGGCGTTCAGAAGTTCTTCACCTTCTTCGGTCTCATTGATATATGTCCCCTTCTTAGTCTCATCCCCGTGAGCTATGAAGAGGCCTTTTTCATCCATCACGAACCCGTACCCCTTGCCGTTTAACGTCAGTTCACTCATCATGGCCTGGATGCCGTTTAACTGAACATCGAGAGATATGATGTTCTGTCTGTCGGGAAGCATCCTGCTGACTGAGATGATCAGATTGCCGGTCTGCGCATCCACGTAGGGAGGGACGATAGCCACGTCTCCGTCGCTCTCCCGGGCAACTATATACCAGTCGCGCGTCTTCGGATCATAGTCCTCCGGAGGTTCCCAGTTTAAACCGTCCATATACTTACTCATGATATATCCGTACAGCCCGTGGTAATTTTCTCCGAACTGTTCGGTTACGTTATCGGTCTCCTCGACAAGGAACTCATGGATCCTCGCGGGAGTGGAACCGCTTATCAGCATGTGGTGAACCGAATCGGCCGTGATCTGCAGAACGTTCTCGGCAGTATTCAGATGATTGTCAACCAGTGATGACACGTTCTTGATCCTGTCTTCGATGACCGCATTCGAATTAAGCACCGCCACTGAATAAACCAGTTTGGAGGTATATACGATCATCACGACCATGAATATGAACACAAGCACCAAAGGCACGAAGGTACTGTACTTCTTGCGCCCGATACCTGCGGTATTTACTTTTTTCTTCATAAGTCCGGCCATGCTGCCCCCTGATAAAACCTTAGAGTATTATTGAATCGTGAAGTATTCCTCGGGAACTTCCACCTGGGTCGATCCCATGTAATGACCGGGATCACCGAAGATATATGTATCCTGATAGATCAGGAACGTGTTATCCGATCTTGTCCCTGTGGCGGCGTCCGTATAATTCGAACCGTTCCATTCGGCTCCCGGAGAAAAGACGCCGTACGCCTCAGCCAGATCATTGATGTTCGTAAGCTCACTCTCACCGAGGATCACACGTCTTGCATGTTCGGCCAGACCTGCCGATACCGTATATCCGTATGAATATGTCCAGGTACCGAAACGGCCGGCTCCGCCGCCGTCAACTATCGCATCCTCGATCGTTTCGGTGATCTTCTCGAAATCGCCCGACTGCGAATTAAGGTCTAAGTCAAGGGCACCGGGATAACCCATGAGAGGGGAAGGAAGATCGGCTTCGATGAAATATCCGCCGTGCTCCAGAAGGCCACGTATAAGGGGTTCCGTGTGAGCATCATTCGTACAGAAGAAAGCCGTCTTCTCTCCGTACTTATCAACCCACTCAGCGACGTGATCGGCTATGAACTGCTGTGCGCCGGGTACTCCGACTTCTGTAGTCGGGTCGGGTGCTTCCTCCATCGCAAACTCCATGCCGAACTCATCGCAGGCGGCTTTCATGATCGCCACCTGTCTGGCAACCGTTTCATAGGACAGATGCCTCGGAAAAGATATATGTACGAAAGTATCGCATCCAAGCTCGTGCGCGGAGCGTATCATCAGATAGCCGCGGGCCACGAAGTCGCTGTTTACAACAAGATCCGCAGTCTCACCGATATCAGCGAAGTCCTCGTAAGCCTCACCCGCTATGCAGAGAATGTCGGGGCGGATCTCCTTGATCCGTCTGAAAGCTTCGGTAGTTCCGTCGACTGCCTGGTTTACGATGATGGCCTTTATCTTGGGATCCTCAGCCAGATTGACCATGATCTGTATCGTGGTCTCCTCTTCTTCGGTAAAGTTATCGGGATAGATCGCCAGAGTCACGCTGTCCTCACCGTATTTTTCCTGAAAAGCTTCGGCGCCGCGTCTGTCATCCTCGGACTGCGCATAAGAGCCGGTAACTATGCCGATGCGGAAATCATCGCCGTCATCCGCAGATTCATCGCCGGAGTCTGCTTCATCACCGGAGCCTGCAGCCCCCGCCGATCCGCTTTCAGCCTTATCATCGCCGGCAGCCGCTGAACCGGACTCTTCGGCCGTACTTCCGGCTAAGCCGCCCGCGGAACCAATCGCTCCTGAAGATGCCGGCGCAGAACCGCACGCGACAAGCCATGCACACATGATGACAACAAGAGCAATGCTCACATACTTTTTAATCATACTGATCTTCCTCACTTTAATACCTTTATTACCGCATCGGGTTTACATAATAACATGCATCACCGCATCCGGCTTATGTTTCTCCAGATATTTATCTCTGGCCGCCTCACCGGTTACGCATACGCATTTATATATCCCTTCCAGTTTTTCTTTCTGGACACGCAGGCTCTCGGGATCGTCGCCCCAAAGAAGAACGATGGGGATCTTCTCATCGGCCGCCGGCGGAGTCATCTGCTTTTCGGCAGGGATATATGCTTTGAGCACCTGCTCTAAGCGCTCGTATTTCACGGGTTTGCTGATGTAATCCTTAAATCCCATGGACAGATAATTCTCCCTGGCGCCTACGATCGCATCCGCGGTCAGCGCGATCACAGGTGTTCTGCCCAGAAGATCCTGATCCTTAAGGGCGCTCAAGGTCTCTGCCCCATTCATGCCCGGCATCATCTGATCCAGCAGGATACAGTCGTATTCATGCGTTTTTACCCGTTCGATGCACATCTGTCCGGAATCCGCCAGGTCGACCCTGATCTTCGTATCACGTAAGAGTCCTTCCATGACATCCAGGTTCATCTCGTTATCGTCTACCACGAGCACTCTTGCACCGGGCGCGTAAAGTGTGGTCTCGTCAGCCAGCATATCGCTTAAGTACCTGCTCACGGCCTTGCTGAAATCACCGATCGGATCGGGCCTGTTAATGCCCTGCGGTACAGCTACGGTGAAGGTAGATCCCTTGCCGTATGTGCTCTCGACATCGATCGTGCCTCCCATGAGTTCCACGAGCCTGTAAGTGATATGAAGTCCGAGACCGGTTCCTTCGATATCGTAATTCTTCTTTTCGTCCAGACGCTGGAAGCTCTTGAAAAGCTTATCCCTGTCCTCTTCTTTGATGCCTATTCCGGTGTCGGATACTCTGATAACGAGATCGATCGTATCCTCCGTTTCATTTTCACCGGCGATGCTGATGCTCACGCTGCCTTCCCTGGTGTACTTGACGGCGTTGTTGATTATGTTGATCATGACCTGTCTGATGCGGATCGCGTCTCCGTGCAGAGCCCCCGGCATGCCGGGATCCACGCTCATGTGATATTCAAGGCCCTTCTGCTCGGCTTTGGTCTTCGTGATATTCATGACATCATTTATCACGGATGCGAGATCGTAATCAAGCTTAGTTATCTCAAACTCTCCGGCCTGGATCTTGCTTAAGTCTAGGATGTCATTGATCAGTGACAGAAGCGTGTTGCCGGCGCTCTTGATATCAAGGGCATATCTTTTCACCCGGCTGTCCTTCGTGTCACGTATGATCATCTCATCCATTCCGAGTATGCCGTTTAAAGGCGTACGTATCTCGTGCGACATGTTAGCGAGAAAATCGTCCTTGGCTTTATTGGCATGCATCGCTTCATTGGCGCCGAGCCTGATGCCGATGAGCTGCTTGATCGTATGTATTATGGAGAAGATCAGGAAACCGAACAGTCCGATCGCCATGAATACGCCGGAGAATACACCGTTATGCGCAAACTGGTACATGAGTATCTGCACACATGCGGTCACTCCGAGAAAAGAAAAACCGATCGCGATATATCTGTAATCCCTGACCCTGTGCTTTATCGCGTCGGTTACGATAGTCGCAGCTATCACAAGTATCGTAACAAGCGCGCAGCCCGCAGATATGGGAAAAGACTGAAGCAGAGTCACTTTTCCGGATACAAACAGACCGATACATATGACAAAATCCGCGATCTCCAGAAGAGAAGCCGCTGCGATCGGCTTAATGTATCTGTTCTTCTGCATGGAATTGATGAAGACAAGAAAAGGCAGCGGCATCATGATGACCATCAGAAAGGGAATGTCCGACATGATCGATACATTCCTCGTAAAAAGCTGCCTGAAAATGGAGTTGGACAGCACCCAGCATGCCCCGAAGATGACTCCGAGAGACAGATGCTGCATCTCCAGATATTGATGATGTATGATACGGTATGTAACCGATGCGATCAGACTGATGACGCCGAGCATCATGATGGCCAATCCTACGAAAAGTTCGAACCCGTACTGCGTAAACAGGTGGCCTAAGATTCCGAGCCTGGTCCCGATATACACTTCGTAGATCATCCCGGAGTTATATGAATAATGAACTCGAAGGGTTTTCCCTGCATCATCGGGATATATGGAAGCATAGATATAGCATTCCGAAGATCTGTCGCCGAACAGGGGATAATCTTCCACTTCGTAGGAAGCCCTTAAGTCATCTCCTACCCAGACCTCCATATCCATGCCGCGAAAACATAATACACTCGTATCCTTGTCAAAATGATCGGGGAGTACGGTCTCTAAAGTGACCTCGGAATCCGTTCTGCCGGGTACTTCAAACGGTGTGCGGCTCCCATCTTCAGATACCAGATACCAGTTATCCGAAGGAAGTACATCGCACAGATCACCGTTTCTCGGAGAATTGGCAGGCATCACGATCTCGCCGATCACTATATATCCTGCAACGAGAACGGTCATCACTGCCAGCACGATGCTTATTATCTTCATAAAACGCTGATCCATTCAGTGCCCTTCCCGGAGCATTTCCTTGATCGCCTTGACACGGCTTCGTGATGCCCATGTCTTTACACCGTTTTCAAACTCAATGCCTATGGTACCTGCTTTATCGAACTCAAATGCTTTTACCTTATAGATGTTCATGATCTCCGACTGGGATATCCTGAGAAACCTGTCCGGATTCAGCATTTCTTCCACAGCGCTGAGAGTCTTGGTCACGTAGTAGAGTTCATCGTCGGTCTGGACCAGAATCCTTCTGCCCTGCGTATATACCCTGACTATGTCCCTTTGAGAAAGCATCTCGACATTGTCACCCTTATGCGCGGGTATCATGGGAAAATCCGTCTCCGAAGCATTCTCGATCGACTCTATGATATTCTCCACCAGAGGAGTTTTTTCTCTTGCCCGAATCGTGATCTTCGGATCGGCGTAAGCTTCATCGAGGATCACTTCCACATCAACCATGTGTCTCATTGATCAGACTCCTCTCTGTCCTTACGCTGGAGAGCTTCAAGTTCCTCATTCATTCGCATGACCTCTTTCTTTCCTCGAAGAGACATGATGATCCATATCAAAGCATAAACAACGGTAAATATGGCAATTACGATGAAAAGGACACTGTCCGGAAACCATCCTAGCAGTTTCTCACAGATTATAAACGAGCACATGGAGATGAAGTAATGTGTCAGCGTCACCCTGATGATGCCCCATTTATCGATATCATATACAATGGTCGCTCCCATGTTTACCGCGCCTAAAAGGCAGGAGCCGATGATCTGTGCAAGGAAAGCCGGCCTGTCGGCAAGCATCTCCATCGGGTATCCCCCACACATATAGATGATCACGACGATAGAGAATCCGATCACTATTCCGGCCAGGATCAGTATCGCTGTTTTAGCTTTCAGTTTATCCATGTTCACCTCTGTTTTTTATGTCAGTTCAGTTTCCGCTCATTCGATGGAAGGCTTAACGGCCTTAATGAGTTCGGCCGCCTCGTCATACATAAAATCCGCTATTTTTTCTTCGGCTTCCCTGAGCATCTCCTTCTGGGTAAGCCGGAAAGGATAACCTTTCAGTTTCCCGACCAGTTCGGCGGATAATTCGTCATCAAAATCATCCAGAGCTTCAAGAAGCTTATCCGCAATCAAGGTCGCTTCTTCGGCGCCGATCTCACCGGCTGCCTTAACAGGCTCCATCTCTCCTATGGGTCTTATGGTCTCGATCACTTCCGCATACAGATCAAGCGCGGGGCCGGTTTTCTCCTTCATCGCAGTAATGTCATAGTTCCTTGATGCGTTCTCAAGTTCTTCAAAAGCAAGAGCAAGACCGTCGGCGCCTATCATCTTCGCATTGCTCTTTAATGAATGAACCCGGACACAGTATCCTTCGGTATCCGATGTGGACAGAAGATCCTTAATAAGGTCCCGATTGTTCTCATAGCCCTTAAAGAAACGCTGGAGCGCGGAGATATACTTCTCTTCGCCGCCCGTATATCCGATGCCTTCAGCAGTCGATATTCCTTTTTCATCGAGAAAACTTAAATCCATGATCAGAGGCTCTCCTTTTTGAATATTCCCTTTTCAAATCTCTGCAAAGCTGCAGCGACTATCCGAGCACGTCGATTATCTTCGCTACCAGGTCGGATTTCTTAGACGGTTTCAGTACATATCCCTGAGGTTTTAACTCCACGATCAGTTTGACCACGGCGTCCTTATCCGACATGCCTGTCAGGAATACTACCGGGATATCCGCATATTCCGGATATGTCCTCAGCATCTTGAGAACCTCGGGGCCATCCATATCGGGCATCAGATAGTCGAGAAGTATCAGATCGAATTTATATCTTTCGAGCACCTTCAATATATTCTTCCCGCCGTTGATGACCGTGACCTCGTAGAATTCCTTCAGGTGCTCTTTGATCATCATCAGCTGTTCGGGATCGTCGTCGACGACCAGGATGTGCTTTCTCGGAAATTCCTGTGCCATCCTGTTGTTGACGAATTCTATCAGGGACAGATTGCTGTCATTTTCTTCAAGCGAGGTCTCGATCTCCGCGAGCTTCTTGTACAGTGCAAGAAGCGATACGGGTCTTGACAGGAAAAACATCCGGTCAAGTTCCGTATTGGCCATGAAGCACTGCCTGTCCTCATCATTAGCGACGACGATGAGTTCGATCGCGCCGAGGCGCACGCTTTCTTTTAAGACGTCAAAGACCTTGACGCTGTCTGCTGACTCATCGCCTGCGCAGATCACTATCACATCGGGAAGTTCCTTTAAAGATACATCCAGAAGCGCCTTCCTCGAGGCGGCGCATTTTAACAGTTTATAATCCCGGTCTTCCTCCAGGTGCTCGCAGATATCCATCGCGATCCTTCTGTTCTTACCGGTGACCATTATCTTCATCTTCAATATTTCGTACCCCTCTATTCATATGATCTTTCGGCCGGACATAATATGTCTGAAATATTATAGTAAAAAAATGAATGCGCAAGTGGTTTTTTGCGCATTCAGTCGTTTTTGATGTCTATTCCGTAATAAAATCAGGTACGGTTTTTGTTTTCCGCTTTTTTCTGATACATCTCCTTATCCGCCATTCGGATGACTGCGTCTATATCCGTGTCCGCGGTAAGAATCGCATCACAGTATCCGCAGCTTGAAGATATCCGTATGCCGGTCTCTTCGCTCTTTTTTGCGAGTTTCTTCTGTATGTCTGCTATCACGGCATCACAGTCGCACTCTCCCACTACGAATGCGAGCATCTCGTCTCCGCCGAAACGGACGCATACCGTACCCTCGGGGCAGCTGCTTCTTAACGCATCGGCAACGGCCGCTATCGCTATATCTCCCGAAGCGTGGCCCAGAGTATCGTTTATCTTCTTTAAGCCGTCCAGGTCGCACATGATCACATAGAACCTGGTCCCCTGCTTCTCGGGATCGGTCTTGACGCGCTCGAATGCGGCCTGCGCAGCCATGCGGTTATACAGGCCGGTAAGTGCATCCGTCTTGTAAGTCTGTTCAAGCTTGGCCATCAGATAGTGCTGATACTGCATGTTGATATATCCGCCAAGGCCTGAGTCAACGGTTTCGGTAAGGCTCGATGTCTTGGAATAATCTATGATGTCATAGTTCTCGAACATGTAGCATACATATCCGAAGGGCTTGCCCATATAGTCGAGGCCGTTGAAGATCAGAGGATATCCGCTCTCCATTCGTTCCTCATACTCGGGAACTATGTCTTTAAGATCGAAGTGATCGGGATAGGCCGAATACTTAAGCGAGTCATAGAGCACGCGGTATTTATCCGAATGCTCTTTTTCCAGGAAAAAGTTGATGTCGGACCTGAAGCAGTCGGAATTGACGATACAGCACATGTTCCTCGTAAAGTAGCTGTGGAGGCAGATCATCATCTCCTCCCTCGTGGTGCTCGACTGCATCGCTACGGCTATGCTCTGATACTCTCTGATATCATCCTGGAAACGGTAGAAATTATTATTGAAGTTCTTCTTTAATGCGATGTCCGATGAGGTGTTTCTCTCGCATCCGCATGATTCATTTGTGATCATGACGGGAAGAACCGAGTACTCGGGTTTACCCATGCCGTCCAGGCATTCCATGACGGCCCTGAAGACCGTGGAGGCCAGGCCCTGGCTCTTACAGCTGGCCGTGGTTATCGCAGGTTCGGATATCAGCGCTTCGTCATATCCGTCAAAACCCGTGACGATACAGTCGCCGGGAACGCTGTATCCGGCCGTTTTCAAGACATCACAGACATTGATCGCCATTATGTCGTTTGCGCAGATAATCGCCTCGGGAACTCTTTTTTCATCGATCAGTTTCTGTGTGGCGAGCCTTGCGGGGGTAGCCCAGAATTCGCCGTAGCTGACCATCGAATCATCGAATGCGATCCCGTTATCATTAAGAACCTTGATGAATACTTCTTTTCTCTCTTCGGAGAACTTGTTGCCCTCGAAACCTGCCATGTAATGAGGATTCTTAACTCCGTGATCTTCTATGACATGGCGAACGATCTGCTCGAAGCCTGCCGCATAATCATAGGTTATGCTGACCGTACCGTCATAATGACCGTCCACCACGATCACGGGTACATTATTTGCCGTGGCAGCGCTGATGATATTGTGTGATACAGTGGTACTCTTGATCTTCTCATCCATTATGATGACCGCATCCACGACATCATAAGGAATATAGTCAAAGACATGTATCTCCGCGGTTAATTTCTCTTCATTCCAGTAGATATCAGCATTGATCGCATAGATCCACAGACGGACGCCCTTTTCTTTAAGGCTCTCGTTAAGGATCTCCACGAATCCCTGCAGCTGGGAATCATATATTCTCGAAGTGCATAATGCTATTATCTTAGTCCGGTCTTTCATGTTTTTACGGGATTATCATGCATGATCAGCGTGTCTTTTCAAAGAACGCCTTTAACTTGGCAAGAAGTGCGGGTTTGTCGATGGTCTTCAGCAGGTAGTCTGCAGGAGATAGCCCTACGACCGACAGGACGCTCTCTCTGTCTCCGTGTCCCGTGAGGAACATTACAGGGATCTGTCCGGTCTCGGTGTCGTTCTTGAGCATCTGCAGGACCTGCGGGCCGTTCGCGATAGGCATCTCATAGTCGAGCAGGACCAGATCCGCCTTGTTTTTGGCCAGATAACTTATGGCCTGAACGCCGTTCGAAGCCATGCCTACATGATAGCTGTCTTTAAGCCACTCATATACGGTACGCATATATGTGATATCGTCATCCACTATGAGGATCGTTTTTTTGCGGTTCTCACCGGTATTGTCCTCTATGTATTTGCGGACGCATTTGATCAGGTCGTCCATCACGAGAGGGCGCTTGAACCATTCAAGAACCAGGGTATCGGGTATGGTCTTCCGGATTATCACATGCTCCTCCTCATCGCCTATGAGGATGAACTTGCGGTCAAGATCGCTCGCCATATCCTTGAGATATACGAGCGTCTCGGTCATATCTCCCATATCTTCGCTCATGAAGAGGATGATCAGCTCTATGCTGTCCCTGATCCGCCCGATCTCCTTGATATCGCCGTGTGAATATACTGTCTCCAATCCTCCGGTCCCTAATTTGGACACCAGGCTCTTGGCCAGGAAGCTCTCAGCAGAGCTTACCACCAGGACTTTGCCGTGATCGTTATTCTGAAAATCCATCTCGTCCTCCGTATAGCACATATAGTATAAGTATATCCATTTTTACGGAAAAAATAAAGGTCAGGGTTTTAACCTGACCTCAAGTCTCACGGGGTTGTGATCGGAGTATTTAAACCCGTAATCATGTACCTCTACGAGCTTAACCTCCAGATTGTCGGATACTATAAATCCGTCTATTATGTAAACCTGTGATGTTTCGTTGTCCTTAAACGGTTCTTCCAGCGATCTGCATGAAGGAGCGTTATCCGCAACCGCCAGAGAAAAGCCTTTCGGGATATCCTCTTCGGAAACCTCTCCGGGGATCCATCCCGACTCCGAAAGGATCGGGGGATTATCGTTCACGGAGAATTCCTGATTGAAATCGCCGCCGACTATGACATAATTGCCCTTCTGATACTCTTCTTCGATCAGATCGCACAGAACCTGAGTCTGCAGGTCGCGCTTTTCCTCTTCGGTATAAGCCTCCAGATGCTGGTTGACTATCACCAGTTCACGATCGGTCCCTTCAACCGGCATCCGCTCGACAAGAAGACATCTCTTAAGATAAGCCATGGACATGTACCAGGGCGCGGTATCGGGTAGCGCAACACGCTTGGCATCGGTCACAGTGATATCCGTAAAAGTGGCCAGACCGCTGTAAACCTTGCCAATGGGCGGAATCGGGTACGGAATGAACGATACATTGTAGTTGCATGCAAAAGCGCGGGCCTTGCCTGTAGATGAACCCAGATATGCGAGCTCATTGGTATGGAAGGATCTGCGTGAATCGACATCGACTTCCTGAAGCAGGGCGATATCGCAGTTCTCATCCATGATGATGGATGATATCCCGGACAGATTATCCGTGACGGCATCACGCGATGCGGGCATAACGCCTTTTCCGCCATCCATGAAGAAATCCTCGCCGTCATTATATCCGGCGTATCCTATGTTAAACGAAAGCACCGTAAGCGCATCGCCGGCTGCAATGCTTCTGGATCCGGTCGTATATTCGACAGGCTCCGTGCCCTCGGGAGCATACATCGTGATCCTCAGATACCCTATGAAAAGTACCGGTATCAGAATGATGATCCCCAATATGATACCTATTATCTTTAAAACCTTCTTCATATTCGCTTCACTACCAAACTTTCTGACTAATCCTTTGCTCAGATGGCTGTAAGAGCCTGAGCAAGATCCTCTATCAGATCTTCCTTATCTTCAAGTCCGCAGGACATGCGGATCATTCCTGCGGGAATGCCTGCCTCGGCGAGCTGTTCATCCGTCATCTGACGATGCGTGCTAGTAGCAGGATTCAGACAGCATGTACGTGCGTCCGCTACATGTGTCTCTATGGCGGCCAGTTTGAGATTCTTCATGAACTTCTCGGCTGCTGCTCTTCCGCCGGCAAGTTCGAAACTGACTACGCCGCATCCTCCGTTCGGCAGATATTTCTGCGCGATTTCATAGTATTTATCGGACTTAAGTCCTGAATATATGACATTTGTCACTTGGGGCTGTTTCTCGAGGAATTCAGCCACGGCCTGTCCGTTTTCCACATGGCGAGGCATGCGTACATGCAGGGATTCAAGGCCGAGATTTAAGTAAAAGGCGTTCTGAGGAGACTGGATGCATCCGAAGTCGCGCATCAGCTGTGCGGTACACTTGGTTATGAACGCGCCGGCCTGTCCGAACTTCTCGGCATATGTGATCCCGTGATAGGAATCATCGGGAGTGGTGAGCCCGGGGAACTTATCGGCATGCGCCATCCAGTCGAACTTACCGGAGTCAACTATCGCTCCTCCTACTGCCACGCCGTGACCGTCCATGTACTTGGTGGTGGAATGAGTCACGATGTCTGCGCCCCACTCAATGGGTCTGCAGTTAACCGGGGTCGGGAATGTATTGTCGATAATGAGCGGAACACCGTGAGCGTGTGCGACCTTTGCAAATCTCTCTATATCAAGAACGGTAAGTGCGGGATTGGCGATCGTTTCGCCAAACACTGCTCTGGTATTGTCCTTAAACGCTGCGTTCAGTTCTTCTTCCGTAGCATCCGGTGATACGAAAGTAACCTCGATGCCCATCTTAGCCATGGTGACCGAAATGAGATTGAAGGTTCCGCCGTATATGGATGAAGAAGAAACTATATGAGAACCGCACTCGCATATATTGAAAAGAGCGAAAAAGTTCGCAGCCTGTCCGGAACTGGTGAGCATGGCTGCCGTTCCGCCTTCAAGCTCTGCGATCTTGGCTGCTACATAATCGTTGGTCGGATTCTGAAGCCTGGTATAGAAATATCCGCTTGCCTCTAAGTCGAACAGTTTGCCCATATCCTCGCTCGTATCATATTTAAATGTCGTAGACTGGATGATCGGGACCTGTCTGGGTTCTCCGTTGCCGGGGGTATATCCGCCCTGTACACACTTGGTGTTTATCCTGTAATCGCTCATTTCCTCTCCTTATAAAGCGCCCGGGCATGGACTGCCCGGGCGACGAATGTCTGTATGCTTATCTGCAGATCTTATGCATTCATCTGGGCTGCTACTTCAGCGGCGAAGTCTTCGTTCTTCTTCTCCATTCCTTCACCAACCTCAAAACGGATGAACTTGGTAAGCTTAAGATCTTTGCTTACGGATGCAAGGTACTGTGCTACCGACTGCTTGCCATCCTCAGCTCTTACATAAACCTGATTAAGGAGTACCACATCCTTGAGGAGCTTGTTAACGCGGCCCTTGATGATGCCTGCCTTAACCTGCTCGGGCTTAGCTGCTTCCTTGGGATCCGCATCCATCTGAGCCTTGAGGATCTCGGTCTCATGATCGATGTAAGACTGATCAACATCGCTGTCGGCGATGAACTTGGGGCTCATGGCTGCGATCTGCATAGCCACATTGGTAAGCGCTTCCTTAACGGATGCATCAGAACCTGCTCCGTCAGCTGCAACTACAACGCCGATACGTCCGCCGCCGTGCAGATAGGAAACTACGCAGTCACCGCTTGCTTTCTCAAATCTTCTGATAGAAAGTTTCTCGCCGATGGTAGCTGTCTTCTCAACAAGGATCTCCTTAACTGTCTTGGAAGCATCCTCGTTCCACTTCTCCTCGAGAAGTCCTTCAACATCAGCCGCACCTGAAGCAAGTGCCTGCTTTGCAACGCCTTCTACGAAAGCCTGGAATACTTCATTCTTAGCTACGAAGTCAGTCTCGGAGTTAACCTCAACTACTGCAGCTGTCTTATCATTATCGATAGCAACACGGCAGATACCTTCTGCAGCGATTCTGCCGGCTTTCTTCTCAGCCTTAGCTGCGCCGCTCTTTCTTAATACCTCAACTGCCTCTTCCATGTTACCGTCAGTCTCGGCAAGTGCCTTCTTGCAGTCCATCATGCCTGCGCCTGTAGCTTCGCGCAGTTCCTTGACCATGGATGCTGTAATCTCTGCCATATTATTCTTCCTCCTCTGCAGCTACTTCTTCGATATCAGCAGCTTCTGTTTCTTCACCGTCAGCCATCTCTTCAGCCGTTACCATCTCTTCACCCTGGTTAGCCTCGATGACTGCATCAGCCATCTTGGATGTGAGAAGCTTAACGGCGCGGATAGCGTCATCGTTTCCGGGGATCACATAATCGAGCTCTTCGGGATCGCAGTTCGTATCACCGATACCGATCAGAGTGATTCCGAGTGAATGTGCTTCCTGTACGCAAATGTGCTCTTTCTTGGGATCTACTACGAAGATTGCGTCGGGAATACGGGTCATGTTCTTGATACCGCCGAGGTTCTTCTCAAGCTTCTCCCACTCTTTACGAAGCTGAACAACTTCCTTCTTGGGAAGTACGTCAAATGTTCCGTCCTCAGACATCCTCTCGATCGCTTTAAGTCTGTCGATACGTGAACGGATGGTGCGGAAGTTGGTCAGCATGCCGCCGAGCCATCTCTCATTAACATAGAACATTCCGCAACGCTCTGCCTCAGTCTTAACCGCGTCCTGAGCCTGCTTCTTGGTTCCTACGAAAAGGATCACACCGCCCTGTGAAGCAATATCGAATACGGCATTGTATGCCTCATCAACCTTGCCTACAGACTTCTGCAGATCGATGATGTGGATCCCGTTACGCTCCGTGAAGATGTAGGGAGCCATCTTAGGGTTCCATCTGCGTGTCTGGTGTCCGAAGTGAACACCTGCTTCGAGTAACTGTTTCATTGATACTACACTCATTACAAAACCTCCATTTGGTTGAACTTCCGTGCGCTAAACCATATCTTACTGTGAGTAGGCACCATACGGATATGCGCACGTGTTTATTGTCTGCATTCGTCGCATGAAAAAGGACATGCGATGCGCATGCCCAAATATAATACTACCAATATATACAAAAATCAAGAGAATTCTGAGTAAATTACGGATATTTCAGATCATCTTCCGGTGATCACCCTGGCTATCTCGTCATCGCTCATCCCGTCACTGAAACTGTATGTTCCGGTACGAAGGATCCTGTCATAACCATGAGTACAGAGGAACTTATCATAATCGGCTGCCGAAGCTACTATCCCGGCATCGGCGAGCTTGCGGGCCACTCTGTCCGACGAGTCACCTGACGATATGGTAATGGTTCCGGCTCCGCCGCCTGAAGATCCGCCTGATGCTGATACCGATTCTGCAGTATCCTGAGCGGGAGTAAACTCGTGATCGGTTTCGCTGTCCGTATCCGATATGGGTTCCGAAGTGATGGTTTCAGGCTCCAGCATGGTAAAGGAGTCATCCTCGGTAGGATAATCAAGTCCGGGATCATCGGGTGCATCCGTTGTGATCTCAGCAGTGGTATCTTCTATGAGCGCCGCCGCATCCGCTATGACATCCGATGCCGTCTCTTCAGCAGATCCGGAATCAACATCTTGATCCGCTGCCGAAGCAGCATCCTGACCGGCACTCATATCAGCGGTTTCGTTTGTGACATTTGTCACATCATTATCCTGTAGTTCGGCGAGCATTTCCTCGGTACTGAGCTCATCATCCGTGAGTCTGGATGAGCCGTCGATCATGCCCAGCTGTGCTGCCCTGGCTTTGATCTCATCATCGGTCATGGTGCCTGAAGCACCGGCAAAGCGGGCATGATGAACGCCTAAAACAAGAGCTGCAACTATAAGTCCGAGACCTAAGCCTCTCAAGTAGAATTTAAGCTTCATATCACTGCCCCTTAAACAGGTCTATGACCAGTTTAACCTCTCCGATACCAAGTCCGAGTTCTTTGGCTATAGCCATATTGGACTTACCTTCCTTGTGAAGTTCAAGTATCCTGTCATTGCTGTTGCGGCTTCCGGGAGATCTTGAACTGAAAGAAAGCTCAGGGCCTTCGGGTTCGTTATCATCATCCGAATCATCGAAGTCTTCCCATTCGTCCTCAAGATAATCCTCGTTCGGATCAGAGTTTTCTTCGTCATCATCATCGGGAACCATGACAGGCAGGATCGTATCATTCTTAACTATCGGAACCGGCTTGCTGCGCTGGCGTACCGGAGCAGGTTCGGGTTCTTCCACAGCGGCAGGTACAGGTGCGGAAGGAATCTGCGAAGCTGCCTCGATGGTGTTTTCGATCTTTTCTACTATGGGAGCCAGATTCTCTTCAGCGGCTTTGACCTTCTCGTCCACCTCATTGGCAGTTCTTGTAGCCTCGGCCACGGTTTCCTTCAGGTTCTCATGCTTGTCGTTTAACATATCATAGAGGAATACGACTTCCTCATGATTCTTGCCTATCTGCTCAAGTACCGAATCGGAGTATTCACTGACGGCGATCATCTTCTCATCGCTCAGCCTGTCCATGCCCCTCTCGGCTTTCTCTATGGCATATTGAACGGTCTCATCCACGATGCCGTCGATGCGGCTTCTGACCGTCTCAACCTCCTGTGATACCATCTCCTGAACCTGATCGCGCGAAAAGGTCTCAACAGATTCCTCTTCTTCCTTGCGAGCGGGTATCACATATCCTGCTACCAAAAGAGCTATTCCAAGTACTCCTATTATTATCTCAATGATCATAACTGTAATATCAACCTTTTATGTCTATATGTTCTATGGCCTTGAGAAGGACTTTGCCGTCTCTGGCCCTGGCCTCTCTGGCCTCCCGGCGTCTGGCACCGCCGTCGCCGGTATATTCATTGCTCCCCTTATCGGAAGCACTCTGATCGTTCTTGGTGTTGGCACTTGCCTGAGTTCCGGATACTCTGTTGGCCTGGCGGACTTCTTCGGATTGGCGGATGTTATGTATGTTATCCTGAGCAAGTTCGCCCCTTGCGTCTTCCTGAGCCTTAATAGTCGAATAATCCTGTGTACGAAGTATCTGGCCCTGCATCTCGATTGCGCCTATCGCCATAGTTTATCCTCCTTATTCGGGAATCACAGCCTGCGCCGGGGATCACTCGTACGATGTCAGTTTGACATCTCCGCGGAGTTTCACGAACTTACAATACTTCGCCGGAGTCTTGACCGACATCGAAACATCGGAAATGCATACTCTCGCACCGGGATATACGGTTCCTTTTACCTTAACCTCGGCCGGAGTATCAACATTGAAGTTATTCTCCAGTTCGGCAAGTTTTACCATGATCGAAGCCAGTTCCTCATCGGTCGATTTCTGGACAGCCATCAGCTGGCTTACATACTTCTTCTGATCATCCGTGAGGGCCACGCCGCTCTTGATCTTCATCGCCATGTTATTAAGTACCGGCATGACCTGATCGAGAGTCTTCTGTTTCTCGGCAGCCTTATTTCGTAGATCCATTATTTCTTTCTTGATCCTGGGAGACATGCCCACTTCCACTATCGTATCGTTGGCCATCTCGGATCCTAAGTTCTTAACCTCTACCATGCCGCCGGCTGCCGCATGACCTCCCGACAGGACACCTTTGCGCCCGTCGATCAGGATATCTCCGCCTGCGGATATATCGGAATGCATTACAGCCTCAGCGGAGATATAGCCGCCTGCCGTAGCGGTAACATTCTCAAGATACTTGGCAATGATATTGCCGCCGGCCTTAAGAACGGCCTTACCCATGCCGTTCACGCCTCTAGCGACTATGATATTGCCGCCTGCTTCCACATATGCACCCTCAATGACGCCGTTAACGGTCACATCACCCTTAACCCTGACTTCGAAGTTGGTATCTATGTTGCCGTTTATGACTACGCTTCCTTCAAACTCGATATTACCGGTCGAAGTGCTGACCTCATCGAATGTCAGCGAACTGTTTACGAAGACCTGGCCGTTTACGAGAGTTACATTGCCGTCAACATCTGATATGAGTGAAGCTCCGTTCTCGCTGATGTGTAGATTGGCGCCATATTTGAACAATACATCCTTGGGTTCTCTGGATCTGACAAAAGAACCGTCGATAGCGGTGCCATCCTCGCCGCGCTCCGAAGGATGAAGTCTTGCGACCTCCTGACCCTGAGCTACGGCCTGCAGCACATTCAGGTGAAAGAAATCCACGCTGCCGTCTTCAAGCAGAGTAGGACGCTGTCTGCTGTCTGTATTAAACAGATACTCTATGTATCCGTCGGTGCTTTCACCGGGAGCCTTGCCCTCGGCTATGACGATATCTTCACAATATCTGGGGTTGGCGATGATATCGGCGATCACATCATCCTTGATTCCGAATTTGACGCCCTTGCTCGTAAGATCGTTCCTGATATCGGTCTCGTCCAGATTGATTCCTCCGACGCTTGCGCTGTACAGCCTTACGGTAGCCTGCATCTTATCCGGAGAGACGGTGATCTCGGACATCTCGGATATCGGAGCGCACGGAGCCATATTGAGCGTGACCGTGGTGTCCTTGACCGCGGCTGCATCTATAGCTTTTCCCAGACTTCCTGCATCATAGGGAATAGTCTTCCCTGTCAGATATGAGACGATTTCATTAGTTTTTACCGGGATTCCGCCATCCGTAGGCGCAAAGATCTCAAGATTGGTAGATGTGGAAGTGGTAGATATTCTGAAATACCCGTTCATGCCTTTCCCCCAATTATTCAAATGTTGTCGGTAAGTATGTTCATATACTTGCCGAGCTTCTTCTGCAGTTTCTGCAGAGCTTTACTGTGAAGCTGAGATGCTCTTGACTCGGAAACCTCCATTACTTCGCTTATTTCCTTTTGAGTCATGTCTTCATAGTAATACAGGAGAATAACCTGCTGTTCCTTTTCGGTCAGAGTCTGCAGTGCCTCCGCAAGCATCTGCTTCAGTTCCTCTTTTTCAATGGCCTCTTCGGGGCCGACTATATGCGAGTTACCGTATCTGTCTCCGGGGATATCACTTCCGGATTCCGTAAACTCATCGAGAGAGATCACACCGGTAACCTTCATCTGGGACTGCCAGTCGGTATACTCATCCTCGGTAAGTCCCAGTTTTTCGGCAATCTGCTCATCCGTGGCAGCCTTGCCCGTAGTCTGTTCTATTTCATGAATGGCAGCGTCTATCTGCCGCTGTCTCTGACGTACGGTCCTCGGGATCCAGTCCATCTTCCTGATCTGGTCAAGGATCGATCCGCGTATGCGCAGAGACGCATATGTTTCAAACTTGACATCTTTGAGCATGTCAAATTTGTCTATTGCATCGATCAGGCCGAAAATACCATAACTGCACAGATCGTCATATTCTACGTTGTAACCCAGATACATAGAAAGACGACCTGCTACCAGCTTCACCAACGGTGCATATTCCAATATTAGTTTTTCTCTGATGTCAGAAGCACCGGTACGTTTATAATCGTCCCACAGCCTCTTTCGCCCGATTTCATCCATTCTCTTCGGCCTTCACTTCCTCCGCGGGGGCCATACCTTTGCTTATGACCTCGCCCTCATCGGATATGATCTCGTTCTCGGCAGCAAAACGTTCAAACATGTATTGTATAAGGCTTCCGACGATCCATGAAACGATCAGGATCACAAGAAGCCATATGAGCATCCTTCTGTTCTCGAATTTACGTAAGAACATGGTGACGCTCGCGATCAGTCCTACAGCCAATACAACGCCGGGAGTGATGAGCTTGCGCTTGAGCCTCCTGCGTTTTAATTCCTTCTGGCGTTCTTCTTCCTCTTTCTGTCTGCGCGCTTCCTCTTCCAGCTCAGCTATACGTCTGAGTTTCTCTTCTTCGCGCTCTTTGGCAGTCTTGGGGCGGGATACGTCTACCTCCATATGCGGCGCGGCGATCTCGCGGTTTGCTTCCGCGTTCTCTTCCCGTCTGTCCCGCTCCGCATCACTTCCTATCCCTCGTTCATCGAATGCGTCCGCCATAATCTACCTCAGATCATCAGATGGTCTTATCGGGTTTGCCGACCGAACGTATTACGAAATCACCGGTTTCAGGATAGAAGATAACCGTACGACCATAATTTAAACCGGTATCCTCTGCAAGAATCGGAATGTTGTATTGAGCAAGCTTCTTCTTGACTGCCTCAACATTACGATCTCCGACACGCATCATCTTGTCGCTGGTTGCATGAGCAAACATCTGAGCTCCGCCTGCGATCTTTGCAACGAGCTTAGTCTTGTTGCAGCCTTTTGCCACCATGCGTTTGATCAGTTCCTCGACACCCGTATCAGCGAATTTGGGAACATTCACGGGACCGGTCGATGCTATTGCGGTCGAATCGGGAAGCATTACATGCGCAAGGCCTCCCCACGGCTTACCGGGTTCTCTCAAAGCCACACCTACACATGAACCAAGCCCAAGGGTTGTGATACCATCGGGCGCCTGGCACAGGTTAAGGTCGGCCATACCAACTTTAACTATATTAGCCATTACACCAACTCCAGTAGTTTATCTAATCAAAGTGAGGATATTCCAAGTGCCTTGAGGATGGTCCCATAGGATTCCACATCAGGAAGCAAAATGAAAAATCCGTCGAGTTCAACTTCATCAAAGAAATTATTCTGTATGAGCAATATCTGATCGCCCTGAATACCGAACTGAATAGCAGGCACGCTTAAGATAGCTCCTGCCATATCAACGGTAAGATCGGGAGTTGACGGATATATGCACAGATTGGTAAGTCCGGAAAGTGCATTCAGATAAGCACCGGTAATGATGTTACCGACTTCCCTTAAGGCAGAGAGTTCCATCTCATTGAAATCTTCGCCCGGTTCGGAAGCGCCCATACCCATCATCAGCTTATTGGTCAGATGACGCGCACCTTCTTTTTCGATCATGAACATGATGCTGCCGGTAATGTCTCCTTCTACTCCGAGGAGGATACCCACCATGATCAGTTCCTCGCCGCCAACGATGTCACCGACATCCTTGAACTCGAGAAGCGATACTTTGGGAACCGACATATCAACTTTAGTTCCAAGCATCTGTGCCAGTGCGGTCGTTGCATTACCGGCACCGATATTGCCTATTTCTTTCAAAACGTCAAAATACATGGAATTGACGTCATTCAAAGACATAGAATCAGCCATTATAATTCTCCTTATTAAACCTGATCATTGATCAGTGCATTCAGATCAAGAATGGAGATAAGGCCGTCATTTGACTTACCAACGCCCTGAACGAACGCTCCTTCCTTATTCTGATCAGCAACTTTTTCTATAGACTCAGTTCCGAGGGTAACTACTTCATTTACTGCATCAACTATGAAACCGATGAATCCCTGCTGTTCAAACTTCAGGATGATGATTCTGGTAGCATTGGTCTCTACATCCGGTTCAAGACCCATTTTGATGCGGGTACTCATTACGGGCACAACTTCACCACGCAGATTGATAACGCCCTTGATATAAGGAGCAACCTCAGGAACCCTGGTCATTCTCTGCATACGAACGATATTATCCACGTAACTGATGTTTATGCCGAAACGCTCTTCGCCCAGTTTGACTACGATGTACTGGACACTGGTGCTTACGGTTGACAGTTCATCCATTGTTGTTTCCTCCTTCTATCAGATCAGCACATTGGCATCAAGGATCAGGGCAACTTCGCCGTCACCAAGAATTGTTGCGCCGCTTATAACCTTGCACTTGTTGATGTACTTGCCAAGGGACTTGATAACAACTTCCTGCTGTCCGATGAGTTCATCAACTACGAGACCTGCAAGCTTATCGCCCTTCTTAACGATGACTACTATGATGTGCTCGGGATCTTCATCTCCGAGACGAGGTGCATCAAGTACGTCATGCAGATCGATCAACGGTATGACTGTTCCTCTTAAGTGGATAACTTCTTTGTTCTCCACGAGTTTGATGCTGCTTCTGGAGATATTCTCAATGGTCTGGATGGATCCGAGTGAGATAGCATACTTCTCACCGCCGACAGTAACCATGAGAGCCTGGATGATGGCAAGTGTCAGAGGAAGTCTGATGGTCCATGTGGAGCCTTCGCCGAGCTTACTCTTAACTTCAACCTCGCCGCTTAAGGATTCGATCTTGGACTTAACAACATCAAGACCAACGCCTCGGCCGGATACATCGGATACAACCTTGGCTGTAGAGAATCCGGCGTTGAACAGCAGATCTATGATCTCCTTTTCAGACATGTTATCGCCCTGCTCGGGTGTGATAACGCCTCTCTCTATGGCCTTGTTCTTAACTGCCTCGGTATCGATTCCGTTACCGTCATCTCTAACCTCGATGATAACGTTGTTACCTTCCTGATATGCATCCAGGAAAATGGATCCGACTTCGGGCTTGCCTCTTTCCTTACGGATCTCAGCGGACTCAAGACCATGGTCTGCCGAGTTACGAAGAAGGTGCATCAGAGGATCACCGATCTCGTCAACCACGGTACGATCCAGCTCTGTGTCCTCACCGGACATATACAGTTCCATCTTCTTGCCGAGTTTCTTCTGCAGATCTCTGATCATACGAGGGAACTTGGATACAACGCTCTCGATAGGTACCATTCGAACCTTCATAACTGATTCATGTAAGCTCGTGGTAACAGATTCGAGGTATTCCACCTGATCGGTAATAGCGGAATTGATGCGGTCTTCGGTGCTGCCGCTTGCCGCTACGAGTGAGTTCTTGGCGATGATCAGCTCGCTCACCAGATTCATGAGAACATCCAGTTTCTCGATATCCACACGAACGGTTCTGTTTACTACAGGCTTGCCTGCAGGCTTCTTCTCAGTCTTGGCAGGTGCTGCGGATGTAGTAGCGGGAGCATTGCTTCTGGGAGCTTCCTTGGGAGCTTCCTCCTGAACTGCGGGAGCTGCTGCGGGAGCTTCTTCCTCTTCCTCATCGGAAGCGATCTCGGTATTGTCAAGATCAAGAACGCCGCCGGTAACCTTCTCTATCTCGGATACGGCAGATGCTGCTGAAATGATCTCGTCGAGAGGCTTATCGGAAATCGTGATGAGCGAGAATTCAAAATCAAACTTCTCATCTTCTATGTCCTGGGTGGAAGGCTCGGAAATGATGACCTCACCGAGTTCCTCAACGGCCTTGAATACCAGGAATGCACGTGCAGCCTTAAGAATGCATGACTCCTGAACCTTAACGGTCAGTCCGTAAGGAGTCTTGCCCTGCTTTAATGCCTCGCCCAGTACGGTTGTCTCGGAATCGCCGAGCTTGATATGCTTCCACGCATCATCTCCGCCGTCTCCGGATGCCTCGGGAGCCTTGCTCTCTTCGGCAGGTGCTTCATTGGCGGGAGCTTCGGCGCCGTCGGTTTTGCCGGTTCCGCCGTTTAAGATATCGTTCAGCGCTTTGATCAGATTCTCATTGGTCTCCGAACCTTCATCCGAACTCTCACGGATGTTGTTCGTATATGCCTCAAGGGCATCCAGACACTGGAACAGAACATCGATCATGTCTGATTTGATCTTGATATTGCCGTTCCTGACTTCAGAGAACACATTCTCCATGTCGTGTGTCAGGTTCTGCATGTTCTTGTAACCCATGGTACCTGCCATACCCTTGAGCGAATGTGCGGCACGGAATATCTCATTGATAGTGTCTTCGTTCTCCGGTTCCTGCTCGAGGATCATGATCTGATCACTCAGGCTCTGGAGATGCTCACCGGCCTCATCCAGAAAAATGTCCAAATATTGACTTACATCCATTTGGTTCCACCGTTCCTTTCTTTAGTTACGTACACCCACGTTCATAACGATTTCCTGTGCTATCTGATCGAGAGGTACCTGCTGATCCGACAGTCCCTGCTTTACGGCCGCCTTCGGCATTCCGTATACCGCGCAGGTTCCTTCGGTCTGCGTGATGACATGCACCTTTTTCTTCTCTTTAAGATGAACTATGCCCTCGGTTCCGTCAGCACCCATGCCGGTCATTACCACGCATACGATCTCGTTCACCTTGGAGGTCGAAAGAGATTCGAACATGTAATTGGCACAGGGTTTGACTCCCTCTCTGCTGGGTTCATCGGTATAATGAATGGAATACTTGCTCGCCATCGTCAGGATATTCATATGCTTTCCGCCCATGGAAATGTATACGTGTCCCGGCTCGAGAACATCCCCTTCTTTTGCTTCGGTAACGGTAACTTCGCTCAGCGAATTGAGTCTGTCCGCAAGTGATGCGGTGAATCCGACCGGCATGTGCTGAACCAGCACCACCGGAGCTGCCAGATTGCCCGGCAGGTTCGGAATTACGGACTGCAGCGCTTTCGGTCCCCCCGTAGATGAGGCTATAGCCACTATCTTGGAACTTGTTGCTACCGTTGCGTTTCTGCTTACAAGCTCTACGACCTTCCTCGTAGTCTTGATGGAGTCCATCGTAATGGCCGGTCC
Source organism: Lachnospiraceae bacterium (assembly GCA_017620155.1). Taxonomy (GTDB): domain Bacteria; phylum Bacillota; class Clostridia; order Lachnospirales; family Lachnospiraceae; genus XBB2008. Next base: position 71 of record JAFZQY010000025.1, on the reverse strand, counting down.
GAAAGAAGGCACTTTGGACATACATACACTTTCGAGAGTCCGAAGCATGCGTTTCTGGAAATCGGCTTCCT
>JAFZQY010000024.1 GCA_017620155.1 Lachnospiraceae bacterium | reverse complement strand
GATCTCGTTCTGGGCGTTGGCAGCCACCACCTCACGATTATAGTCCATGCGCTTTCTTAAGGACTGTCTTCGTAAGATCAGGCTGTGTCTGATCTCCACCATCTCCTTGTGATCGAGTATCGCATCGGTCTGGTTAAGCCAGATCGCCGTATCGCCTATCTGGTACTTGCGCAGTATGTGCATGAGCTCGTTCTCGACAAGATCGAGTGCCATCTGCGACTGCCTGATCGCGGCTCTTCTTTCTTTTTCCTCATTGAACTGCTTCCAGAGCTTGGCAAGTTCCTTGGACGAATCAACCTTGTACTTCATGCACAGATAGTCGAGCAGGTTCGTATTGTTGACATATCTGATCTTGACCTTGTTCTGGAGAAGTATCAGTCTGTTGGTCTCGGAGTTAAGCTTCCTGAATTCGCTCGAGGCCTCTCTGTATCTGAGAAAAACAAATATATAGAAGAGTGCCGCGCCGCCTGCTGCCAGTACGTATCCGGCCGTGGTGTTCATTCCGAAACCGAACTGCATGATGATCAGAGCAAAAAGGCAGACCGCAACAGCCACAGAGCATACGACCGCCATTCCCTGACAGTCCTCCATCTCATTTATCAGTTCGCTGCGTCTGTACCTAAACGCGCTTCTTTCGTTATCAAGCTGCTTTAGGTCGTTCTTGATCTTACGCTGGTATTCCTCGGCTTCGGTAAGCTTGCGGATCCCGTCCTCCACGCCTTCGTCCAGCATCATGAGCTGGGCGAACTTGGCATCGGACATGCCCTTGTTGATCTTGGCCTCTTCCTTATCGCGGTCCCTGCGTATGGCCGAGACCTTGGCAGCCGCCGCTTCCAGTGCCGCTTTTTCATCGGGAGGAAGAGCCTCTATCTCCTCCATGTCCTTGAGATAGGCGGTCACCATGTTGTATTCGTATTCGAGGTTCTCTATCTCCCTGGTCGCTTCGGCTATCTGCTCTAAGCATCCGACCACATAGTCATGCCTCTGCTTATGATCGTGGATGTCGATATGCTCGCGCGAATAGATCACGCGCTCCCAGTCGCGTCCGAGCGAACCCTTGGCGTCGGCTTCGTCTCCGTCACCGTAGTCCTCATCCTCGCCGTCATCCGCATCGGAGTCCCATTCGTTCCAGTCATCTAAGTCGTCCCAGTCATCGGAAAAACTCGATATCTTTTTTTTGAAGCTGTTCCATAAACCCATTAAGTTGCCACCATTTCACGATAAGAGCTCTTGAGATCCTCAAGAAGCTTATCCAGCTGGTCATAGTAAGGAGTGGCCTGCTCGCCGTAGCTGGTAGACTCCTCTCTGAGCATCTTCATCGCCATGATCGAGCGGAACTCATCGGTTCCCTCGAAGGATCCTTCGGCCTGACGGATGCTCTTTTCCACGCGCTGGGACATATCGAAGAACTCGGGATGTCCCGATATGTAATCCAGATACTCTTTATCGTCCTTGGATATGCGAAGCGCCGTCAGAAACTGCTTGAGGGCATCATCGCTCGGGAGAGTCTTGTATGAGCAGTAAAATGCCTTGGCCGCCTCGGAAAATCTGAACATCCTGGTATATGCATAGCCGCAGTTATGCCAGATCGAAGAGCGGACTTTTTTCTCATTCTCGGGGATGGACTCCAGGAGTTCGTTATATGCATCCAGAGCCATGGTCACGCGGCCGCACATCAGATAGTAATCCGCACGGGCCTTGTTCTTCTCGTAAGCTGAAAGTGAGGCATTGTCGCGGATGACCGCGCAGGTCTCGGCTATGGTCTCGTCATCATAAAAGCCCACATATTCCATGATGATCCTTGCATATCCTTCAACCGAGCCTTTACGCCTGATGTGTTCGGACAGTTCGCGCTGAAGTTCATCAAGGCCGCACTCTTCGCCCAGCCACGTTGCAAGTTCCTCGCATGCAAAAGCATCATCAAGAAGATAAGCATCCAGGCCGATTGAGTAGCACAGCTCCTCGGGGGAGTATACCCTGACCATCATCTTGTCTATCAGATATGGAGTTTTACTTCTGTGCCCGCAGGCTAATCTGACATTTTCCAAAGTTTAAACTAAACCTCTATCACAAAATCCCATTCCTTGCCGGAGGATTCGAAAAGTTCTCCGAACCCCAAGTCTTCTATATGGATATTGACGGTATTAACATCGCTCATCGACATCCTGAGCAGCACCCTGAGAGTATCCGGATCGCGGTCGGGCAAATCTATGAGTTCTATCTCCCGTCCGGTATGCTCTCCGCCGTCGAGCGGTATGATCACCAGATGAAGCTTGCCGTCCTCAGGCAAAAAGAGCTCATATTCGCACTTAACGTCATACCAGTTGATGCCCGCATCAAGGAGCGCAAGATATGATCCTTTGCCGCGCCTTAAGACATCCATGCCGATATTGCTCCTTAATTTGTCGACTCCCAGGAATATATGTGTCCTGGCCGATTCCGAAGGAGCAAGCTTATCCTGAAGGCAGTAGCAGGCTCCGCGGCTGAACAGGTCATTTCCGACGAAGACTCTCCTGTTATGAGCAAGGAGTCCGACCGATTTGGAATACCACTCTTCCTTGAAGCCGTCGCCGAGCAGATATATGGAGGACAGATATGTATCCGCCAGTTCTTCCTTCATATGATCGCAGTACTGCCTGTCGAGCCTCTCATACGCTGCCGCGCGCGCATCTTCGGTCACGATCTGCGGCATCGGCATCCTGTAGGGCATCGTCTTGTCCACAAAGGCTACTATCGGAGTGGTCTTGGGATTACGGCTGAATATATAGTTCGTAACATCGGTCCCGTCATAGTACGAGCACATGACGGCTTCACGCCATATCTCCCTGTCCTGGTGGATCAGGTAATGATATATGCTCTCCGCATAGCTCTGGAAATATACATTGCAGTTACGAAGAGCTAAACCTTCGGATACGCGGCTCATGACATTCACCACATCTGTCCCGAGGGTCTCGCATGTGAACATGATGTCGGTGATCGAACCGCTAACATGCGATCCTCCGAGTACCGACAGGCTCCTCTTGATGAAAAGTGTAAGAAGCGCTATGCCTTCTATCTCCTCACCGTCAATGACCTCACGCTCGCCGTCGACAGCTTTCTGCAGCAGACCGTCGACTAAGAAGCCTTCTCCGCGTTCATGCTGCCTGATGGCCTCGCGTCCGTAGAACCACTGGTTGACCCCGCGTCTCTTGCACAGGACCATGGGTATGTTGAATACCTGCGATCCTATGACCTGCTCCGCCATGGCGGGAGCATCCATACCGTCGCGCAGGTAACTGATCTGTACCGCATATTTTCCCAGGTCAAATCCTACTACCATTCTGCTCATCCTTTATGCATGCCGAAAAGCCTGTCGGACATGTATTCGCGGCGGTAATACTCTTCCATCAGAGCATCCACCGTCGAATAATCCCGCAGCGCCCTTGCCATGCACATATCGTCTATCAGTCCGAAACGTCCTCTGGGAGCGGAATCTCCCATGTCATTCTTCGAAAGAGTATTGGACTCGGACAGTTTCTCATTCTCATCTTCGGTCTCTTCGGTTATGTAGTACATGATCTTTTCCCCGAAGAAGATCGTAAACATCTTGGAATACACGCCCTTGTACACTTCCCTCATGGAATCGGTGTGATAATCCTCATCCTCGCTCTCTATGATGTAGTGTATGTCCACCCTGGTGTCAGGCGATGTACGGTATTCGATGATGACGCTGTCCGCAAAGCGTCCCATGGACGGCATGAAATCAGCCAGTTCCTTGAAACATGTCAGTTCCACGTCATCTGCCAGGAGTCTGTGAAGCGACTCCCTCAAGATAGGGCGGGTGCGGTCATCTATTCTGTCCTTGTTCTCGGCCATGTATCTTACATAGGCCAGATCGCAGATCTTGCCGGGATACAGTCCCGTCTCGAATGCGTCGGTAATGATATCGAATGTCCGATCGGCCGTTACGGCACCTTCCACGAAGTTTTCAAAAGAAGCATTCGCGAGCGCCGCCGTCAGCACATCCTTATCCGGTTCGCTGTGTGCATAATTCCACAGGATATCCGCTTTCTCGGGAACAAAGCCTCCGGTATAGAGGACCTGCACGAGCATCCTCTCCTCCAGATCGCGGGTATCGGATCCTAACTCTCTCGCCTTTTTCCAGACATCCCTGAGAGATCTTAAAGTCCCGTGGATGTGAGACATTTCATACTGCATGGCCACGAGATTGATCTTGCCGGATTCCAGACAGTCAAAGATGATCTGGGTAACGAGATTGTCAAAGGGGCCGGGTTCATCCCTGTGCACGGGAAGCCATCCGTAGACCAGGTCGCTTAATACGACCTTGTCTATGCCCTCGGGGCCGTATCTGTATATCCAGTCCATTGCCTTGTCATACATCGCGCGGCTTACCATCAGCCTTATGCATTCGGCGCGTTCGTATTCGGCCACATCCGAGCTGTCAAGCTTCTCAAGGAACGAATCCAGTTCTTCTATCCTGTCCTGATCATAGTAGAACCGGGCAAGTTTCATCGTCACGTTCCTTGCATGGTCTGCCGAGAAGCACCCTTTCTCCAGGAGGTTCCTGAATCTGAACTCATTCTCGCTTCGGATATCGACGCTCATGCGGTGCTCGATGCAGCAGTAGGTATCTATTCCGATATGGTCCTTGACGAGCAGCTGCAGTGTCAGCAGGATCCTTCCGGGCGACATCAGGCGTATCGGCTCGCAGACGACAGTTCCCGCGAAACGGTTCCGGTTGCTGTCCTCTATCGCTATGCAGTGGTCGTCAGAGTAGATCGGGATATAGGCTTTTCCGGCATTCACCGGGAAAAGCTGTTCTCCGTCACAGTGCTCGTAGCTGAGCACGCAGTATCTCGCATCGGGTATATCCGATACATCCAGTTCGTGTATGAAGAAAATATCCGCAACATCCTCGGCGGTCTTCTGATCCGAAAGGGTGTCATCATCGATCATGTCCTTGTAGAGGACCGCCAGGAATCTGTTGTTATGATGTGCTCTTAACTGATCGGCCACAAATTCCGATATCTGACGCCTGTACTTGGAGTACATCTCGGGATCTTCCTTACGATGTCCCACAACATACGCATACAGATAGGCGTTGGTCTCATAATCAAGGTCCGACTGGAACGAGAAATAAAGGAGCACGCTGCGCGGTATCTCATCTTTGGAGTTCTTGTCCACGCTCATCATGAAATACTCGTAAAGCCGCGTGATCTTAAGGCCCTGCATGACGGCATAGCCATACCATCGGTGGGCTTTGGCATCTTTTCTTCCCGCGCTTATGAGCTGTGCGCAGATAACGGAGAGCAGCTCGTCCTGAGGATCGTCCTGATAACAGAAGGCGAGCAGTCTGATCATCGAAGGTGAATACTCTTTGGTGTGTTCCGCAATGGTACGGACCGCTACCGCAAGGTCCTCGGTCATCAGCTGTTTCTTACTCAGGTACCGGATCACCATCATGTCGAACCCGTCAAGATTGGAGATGATCGCCGGATTCTCCAGTGCGATACGTGCAGCCTCCAGATAGATCGCGGGAGAATTGCAGCCGCGCTTAAAGGCCTCTTCATACATCTCCCATCTGCGCGCGGCATCCTTGTATTCCGGTGACATCACGGAAAGGAGCCAGCACAGACGCCAGTTGTCGGGATCGGTCTTATAACAGTACTCCACCTCTTCGGTCAGAGTATCGATATCCATGTCACCTTCGTCTATGAGCGAATTAAGATACAGATAATAGCACCACAGATATGAATTCTCCGTGCGGACGCTTGCGGCCTGATCCTTAACTCTTCTTAAGCTCCACATGGCTTCGTTGCTGCGTCCCTGTGTGACCATCAGATGAACCTGATAGAGTCTTGCCCTGAGGTCCTCGGGGTCGCTTGCGAGCATATCGGTCACTACCTTCTGACTCTCATCAAGCCAGGCCCTCGTACTGATCTTCTTTAAGCGGTGGGCTTCATAGCTTTCCATCAGAGCGACGATCCTCTGCATCCTGACCTTGGTCATGTCCTTAAGATGCAGATGCTCTCCGGTGACTCTGACCACAACGGGGATGATCTCTTCGCCGCGATCCGAGACAAGCTTGATGGCGCCGTAATTGCTGCCCACATGGAGTTTCTCGGGATTCACATAGTAATAGAGCTGGTATTTATTGCCGAGGAATGAATCGAAGTCGACCTCGGAATCCTCTACCGAGAGGAACTCTCCTTCGGTCAGGACTCTAAAGCGTGTATAGCCCCAGCCGTTCTTGACGATCTCCAGCCTGAAACGCGAAAGATCTCCGGGATCGCTGATATCCACGCTCTTTTCCGCGGGTATGTATTCTACGGGAGTCTTCTTGTGGATGGAGATAAGGAACTCGTCCATGTTTCTTCCCGAGCCCTTTACTCCGGACAGACATCTGTACAGAGCGAGGAACTCGCGGTCGGGCCCTGTAAAGATCTCTTCAAACCTCGGATCATAGAAAAGAGCCAGCGCTTCACCCCATTTGGTCCTGGCGAGATTGGTGAAATGAAAGACATTGCGGATCGGTCCGATCGATGACTGAAGAAAGTCGGATTCCACGGTTATACTGAAGGGGATCTGATACTCACCCCTGTTCGAGAGCAAAACGAAATTGCCCTTGACTTCCTGTCCGGGTATAAGATCCGCGCCGTTGAAACGGTAGGCGATCTCATCCTGCATCCCGGAAAACTCCGTAGTGATGCATTCCATGCGGTAATCGTCGGAATAGACATATCCTTCGCTGAGGGCATGTGAAGAAGCCGTAACACTAAAAGAGCCCTCGCATATTGCACCGGGGCGAATAGTGTGTTCCACTCTGCTGACGGAAAAAGTAAGGGTACCGAATTCTCTCTGAATCTGACCGTTATTTATGCTCTCGATAATTCTTCTCATAGATAAGAAAATTATACCAAATTCCGAGCACATAAACAAGAAAAGCCCCTGCGAAAAAGCAGGGGCTTTAAGCACTTTTTTATTTGGTCAGAAGGAGCATGATATCGTTGCTTCTCTGGACAAATCTGGTCATCGCATCGGCCTCTAACGGTGCCTGCTGGAGCTTGGCCAGATCATAGAGCTGTTCGCATATCATCGCGGTGTTTTCTCCGTCCTTATGTTCCATGATGTACTGAACCAGAGGATGGTTTGCGTTGAGCACGAGAGTCGTGCCCTCATCGCCTTTTCCGAACATGCCCGGATCCATGCCCGGCATGCTGTACATCTTCATCATGTCCTGCATGCGTCTGGTCTCTTCGGAGAGGGTCAGGATCGAAGAAATCTTTTTATTCTTGAGTTTCTCTACCTTGACGCTCAGTTCATCCTTCTTAAGAGCCTTCTTCACGATGCCGGCGATCTCCTCTGCCTGGGCGTCGTATTCTTCCTGAGCCTTCTTGGAAGTGCGCGATCTGAAGGTATCGGTTATGTCGGCGTCTATGCGCTGGAAATGTATGCCTTCGTTCTTGGATTCAAGCTGTGAGATAAAAGGCTGGTCTATATTGTGAGTCAGCACTACGGCGTCCATCTTGGCGGCCCTGAACATGTTGATGTACTGGCTCTGCTGAACCGGATCGGTCACATAGTATATAGTCTTTTCCTTTTTCTCTTCTTCGGCATCTTCTTTGTCATCAGAAGCATCGGCAGGGATCTCCTCGGCCTCTACCTTCTCACCGTTTTCGTCTACTGCGGATGCGGCATCTTCGCCCTCCTCAACCTCGTCGGGATCGATCTTGTTAACTTCGAGGCACTCCGGAAGTGTCATGTACTTGTCATCGATGTTCTTGAAGAGGATATAGTCTGTCATCTTCTCGCAGAACTTGTCGTCGCGCAGGCAGCCGTACTTGATGAAAGGAGCGATGTCATCCCAGTACTTCTCGTAGTCCTCTTTTTCGGTCTTGCACATGCCGGAGAGTTTGTCCGCAACCTTCTTGGAGATGAACTCGGAGATCTTCTTAACGAAGCCGTCGTTCTGAAGCGCTGATCTGGACACGTTAAGCGGCAGGTCGGGACAGTCGATGACGCCCTTAAGGAGCATCAGATACTCGGGGATGACCTCCTTGATGTTATCGGCCACGAATACCTGGTTGTTATACAGCTTGATGGTCCCCTCGATGGAATCGTATTCCGTATTGATCCTCGGGAAATACAGGATACCCTTTAAGTTAAAAGGATAGTCCATGTTTAAGTGTATCCAGAACAGAGGCTCCTTGTAATCATTAAAGAGCTTACGGTAAAACTCAAGATATTCTTCTCTGGTGCAGTCATTGGGATGTTTGGTCCAAAGCGGAACGGTCTCATTCAGCGTCTCGTAAGTCTTGGGACGCTGCATCTCCTTCTTCTTGTCCTCATCGGCATCATCATATGCCTTCTTCTCGGCCTCGATCTCCTCCGGAGTCTTGAGCAGGAACTTCTCCAGCTCGTCCTTTTCCTCTTCTTTGGCCAGATAGATCTCGAACGGCATGAAACCGCAGTACTTCTTAAGGACTTCTCTTGCCTTGTACTCGTTGCAGAACTCAAGGCAGTCCTCGTTTAAGAAAAGAGTGATCGTGGTTCCGACTTCCGACTTATCCGAGTCGGACATTGAGAACTCCGCGCCTCCGGTGCACTCCCAATGCACTGCCTTCGCATCCTTCTGATAGGACAGGGTATCGATATGCACCTCATCGGCTACCATGAAAGATGAGTAGAATCCGAGTCCGAAATGACCGATGATCTGGTCATCACCGGTCTTGTCCTTATACTTCTCAACGAAGTCGGTCGCACCCGAGAATGCCACCTGGTTGATGTACTCCTCAACCTCGTCCGCGGTCATTCCGAGGCCGTTATCGGTGATCTTGATGGTCTTGTCCGTAGGATTAACGATAACCTTGATCAGCGGTTTGAAGCCTTCGGGGAGTTCATATTCTCCCATCATGTCCAGCTTCTTAAGTTTCGTTATGGCATCGCAGCCGTTAGATACCAGTTCCCTGTAGAATATGTCGTGGTCTGAATAGAGCCACTTCTTGATAATGGGAAACATATTCTCGGAATTGATCGAAAGATTGCCATGTTTTTCAGCCATGAATATCATCTCCTTATACGTGATTTTGATGAAAATATTTTAGTTTTTCAAACCCTGAGCATAATTTTAGCACTCGCGCCGGGCGAGTGCTACTAAAAATTTTATAAATTATTTTTCGCTCAGTACAAGATTGTCGTCCGCAACCGTGAAAAAGTCGCTCGTCGTGATATCATCGCCATGCAGAAACTCGATCTCGCTCCAAAGCTGGTCGTTTAATTTCCTCGTCAGATTCTGCACATAGGCGTCATACTGCTCTCCGAATATCGTCTCGCGCTCCCTTTCAACTATCTCGATCTTGTTAAGATCGGTCTCCTCGAGATTATATGTACTTAAGCACAGCGCGACCAGATATCCGTCCTCGGTCGTTAATACCTCCGATATCTCTCCGTTCGCCAGATCGAAAAGTGCAGTACGGATATAATTATTTTCTATATCCTCTTTTCCGACAGATCTGATCATCTCATCGGAATCGGAATATTCAGCAACCAGCGAGTCAAAAGACTCTCCGGCTACAGCCCTGTCATGTGCCTCTTCGGCCCTGACGAACAGTTCCCTGGACTCATCGGGCGTCATCTCCACCCGCTTGCCGGTCGCATCGATCGTGTAAGTCTTGATCAGTATGTACTCCACGGTGATGTTTCGCGCTTCGTCATCGCTGATCTCCGGATTCACATCCGCAATGATGTGCTCGTATACTTTACGCGCGATCAGATACTCGCGGTACAGAGAAGCTATGGTGTCGCGGTCTATGCCCATGCCGTCTATCTCGGCGCGTGTCAGCGAATCATAATAGATGTCCGCGGCTTTCTCCACGGATTTCGTCTCTTCGGATGTAAGCTCGATCCCGAGTGACCCGGCCATCAGATTCATCGTCTTGACCTGCGCCATCTTGGCCAGAGCATTGTCCTTGACCCGCTCTTCCAGCGTCGTGCCGCTATCCTCGGTCGCCCAGATCTCGGTGCCGTATACATTCTCATACTGGTTCTGGATATTGGTCAGATACACCATCATCTCGGGACGCGAGCAGCTGATCGACTCTATCCTGAAGACCTCATCCTTATTAAGGCCGGTCGTTAAGACCACTTTGGTTCCGGACAGGTCCATCCCGCAGCCTGACATAAGAGTCATCAGAGCACATAAAAACAGGCACAGAAACCCGGTATTTATTTTTCTTATACGGTCATTTCTCATGCCTGTTCTCATTTCAGTTTAGTATATAAGATTACTTAATGGTTACGATCCAGCCCTCGGGTGCTTCGATGCGGCCCATCTGGATACCGGTGAGTGTATCATAGAGTTTCTTCGTGATCGGTCCCATCTCATCCATTCCGCTGGGAAGTCTGATCTCCCTGCCGTGATCAACGATGCATCCGACGGGCGAGATAACGGCGGCAGTACCGCAAAGACCGCACTCTGCCATGTCGGGAAGCTCATCTAAGAACACTTCTCTGTGCTCAACGGTAAGGCCGAGATACTTCTCAGCAACTACCATCAGCGAACGTCTGGTGATCGAAGGAAGGATCGAATCGGACTTGGGTGTTACCACCTTGCCGTCTTTGGTAACGAACAGGAAGTTGGCACCGCCTGTCTCCTCTACCTTGGTACGCGTGCCGGGATCGAGATACATGTTCTCGTCATATCCCTCTTTGTGAGCCGTAACTATGGCATGAAGACTCATCGCATAGTTAAGGCCGGCCTTGATATGTCCGGTTCCGTGAGGAGCCGCACGGTCAAAGTCCGATATCTTGATGGTAAGGGGCTTGGCGCCGCCCTTGAAGTAAGGGCCTACAGGCGTAACCAGGATGCGGAACTGATATTCATCCGCGGGCTTAACGCCGATAACGGGGTTGGTACCCATCATATAAGGTCTGATATAAAGCGTTGCGCCGGATCCGTACGGAGGAACCCAGTCCTCATTGGCTGCAACGACCTGCTTAACCGCTTCAATGAAACGTCCGTCGGGTAATACGGGCATCTCGAGTCTTTCGCAGGACTGTTTCATGCGCTCTTCGTTAAGGTCCGGTCTGAAAGTAACGATATGGCCGTCCTCCGTAGTGTATGCTTTAAGTCCTTCGAAACATGTCTGTGCGTATTGGAATACACCTGCGCACTCGTTGAGGACGATATTGGGGTCATCTATGATAGCTCCGTTATCCCACGCGCCGTTCTTAAACTCTGACACATATCTCTTGTCCGTAACCTGATAACCGAAACCGAGATTTGCCCAGTCTATGTCTTTCTTTGCCATAACTATTCCTCCCTTATGTTCAGCGTTGCAAATTATTTTACACCGAATGAGTCCGATGTGTAAATCTATGACTGACTCTTTTTCCTCTGATATCTGAGAAATCTGTAGGTCAAGTCAAAGTAGACCTGTTCATCCGAGTCCGCCGTGATCTCCCACTCGCCGCTCGCATCCAGATTCGGGAAAAAGGCGTCAGCCTCGTATTCGTGGTCGATCTTGGTCACATGAACCGTGTCAACATAGGGAAGCATCAGCTCATATACGCTGGCACCGCCTATGATGTAGATATCCTTGTCATCATAATCACGGAGCTTCATGATAAGCTCTTCGAGGCTTGCGACCACGATCGCATCGCCGGCCTTATAGTGTTTGTTGTGCGAAAGGATTATGTTGGTCCGGCCTTCGAGCGGCTCCTGATGAGGAAAAGTCTCCAGAGTCTTACGTCCGAGCACTACCACCTTGCCCATGGTCTCTGAGCGGAACATCTTGTGGTCCGCGGGGATCCTGACAAGCAGCGAGCCCTTATTGCCGATGGCCCAGTTCTTGTCTACGGCTACTATCATATTCATAAGCGTACCTCCATGTATTTATATCGCTATGGGGATATCCTCTACCTGTGGACCGGTGACGTAATCCTCCACTATCACATCGTTGCGTGTAAACTCATAGAAATCATGTATATCGGGATTGAGGCTTACCCTGGGTGCGGGAAGCGGTTCTCTCTTTATAAGTTCCTCGATGATCGGAACATGTCTGTCATAGATATGCGCATCGGCGATCACATGGACGAGCTCGCCCGGGATCATGCCATTCACCTGAGCCACCATCATGAGCAGGACCGCATACTGGACGACATTCCAGTTGTTGGCGGCGAGCACATCCTGACTGCGCTGGTTAAGCACCATGTTTAAAACAAGTTTGTCGGATGTTGTGTCATGTGTCACATTATATGTCGCGGAGTAGCAGCAGGGGTCAAGATTGCCTGTAGCCAGGTCATGGAACTGATAAAGGTTCGTCATGATGCGCCGGCTGTAAGGATTCTCCCTAAGCTGCCTTAATACATAATCCATCTGGTCGGTCTCTTCACCCTTGTACATGAACTTCTCTCCGACCACGTATCCGTATGCGGTACCTATGGATCCGTCGGGATCGGCCCATTCATCCCAGATATGGGAATGAAGGTCGTGGATATTGTTGGATTTTTGCTGATATATCCACAGGATCTCATCAGTGGCCGACTTGATCGCGGTCTTCCGAAGCGTAAGCGCCGGGAATTCCTCTCTTAAGTCATATCTGTTTACGACGCCGAACTTCTTGATCGTATAGGCGCTTGAGCCGTCCGGCCAGTGAGGGCGGACCTTCTCTCCCTGTGTATCCGTGCCGTTATCCAGGATGTCACGGCACATATTTATGAAAATCTCATCTGCTTTACTCATTCTATCTGTCCCACTTATCACAAAGCGAATTGATCTGATCGGCGAACTTCGCCAGATCCTTGTTCGTTCCGCCTTTATTATGCGCAATGACGGCGAGGAGTCTGGCTCCGGCTGCCTCGAGTCTTGCGAAGACTTCGGATACGATCTTTTTCTTGGAAATCGGAACGGGTTCCGCTCTGAAAATGTATTCTCCGGCCAGAAGGTCAAACCGTGTTCCGCTGTAGGGAGCATCCGCCTCTGCGTTTAAGTCATTCCTGATAGAGGCTGTCAGCGCCTTCACGGCATCATCATCACCGTGGACCACGAAGTATTTCTCGGGAACATTGGTAAAAGCGGCTGCCCACTTCATCAGACCGTCCTTGTCGGCATGGCCGCTCAGGCCCGTCATCTGACATATGGATGCCCTGACTTCGATCGGTTCACCGAAGAGCTTCACTTCTTCGGCACCCTCAACGAGCGCACGGCCGAGAGTTCCGACCGCCTGATATCCCACAAAGAGGATCGTGGATTCCGGACGCCACAGGTTGTGCTTTAAGTGGTGTCTGATACGGCCGGCTTCGCACATGCCCGATGCCGATATGATCACCTTCGGTTCGGGATCGGTATTGATATATATGGATTCATCGCTCGTGATGGTCAGTTTCAGGTTGGGGAACCTGATGGGATTGATGCCCTTATTGACCAGCGCAAGAGCTTCCTCATCAAAGCATTCCCTGATGTTCTTCTGGAATACGTTGGTCGCCTCAACGGCCATCGGAGAGTCGACATATACGGGGAAGTTGTCGTGTCCGGAAACCAGATGCTCTGCTTTGATCTGACGTATAAAATACAGGATCTCCTGAGTTCGTCCTACCGCAAACGAAGGAATGACGAGGTTTCCGCCCCTGTCAAATGTCTGCTGGATATAAGCCGCAAGTTCCTGAACATTGTTGCCCTTTGCTTTTTCATGAAGCCTGTCACCGTAGGTTGACTCCATTACTACATAGTCGGCATAGCTGGTATACTGGGGATCCTTTATGAGGGGCTGGTCGAAGTTTCCTATATCTCCGGAGAAAACGATCTTGCGCTCCTCGCCTCTTTCCTTGGCCCATACCTCGATACTGGATGATCCCAGCAGATGGCCGATATCGGTAAAGCGTACATCCACGCCCTCCGCTACGGTGATCTTCTCTCCGTAAGGACACGGAACGAGCATTCGGATCGTGTTGTCCGCGTCTTCCATGGAATAGGCCGGTATGACTTCGGCGCCGCCGTTACGCTTGTTCTTGCGGTTCTTCCACTCTGCTTCCTGCTGCTGGATATGTGCGCAGTCACGTAGCATGATGCTGCACAGGTCCGCCGTTGCGTATGTGCAGTAGATCTTGCCTCTGAATCCTTCCGCATAGAGCTTGGGAAGCATTCCCGAGTGATCGACATGAGCATGCGTAAGGAGCACCGCATCTATCATGGCGGCATCAACCGGAAGATTGGCGTTCTCATATACATTCACGCCCTGTTCCATGCCGTAATCCACCAGTAGGTTTACGTCTCCCACGTTTAAGAAATGACAGCTTCCGGTGACCTCATGATCGGCACCAATAAACATTAATTCCATATGCTATCCCCCCTACAATACCTCGTCTAAAGCCTTGGACAGCTGATCGGCACAGGAGGTTCCTTTGAATCCGCACTGGTTGCCGCGAAGGATATCGGCAGCCTGCTTTGCGTCCTGACCCTCCAGGAGCCTTCCTATCGCCTTCAGATTACCGTTACATCCTCCGGTAAACTTAAGGTTATGGATTTTTTTTTCGTCATCAAGTTCATACTCGATCAAAGTGGAGCAAACTCCTTTGGGCGAATATGTATGTTTTTCCATTAGCATTACCTCCTGTATCCCCATCCGGAATGGTTATCAGTTCTGCTTTATTTTCTCTATAAGTTCGATGCAGCCTTCCGTATCTATGCTTTCTATGGCACGGAAAAGCTCTTCGATAAGTTCTCTCTTATCCTCAGGGTAAGCGTATTCTTTGAGTTTATTCTCGGATTCTTCCATGCCGTCCATATCAAGATCGTCGCACGCTGCTGCCAGTTCATCCAGTATTGCATCAAGAACGCTTTCTTCTATCGGAGGAAGATCCTTAGAAGCCTCGGGATCGGTCTCAAAGTAAGGCTCAAGATCCGAAAGGACTTCGTCAAATGCGGTAAGAAGGCCTGTGGTAGATGACTGAATGGTATCGATATCTCCCGCCTTGCCCGCATGCTCAAGCATCTCGGCCATATCTCCGAGCGCACCGGCGCCTATCTGGCGGGATGAGCTCTTGAGCGCATGAACCTTGATCGTATAGTCTTCCCAGTCTTCGGAATCATATGCCGACTTTATTCCCGCATATTTTTCACGACCTGTTTTATAATACTCTCCCACTATCTTCTGATACAGAGTGGGGCTGCCTATAGCCTTCATCGCACCCTTTGAGTCAAGTCCGGTATATTCGACTATCTCATCACCCGCGCCGCTTTCGCCGGAGGCATCTTCGGGCGCACCTTCTATGATCTTTTCGGGAGGAAGCCACTTTTTGATGCATCTGATCAGAGTACGTATCTCCACAGGCTTAGCGACGAAGTCATCCATGCCTGCTTGAATGAACATGTCCTTGGCGCTCTCCATGGCATTGGCGGTCAGCGCTATGATCGGAATCTCCTTAGCCGTATCGATCTTTTCACGGATATACCGGGTTGCCTCGATACCATCCATCTCGGGCATCATATGGTCCATCAGGATTATGTCGAAGGGTTCTTTTTCAAGCATATCGATGGCCGCGCGGGCACTGAGCGCCGAGAAGCACTGAGCCTTGATCGGCCCTATCAGTCCTTCCGCTATGGTGATATTGATCTTGTTGTCATCCACTATCAGGATCCTGGCCTCGGGCGCCGTGTAATCGACGGTGAACCTGTCGGAATCCGAAGCAAGTGACTTGACCTCGACATCATTGAGGATGAGCACCATGGTAAGTGTCGTCTCCGGTCTTCTGAGGATCCTTAAGTTGGGCTTATCAGGGATAAACGGCGAATCAAACGCTATGGTGACCACACCCGACAGTTCGGGATACTTATCCAGGACTTCTCTCATGGGATCGCCATATCCGGACTCCATCGTGAACATGAAGTCTCTCTCGCCGGTGGGTACATATTCGGATGGTTCCGAGATCACATGCCCGTCCACGCCCAGTCTCTCCATCTCACCGAGGAATATGTTATAGATTCCGGGATCCTTATCTATGCAGAATGCATGCTTATGCTCAGCGTCCTTAACTACCAGATCCGGGGTCGGATCAACGACTATCTGAGGGATACTGAAATAGAAATCGGAACCTTCACCATATGTACTGTTCACTCCGATGGTGCCTCCCATGGCCTCTACGAGGCTTTTACATATAGCCAGTCCGAGTCCCGTTCCCTCCACCGAACGATTACGCTTGGAATCCACCTGCTGGAAACTGACGAAGAGTTTCTCGAGGTCATCTTCACGGATTCCCATTCCGCTGTCGATAATGTGGTATTCCATCATCACTTCCAGATCGGATATCCTGCGTGCGCTCATCCTGACCTGAACGAAGCCGTGCTGAGTGAACTTCACCGCGTTATTTGCCAGATTGATCAGTATCTGACGTATGCGCATCGCATCTCCCATGAGTACATGGGGGATATCGGGATCAGCCAGCACGAAGAATTCTATCGGCTTGGTACCGACATGTGTCTGCATGATATTGGCGATATCGTTTATCTCGGATAATGGCTCGTATTTCTCGGAGACCAGTTCCATCTTGCCCGATTCTATCTTGGAATAATCGAGTATGTCGTTGATGATGTTTAAGAGGTTTCTTCCCGAGTTCTTGATCTGAAGCAGATACTCTTGCACGGTCGGAGGCAGGTCCTCGCGAAGCGAAAGTTCCGCCATTCCTATTACGGCATTCATCGGAGTCCTGATCTCGTGGCTCATGTTCGCCAGGAAGTCCGACTTCATCTGAGCGGCCCGTTCCAGTTCCTCGTTGGCCTGCCTCATGGCGCGTATCTTCTGTATAGCCTCCGTGTTATCGTGAAGGATGAAAACGGTTCCTATATGCGTACCGTCCTGACCGAGTTCATAGGATCTGGCACTTAAGAACAGTTCAAACCCGTCTTCCATGAGAGGAGCATCCGGCGGTGCATCGTGAAGCAGGTTGACGATCTCGATTCCCTCAACCATCTCGGTATGGGAAAGCCATTCTTTGAGAAAATACATATCCTCAAAAGCTTTACGCAGGCGTTCGGGCATGTTCTTCGTGACAGGCTCGTTCATATGGATCAGATCGTCATATTCATCGTACAGTATGAAGCCGTCGCTCATCTCATTGGCGAAAGTCATGAGGTACCATTCCCTCAATGTCCTGGCCGAGTAATAAGTGGTGTAGTACAGACCGACTATGCTGACCGCCGTCATGAACATGACCGGAAGCCATATGGGCCATTTAAAGAATACAGACATGCTCTCAACTGCGAACAGAGCAGTCTGAATTGCTATCAGAGCATAGAATCTGGGACGGAAAAGTCTGTCCGAGCGGACACACTTTTCTATCATCATGCAGATGATGATAATGGCTGCAACAAAAGAAAGCTGCTGATAAAACGGGAAACCGAAAAAGCTCGAATAGGACTTATAGCCTTCGGCGAACCACCAGTTTTTTCCGAGAAATACATGCTTGGAAAAACCGAGTGTCTTGATCCCGAAGAGATTGACGCCGATGATGGCGATCTGATAGGCGCACACTACAGCAGCCGGGATCTGATACCTTTTCGTATGATGATCCCTGCCGATGGCTATGTGGGATATCATCCACAGAACGGTCACATACATGATCGCGTGGATAATAAAGAAAAAGATGAATATTATCCTGGCTGAATTAATACTCTTACAGTTGACCAGCAGATAGCATAATATATCGCAGACCACGACTAGCGAAGCCGACAGTATATAGCCATAGTTCTTTCTCTTAGCCAGCACTGCAAGAACGACGCAGACAGCCGAGATAAATGCCACTATAAAGAATACGAAACTGATATTCAATACACTCTCCCCGTTATCTGATCGCGGCCAGAAGTTCGGGATCGTATGATCCGGCGAACGAATCTACCACAGATGAAGTAGCCCCCTTAAACTCGTCGAGATCGGGATATGTTACATTCATCCCGGCTTCTTCGAGCTTCTGAATATAATCTTCGGTCTGCTCTTTGATAAGTTGCCTGTCCTTCTCCTGAGCCAGAGCGGCAGCACCTAAAAGGATCTTCTGATCGGATTCGGAAAGCGAATCCCACACATCCTCTCTGATAACGAAGAGCATTACATCATAGCTGTGATTCGTGATGGCAAGATTAGCCTGAACTTCATACAGATTATTGTTGTAGATGACAGGAATCGGATTCTCCTGCGCATCAAAGGTTCCGTTCTTAAGAGCATCATACAGTTCGGCAAACCCGAGCACCTCAGGCTCGGCTCCCAAGGCAAGCATGGTCTGCATGACGATCTGATTCTCGGGGGTACGGATCTTCAGGTCATCCATATCGGAAACAGACTCCACGGGGCCTGCTGCTTCCGACGTGGTCACGCATCTGAAGCCGTTGTCATAGTGGCCCAGGACCTTGACATTAACTTCTGTCAGTTCCTCTTCGGCCTTTGTTTCGACATCGCTGTCCACGAACTTCCATGCGTCTTCAAAATCGTCAAAAAGAAAAGGGAATGCGGACAGTCCTACATTCGGTGCATAACTTGCAAAATTGCCGGCACTCGAGGCAGTGAGATCTATCTCACCGTTTACCACTCCGCTTATAAGTTCGGAATCCGAACCCAGTTCTCCGTCCGTATGTATCTCAACGGTTATCCTTCCGTCGGTTGCCTTCTCAACTTCTTCCTTAAAAAGCTGCGTTGCTACGACCCTGGGGTCCGAAGCGCCGGTCGAAAAACCCGCTTTTAATACCAGCGTATCGCCTTCCGTACCGGAAGATGCGCATCCGCTCAGAACCGTCAATACCATGCAGGCAGCGATCAATCCCGAAAAAATCCTTTTTTTCATATCCTTATCCCCCCATTTCAAGGATTAGTGACCATACATTATTTATTATACCATATTTAGCGGTATAATAACCATTTCTCTTATGGGTTTATGCGTCTGCTCTCACCCGTGGAATAGTCGAGTTCCACGCCAGGCTGTACATTGTATATAAATACATGAAAACAGATGCCGCTGCCCTTATCTTCCACCGAATACGCTTCGATCTCCACCCCTCTGGCGAGCAGTTCCTTTTTGTAAAAATACGGAGTCACGCGGTACAGAACATGCGCGTTGTAGCCTTCCAGATAACGAATGACCTGTTCTTCCCAGGGAAGCATGAGAGTCTTGTTCATATATGAAGTCCCCGTGATCAGATTGAGCGGATTGTCATTCTGTCCGGTCAGAGCGTAGGCGATGAGATGACAGCGGTTGTACAGATACGGAGGATCGGAACCTATAAGCCCATCATACCTGGTCTGTCTCCATCCGCTCGGTCTTACCTCACCGATCTCGCCGCGCGGCTCCTTCGGCATCATGGAATCATCGAGCAGTGCTACGGCTGCGCCGCATCTTCCGAGAGTATCAAGTTCGCTGTAATTCTCCCCGGTTATATTCTCTATATCCCATTCATTAAAGCATGGGATGCCTCCGTTTAATTCTATGCAGTCATCACCTGTATATTCGGGAATCGTGGAAGGATCCGAATCGGCGATGCTTAATGAGCCCCCGGAAGAATCCTGTGAAAGCGGCCTGATGTTTCGGGGAATAAGAAGGGCTGCGGCTGCGATCAGCAGGATCATAAAGAGCATCAGGGGGATGATCCATGTGCGTGATCCGCGCTTATTTTTATGCGGAAGCTTCGGTTTTGAACGATAACGGTCCGTCGTTTTGGATTTCATAATAATATGATATCAAAAACGGAAGTAAATAGGTTAAAATACAGAATATAGTTAAACCCGAACCGCAAAGGAGAAAACATGACAACAAAAGAATTCTATATCGACTGCGACGGCATCCGTCTTCACTCAAAACTCGACCGCCCCGATGATTCGGTCAAAGGGCCCTTATGCATACTGATCCACGGATTCACCGGACACATGGAAGAAGATCACATCATCGCCGCTCAGAAGGCCATGAACGATTGCGGGATATCCGTCCTCAGAGCAGAGATGTACGGACACGGAGGAAGCGACGGAGATTTCAGGGACCACACACTCTACAAGTGGGTGACCAACGCTCTCGCCGTTGTGGATTATGCGAAGAAACTGGATTTCGTGACAGACCTCTATCTGTGCGGTCACTCACAGGGAGGTCTTCTGACGATGCTGATAGGAGGAATGCGCCGAGATGACTTCAAGGCCCTGCTCCCCTTATCTCCCGCCTGGATGATTCCCGAAGGCGCAAGAATAGGGGATCTGCTCGGGATGCCTTTTGATCCCTTACATATCCCCGAACAATTAGTAGCCGAAGATCTGGTATTATCCGGAGATTACATCCGGGTAGCCCAGACGATACATGTTGAAGATGAGATTGCAAGATACGATGGTCCCGTGTTCATAGTTCACGGAGATGATGACGAAGCCGTTCCGTACAGTTACGGTGTGAAGGCTCAGGAACTGTATGCCGATGCCACGCTCGTCACCATTCACGGAGACGATCACTGCTATACACGCCATATGGATGAAATGGCGGATGCGATCAGATCATTTTTCAGTAAGTGATCTGCGGATCATCAACGGGTTTTCAGCGGATTATCAGCGTATCATCCTCGTCTTCCACGATGGTCACGACATCTTTGAGTAAATAGTGGAATAACGGATACGAAGTATTCTCGTTCTCGATATAACCGTTCTTAAGATCATAAGTATCTGCGGAACTCTCGGGATTTATGCCGATATAATCGCCCTGGAACACAAAGCCGGCTTCACCGCGTTTGAACTGTTCGATCGCGCTGTCCATAGCCTCCTGTGTTCCGGGAGCGGCAACCTGCAGATTCAGGTCGTCCATCACTACCCATCCCTTATCAAATCCTGCGGAGATATCCGTTCCGTGAATGCGTCCGAGGACGGTCTTCTCTATCTCTCTGTTCATGGCAACGGCATCCACGGCGCCGAGCACATAAGGTTCCCAGTCGATCCTGGATGTGACCAGAGAAGTGCCCGGAGCCACCTCTGACATGCTCTGATTATATCCGACGAAGTAGACTGCTATTCCATCCTCCATAGCTTCCTCACAGGCGATCGCAGGACCTATGGTATCGGTATGCTGTGACAGGACCACGCAACCGTTCTCTATAAGCAGCTGAGCGGAGCTCTTTTCCAGAGCATAGCTGCTCCATGTCTCCGTGTAGCAGACCTGCATCACTGCCTGAGGAACTACCGAACGGACTCCCAGGATGAAGGCCGTATATCCGGAGATGACTTCCGAAGTAGGGAATGCCGCCACAAAGCCGACTATGGCCTGATCCGCAGTAATGGTCCCTTCAGAGATCATCTGCTTGATCTTCATGCCCGCTGCGATACCGCTGACATATCTGCCCTGATATGCCTCACCCTTAAAAGTATGGTAATTGGCGGGAACCGTCTGATCGCTCATATCCATATATGATGTCTGACAGAACTGGATATCGGGATATTCCGGAGCAAGTTCACGCACCAGTTCGCTGTATCCGTTGAAAAAGATGATATCACAGCCTTCATCCGCAAGTTCCCTTAAAGGCTCTTCCATCTCCTCATCGAGAACATTGCTGCACGTGAAGATCTCGACACGGTCTCCGTATTTCTTCTCCACGGCGTCTCTTGCCAATGAGAAGTTGTAGGTATATGGCGTGCTCTGATCATTGTCATAGATAAAGCCTACCTTGAGGTCGTCCCTTCCGGCTGTGGGATAAAAGACCTTGAAGATGCAGAGGAAAGCAGCCAGTATGACCAGACATGTGATCGAAGTTATGATATATACTCTTTTCATGCCTCTGCCCCCTCCTTTTTAGTATTCTCGTCTTCGGCAGGTTTCTTATCCTCCGATGATTTATCATCTCCTGAGGGTTTCTCCGCTTCCTCCGGCTTTTTCTCTTTCATTTCGGCTTCCTGGATCTTCTTGTCTTCCTCTACGCGCCTTGCAAGCTCGGCCTGAGCAGCTTCATCCTGCGCCTTATCGATACTCTGACGCTTCTGAGCGTAGATCTCGTCCAGATTGATTACCCCCTTATCGATCAGTCTGAAGAACGCATCCAGAGCTTCGGGATCGAACTGAGTTCCGCGTCCGCGCTGCATCTCGTTCATGACATAATCGGTATCCATGTGATTGCGATATACGCGGTTGGAGGTCATGGCATCGAAAGCATCGGCCACACCGATTATACGTGCAAAAAGAGGTATCTCATCACCCTTTAAGCCATCAGGATATCCGCGGCCGTCATAGCGTTCATGATGGTATCTGGTTCCATCCTGTACATGCTCGACCAGCGTAAAGTCCTTCAGTATCTCCGCGCCGCGGAGCACGTGCGACTTCATCGTAGCGTATTCGGCGTCATCCAGACGGCCCACTTTATTGAGCACGCTGTCCGGGATCGCGATCTTACCTATATCATGCATCTGTGCCGCTTTTCCCAGGTTGGAGAGCATCTTGCTCCTCTCCCACCACTTGAAGCAGTTCATCTCCTGTGCGATCAGAACAGAATACTCAGCCACACGGGTCGAATGCTCATTCGTACGCACATCCTTGGCATCGACGGCGTTTGCGATAGCCATGACCGTCTCGTTAGCCATGTTCAGTTTGATCTGCTGGGCATTTAACTGTCTCTGTACGATCAGCCAGGTAAACCAGGCAATCATCAGCGAAAGAAGTAGTATCATGTAGGCAAGGAATCCTCTGGATTCGTAGAACTCACCCTCTTTGATCAGATCAAACTTGCGTTCTTCGAGTACTTTCTCACCGGCGCTGTCCATGATGGCCAGATGGAATGTATATTTGCCCGAAGGCAGATTCAGGTAGATGATATTATTTAAGCTGTTCTGCGCTTTGATCGTCCATTGATTGTCATACCCTTCGAGGAAATATCCGACATTCGGCTCCTGAATAGTATAGTTCAATATCTCGGGATCCATCTCTATACGGCTGATGCCCTGTCCGACAGTGATCGCACCCGTACGGGGAAGAGGCTGCGCCGCGCCGTCCAGAAGTACTGCGGCCAGCTGCATCCTGTACGATCTGACGTCGCTGTTGTATTTTTCCACATCTATCGCATAGACTCCGGTATCACACGGAAGGAAAAGATCACCCTTGCCGTTGTAGTAGTTCCAGGAATTGGCGGTGAGCGATGTACCCAGACCTCTTCTGGCATCTAACAGTTCCCATGCCATCTCTCCGTCTGCCAGCAGTTCATCCCGCTCCACCACATAGATGCCGGCACTGGACATTACGAAAAGCGTATTTTCATCCTTAACCCAGATATCGTAGTTGTTGAAATAAGGGAACTTCTCCAGCACACGTATGGAGCCTTCGGGCTCAAGATAGCACAGGCTGTTGCTGGTTACGATGAACACACCGTCGGACTTGGGATCCTTAACGGTACGCAGGATGACTTCGGAACTCAGTCCGTCCTCACGGGTGAGCATATGCGATACCTCGCCGTCTTTTAATACAGCGATGCCGTCGCCGTCGGTACCTGCGAGGATCGTGCCGTCCGCACACTCTGTGATGGTCAGGATCATGGAGTTGATCAGACCGTCTTCATTGCCGATCGTGCGTGTGACCTTGTGATTTTGGATATAACTGATACCGGTATCTCCGGCCGCCATGATCGTGCCGTCGGATAAGCCTGTCACGATACGGGCACGGTTTCCGAAGCTTCCGTTCTCAGCATTGTATTCCCAGACATCACCATTTGGTGCGAACTCTATCAGGCCGCTCCCGTAGGTACATACCCACAGATGATCCTTGTCATCCACATACATACAGCGGATGCGCTTACCGTCCAGCATTTTGGTCAGGTCGTTCTTTATCTGTTTCCGGCAGCCCCTGTCGACCACATCCAGGCCCTTATCGGTGCCGATGTAATAGTTGTTCTGCCAGAAGGCTATGGCATTGACTACCTTGCGTTCCATCCCTATCGCGCCGTATACATCCGTAAAAGGAGATTTTGCCAGACGCAGAAGACCGAGTCTTGAGGATGTGAACCACAGGTTGCCCTGATAGTCATAGAGGATATTGTCTATGGAGTTATTGAAATCGTTGGTGTTGATGACGTGATAGCCTTCGGTGTCTATATAAGACACGCCGCTGTCAGTGGCGATGAAAAGCGTCCCGTCGTTTATGAAGTACAGGTTGTTGATGCTCGCAACATCGTCACATGTAGTGATGTCGACCAGATTAAAATCGCCGCGGGATACATTGTATCTGTAGATGTGGTTGGTGGAGGATCCGACCATGAGAGTTCCGTCCGGCGCAAAAGCACAGCAGTTGAATTCTTCATCTCCGGTCGTCAGAGACAGCGAGCTCTCGATCATGCCTCCGTTTAACAGAAAAAGTCTTCCGTCGTTCGATATGGTCGCTACGCGTCCGTGCTCATCGGCCGTGATGCTGTTGGCATAGTTGACTTCTTCGAGAGTGTTGGCAACTTTTAATCCGTTGTTCATCACCAGCATCTGCATCGCGCCGGTAGTACCGACATAGTAATAACCGTCTGTAGCACGAACGATACATCTGACCGAGTTGGATGGAAGTCCGCTCTCCTCATCTATAACATTGGCCACCTCTTCACGGATAACGATAGCCAGTCCGTTGTCATTGGTTCCGATCCACAGACGGCCCTCTTCATCGACATAGAGGCAGTTAACATTTTTTACGGATTCATAGTAATCAACCCAGCGAAACTCTCTTCCGTTATAGCGATAGAGTCCTGCATATGTACCGATCCAGAGAACGCCGTCGTTGGTCTGGGCGATATCGTTGGCCTCGCCGCAGGGAAGACCGTTGTTGCTGCTATATACTGTCTGGACATAATCGTTATAGTCTCTGTCTTCGGGAGCGGTGCTCTGTGCGGCATCCGCCTTGAGCGGCGAAAGCAGAGACATGCCGAGTGCCAGGCACAATATCAGCGCCGTCGCAGTTGTTCCGGCAGCTGTGCCGGCGCCAGCACCTGCCGTCGTGGCCGTATTACCATTACCCATCAGCATTGCCTTGTCATCGTTATGTTTGTTGCTCCAGCGGCGCAGAAGGATTATTACGTACACAGCGGCGATCGTGAGCACCTTATCGGCGAACTCGATAGCCAGCTGTCCCATTATGCAGCATAAGAAAGGAGTCCATTCCTTATCGAGAAGATAATTGACTACGCCGTCTCCCCACTTATTGCCTGTAAAGCCGCCTGAAAAAATAAGATCTATCGGAACGGACACAACAAGGCCCGTTAAGACTGCCAGAGAAGCCGCTTTCATGAAGCCGTAAAAACGATCAAACCAGTTTTTCTGAGCTGCTATGCCGACTATGATGCCGATAGCGATACTTGTGAGAGCATAGATCGCCGAAAGATTGCTGACCATGCCGTATGCCAGATTGCCGGTCAGACCGACCAGAGCACCGCATATCGGGCCGGCAATATATGCACATAAGGCTGTACCGAATGAATCCGCCCATAGAGGCCATTCGTATTTGACAGCAATAAGTTTTATGCAGATATTAAGACTTATGCATGTCGCTATAAACAACACGATCTGCCAGGTTTTCCAGTTTTTCATAGCTTACGCTCTCCTCCGACGCCATGTTGGATAATTGTATACATACCTAAACGAAATTATAACACAAAGGCCGTACCGGATGTTAATTATCAGCGATTATTTGATATAATGGAATTCCGGAGGATAATCTGATGTCTGATCACTGGAAAAAGCTTCGAATACTCACCACAAACCACTGCAGCTATAACTGCGAATACTGCCATAACGAGGGTCATAAACCTTCATATGTGAGCAGTCCCATGTCCTGTGATGATTTTGTAATGATCATGGAGGCAGTTAAGCCTCTGGGATTTGAAGAGATCATCTTTTCCGGAGGAGATCCTCTGCTCAATCCCGCCACGGTCGATATGATCGAGTGGGCTGATAATAATACGGATCATAAGATCACGGTGGAAACCAACGGAAGCGCCGTAACCGACGAGATCGCCGCAAGGATCGGAAATACCCGCGCCATGTTAAACGTGCATTATCCGGCAGCATACGAAAACGAATACAGGCTTGTTACGGGCTGTTCGATAGAGCCTTTTACTCAGGCGGTAAGATTTCTTGATAAATACAGGATACCTCATGTGTTCAATTTCGTGCTGCATCCCGATCACATGGAGGGCCTCGACGGCGTCATCGATCATGTCATCGAAGCCAGGAAACAGATAGAATTACTCCCCTATGTCGAAAGCGGAATGAACAACATATCCGCCGGGATCATAAGGCGCGTAACGGATATCCTGGATTCAACCTCTTCCCAGAAAAGCTTTGAAGACGACTACCGCATAACGGTATGGACTTTCGGAAACGGCGGCAAGGTGAAGCTCATCAAATCGCCCTGCTATGACCGTGATATAGATATGTGTAAAGGATTCGGGGAGCTTCGCATCCTGCCCGACCTCACGCTTCAAAAATGCAGATTTGACGACGATTCGATCAAACTCGGAGGCTTAAGCCCCGAGGAGATCCGCGATAAGATAAACGTACTGCGGGATTCATTCACGACTTGTATTTGAAATAATCGCTACTTTTTATTTCTCATCCTCGTGATCTCTTGTATTATCGATTCCACAAGTTCGTCTTTGTCCTTGAACCCGGATCCGTACTCGTCGGCTTCCCGGTAATAGAACGGGCCGATCCTGACATCATAGTATCCGGTCTCATCAGACAGCCACATCAGGGAATCCGCGATCGATCCGGCGAACTTCCTGATCTCTTCATCGTCTGCCGTATAAAGGTCTATTCCCTTAAATGTAACTTCCGTATCAAACTTGTTGTATTTGCTGCCTTCTATGGCATCGTCCATGGACTCAAAGAGGACTTCCTTGAACGGCCCCCGGTAAAAATAATATGTATCATACGGATAGTATTCATATGTATCCACGTACGGGATCTGCGGAAAATACTTATCGCGAAGGCCGTTCTGGTACTCCACGATCTTCTCTCCGTAATAATGCTTATTCCGTTCTTCGCAGTAGCTATCTTGCATTTCGCCTTCTACCCACTGCACCCGGAACTCGATCCCGGCCTCATCCGTTCCGTAAAAACCGACTGCGTAACCATACTCGGACCAGCCGTGTTCTTCTCTGACTTCAAAATCATGCCCGGGGTATTTCTCCTCGAGAGCGGTATCAGACTTGAGTTTATAATACCAGCGCTCTACAGGTGTCTCATATCCCAGGAACCAGAATATACCATGGATGATCTTGAATAATCCGTAGATCACCAAAGCCGCGACAGCTATGATTATTATGATGGTTGTCTTATTAGTTTTTTTCATCTTTTCTTATATGCTTGCGTTTTGATCATCATATCACATCATTTTCCGATGAATGCCTTTATGTCTTCGGCGATTCTTTCGGATTCATAATGCAGAGACGCTTATAGCCCTGATCGATCCTGTCTTTGAGCTCAGCCATCCTATCCTCGCGGTTCCTGATCTTTTCTTCCTGTTCATCCGCTTCGACCTGTATCTTGGCGATCTCGGTATCGAGAACCCTGCCCCACATGAAGATTGCGAATACGATCAATGCAAAAATGACGGTAGTGAAACCCAGAGGCCATATGAGGTAAGCGGCAGAATTCTGATGGTTTTTCTCCCAGTTATCATAGTTGATCTTGCGCTGTTCTTCCCTCTCAAGAGCTTCTTCGTATTTTTCATAGTTAATGTACCAATCCGTAATATCGTTGAGGTTGGGGCTCGTACCATACGGATTGTACAGGTGAGAAGATTGATCCGATGAGTCCTGAGTCAGTGCTTTCTCATATTGGCTGAGATCCTCGGCTTTGGAATACGGATTTCTCGTGGCAAGCTTATAACCCAGGAATACTATAAGCAAACAGATCAGATAGCAAAAGATCGTCCGGATAACAGATTTCTTCAGGCGGCCCCCGGCAGGAGAATAGATACCTACAGTGTTTCTTTCCTCGACATATTCGTTAAGTCTTTTCAGTATTCGCTTTCTCTCGTTCCTTTCGGGCTCGAGCCCTGATTTCTCGTCTACATATTCATGACCGGCGTCAACAATATCCTTCATGACAGTAAAATACTCGCGCTCTTTGGGCCCGGATGACTCGATTCCTCTGTCGATCTCTTTATAAGCCGACTCATAGTTGATCTTTGAAAAAAGATCAAGACTGCGGATATCGTCGATCTTGGGTATGTTCATTGCTATGAGAGCCTTGCCGCGAAGCGCTTCAAAGTTATCCGGCTCTTTCTCCAGCATGAAATTATAAGCTCTGTCTGCCGAATAAAATTCGTTATTCTCAAGAGCCCTGGCAGCTATGCCTAATACGCTCTCCTCGCGAAAATAGTCATAGTCGAATGTAACACCGCAGAAAGGGCATTCGTACATCTGACGTTCTATATTGACAGAGAGAATTCCGCCGCAAGTCGGACAAATATGCGCATTAACATCTTTCATTTTTTAAACCACTTTTCTTTGCCATATCATCCTTCTTCCAAAACTCGATAGTATAGCAAAACTCCGGACCGTCATTCACGAGTAATTCCCCAAGCATAATTTCTTATCCTATATCGCTTCCAAGGTGCCAGGCACCATTAAGAATCTCTTCAACATTCGCGCCGACTATATCCAGCCCCTCAGCCTTAATCTGATAAACTGCATCGATACCATAAAACGTATTGGCAAGTGCTTTAACATAACCAAACCCATAATCATCCGACATAATGGGACCACCGGCTGTTGTTACATAGTACAGCTCCTTTGCTCTGCACAGGCCTCTTGGTATTCCGCTTTCCGAATATGTAAAAGTAAGTCCAAGGACATTTATCTGCTCAAAGTACTGCTTCAGCATAGCAGGGAAAGAAAGATCATAATAAGGAGCCGCTATTACAATAGTATCAGCACTTGCAAAATCTTTTCCAAGGTCAAACATATGATCATCATATTTTCCGGAATTCTTTAAAGCCTCGCGTCGCTCAATAAACTCTTCATCTACAACGGGAAATGACACGTCTTCAAGACGTACTTCTTTTATATCTCCATTCAGATTATTCAGAAGACGCTTAGCCAGTCTGAGCGTTCTTGACTGTTTTCTTACACAAGCATTTATAAAAAGAATCATTCTGTTTTCTCCTGTTATCATCTATCTCGTATTCATCTTAATTGATCACTTATAAAGCCTTATCACATTCCTGTTATATCCTGTCGTAGGTATATAATCCTTCTCTTTCTGGGCGTTCAGCAGTCCGTTGATCACGAAGCTGCTTAAGCCGCTTATCTCAAGTTCAGGATCCGTGATATCAAACACCGTACCTGTGTCACGGATCACCAGCCGGACAGATTCTTTTTCTTTATCAGAGCCGTCTTCTCCGGGGGCAGACTTATCAAACAGCAGCGAATATTCAACCAGCACCTTCTTGTCTCCGTTCTTTTCACGGATGGTTGCGCCGATCTCTTCCGCAAAAAGCCCCGCCTTCATGGCTGCATCGCCCAAGTAGCCTTTTCCTTTCAGATTATTCTGTATCTTCTCTGAAACATCGGTCATATTCTCAGGCGTAAGTACGATATCGTATACGGTTATCTCATTTTCCATGGAATCAAGCATCGCCGGAAAAGCCTTCTTTCCTACCCTGATACGGACGATCAGCATCGCGATCATAAGCCCCGCTACAGGAGCAAGAGCAAACCCTGTCCATATTCCGTTAACACCCATAAACTTCGCAAAAAGGATCGGGAGCAGGATATACAGTATTCCATCCCTGAGGATTATGGCACAGACTGATATTTCGACATGATCCATGTACAGATAATATGATGTCATCAGCATGAACAGTGACGTTGCTATCAGAGACGTACTCATGATCCTGACAGCGCTTACCGCCGGTTCATATAAAGTCATATCCTCAATCCCGAAGAGCCTCACAAAAAGCCCCGCCAAGAAGAAAAGCAGGATTGAGCCTATGGCGCCTTCAATAACTGCGGTATCTATGGCATCTTTCATCAGTCGTCTGATAAGGAGATGATTTTTCTCCCCGAAGTAAACTCCCAGAAGCGGCTGGATTGCCATGCCTATGCCGTCAAACATAACGGCCAGCTCAATAACAGCCATCGTGACAGCAAGCACGACCAGGTATTCCTTCCCGAATCTCCTGCTGATATAAGCTATCAGACAATAGTCTGCAAATCCCCATAACAGGTATGTGATCCCATCGGTAATGCTGTACTTAATGCATTCAAGCAGCGATTGCCATTTAAAGAAAAAAACAAAATGCAGTGTATTCGATTTCCTGAAATAATGCATCAGAAGCGTAGCAAGGGCAAATGTATTCCCCAGAAGAGTCCCCAGCATAATACCCTTAATGCCCATGACATGAACAAAGAGGATGGACAGGAGTATGTTTCCGCCGATCCTCGCAACATAACTGAATGGTACCAGTAACCCATCTCCGTCGGCATAGACCATCTCCTCCATGTAACTCGCGATGATAAGCACTGCCGAATTAAGCGGAAGAAATGAATAATATTCTTCGGAGAGAACGATCAGCTCACTGTCGACTCCGGTAGATGTAAAATAGAGTTTCTCAATACACAAAAGGACAAATACGCTGAGGACAGCCAGCATAGCAGAAACGATAAGCCCCATTCCGTAGAGCTTATCTGCTCTGTCCCTGCGCATCTCTCCGATAGCTCTTGTATACAGTATCGCTACTCCGACGGAAACACATATTGAAATGAAATTGACCGCTCCGATCAGAGGGGACACTATATTGATCGCAGCAACTCCCGTCGGCCCTATGAATATACCCGCAACTATGTTGTTAACCAGCAGCATCAGATAAGTCATAGCCATCGTCAATGTGCTGCTGAAAAGCATTGACTTGTATTTATGTCTGTAAAACAAAACTCCTTCTCCACTATTTTTTGTTCTATTCCCAACTATGTTGGTTACGCAGAGTTTATTCTGATTATTTGCCGCCCCTGCTCCTTCCTTTATAGTGCATTATATTGCGATATAGTGCTATCATGTTTATTTCAGATACC
This sequence comes from Lachnospiraceae bacterium, assembly GCA_017620155.1. Classification (GTDB taxonomy): domain Bacteria; phylum Bacillota; class Clostridia; order Lachnospirales; family Lachnospiraceae; genus XBB2008. The sequence goes on along the minus strand of JAFZQY010000024.1, from coordinate 6,095 downwards.
AATAGGTATGCCACCCGGACATTTGAATCATTGCATTATGCGGCACCTGTTGTATGATCGGAAACAAACCAAACCAATCCGGAGCAGTTTGTATCAGGCCGATCATAGCAAATCCATAGCAAAACCAACACATCGTGCTTTTTTTCTCTTTGTCGAAGATAAACCCCAACAATGGAACAAACCCCAAAACAAATGCCGGAAGCAAATAATACACGATGCACTGAATGTAATTCATAGGACTTGCAGATGTCGCGTACCCGGAAAAATTGGCCTTGATAATCCCAATATACACTTCACTTCCTGAAGGAAATGCCAATCCATGCAACAGTTCATGAAGTCCTTGAAGAAGAAAGGACGCAACCGCCCCGATAACGAAGCCTTTCTTCGACGGCATAAACCACCCTTTTTTCTTTCCAATAATGATTAATCCAATAAAAATGAAAATCAAAGGTATTATCATATAGTAAGATAGCCTTAGAAGTTCAGTTTGAGATTCAGCCTCTAAAACCTGCGTTGCATTCATAGGCAGAACAGTCTCTACCCATGCATCCGCCTCTTCCTCGCTGATAGTCCATTTAATGTTCAAGACTGTAATTTTATAGATCACGAAGAATACAGCAATCACGCCAATAACACATGGTTTCCAGTATTTTTTTACGTTATTCATCTTAAGCCCACCTTGGTACATAATCTTAAAAGCTAAAGAATAAAACGCACAACCAATCCAGCCAAAGCGCAATCAAGCTGAGAACCGCAACGAACAATATACAGGCATAAGCTTTGCAGCTATCTTATTCTTCTGCGTTGGAATGCTGTCCTTATATTCATCCAGAGATTTCACTCTTTCCTGAATCCTTGGCGGATAGTTATAAAGCGTATTGATTGGCTTTCTCGACATAATAAAAACCATCAATGTAAAAATCGCACATAGTATAACACTCTCTATCAGAATGATCATACCTTCTGAAATCATGCTGCCTGATCAGATAGTTCTCTATCAGGTTTTATTCCCACACTATCAGCATATTGACAACAAAATGTAATCGTTGTGGAGAGTTTGAAAAAATCTCTGTAAATTAGATAACACCGCAGTTATAAAGGTCTTCTATGATAAAATCAATTATCATAAGGAGGCCTTTTTATAATGGCAAACAAAAAGAAGGACGTTTACAGACCCAAACCGATGACAGAAGGAAAGAAGGTGTTTCCCTTTTTTCCAAATACCTACAAAAAGTTACGCTAATAAGGGTCAACTATCCGGCAATATCCGCTATAAATTCGTCCCACTGGGCTTCCCATGTCTTCATGAGTTCATCTGTTTCTTCTTTGGGAAGGCCGCTGTATGTGATCGAGTTCCGGCATATCGCCTTGATGTCACCTATGCTCAGATCCCAGCTTAATATGGCAGCGTAAAAATCATCCACAAGAGGTTCCGTCGACAGATATACTCCGTCATCCGAGCATATGCACACGGGAATGCCGTTTCTGAGATATGAAAGCGCCGGATGCAGGCGCAGGTCGCTTACGTAATCCAATCTGTAATTACTGATCGGGCATACCTCTATCGCAACCTTGTCCTCGGCATACTTTTCCATCAGTTCCGGATATCTGTAGAGATTAAATGCATGTCCAGCCCGTACAGCGCCCAGTGTATAGGCGTCGATCACGGTATCATTAGTGTTTAGCAGACTCTCTCCGCAGTGGAGGAAAAGTTTAAGCCCGCTGTTCTTCACTTCCTCCGAAGTCAGATATTCAGTATATTCCTTCAGCGGTCTGCTCGTATCTTCTTCGCTCACAAGGTCGAGTCCGATGACAAACTCCTCAGGCTTGGCCGGATCGAATTCATCCTTCACCAGGCTGCTCGCGCGTATCGCAGTATCAAGGATCAGGCCGGCCTGGTCCTCATCATATTTGAGGTTCTTGCTCGCGGTACATATGACCCTCACCCTGAATTCGGGATGATCCTGTCTGACTCTGTAGTAAGCCTCACGTATATTGGTAAGCCGTTGTACAGTCACGTCATCATCGGGACTTGCGAGTACACGGAGTTCCGCCAGGATCACGCCGTTGTCCACACAGTTTCTGAACGTCTCCTCATACAGATCCTTATAGATCTCTTCATTGGTATGTACGCCCGAAGTGGCCGCAAAACGCGCGTGTAAGACATCCCATCCGCGCTGATCTTCTTTTCCGGCAAGAGTAAGAAAAGCCGTAAGTTCTTCTTCGGTCAATGTCCCGTTATCCAGAGCCTCGCCGATGGGTACGCAGCCTTCCGGTTTATCCGGATTATCATAAGCATACATATAGCCGTATTGATCTCCTTCTTCAAGGCAGATCTCGGCGCGGTCGCGAATGACATCGATGAATCTCGTATATGAGATCATGGTGTCATCATGTCCGTGCAGGTCGCCGCCCTTCGGAAGCATCCTGCAAAAGCTGTACAGCTTAGTATCGGCGTATGCGTCATCCGACCATTCAGGGACGGCGTAAGGCGTTCCGAAAGTATACAGCGCATCAGCTTCCTGCTTCATCTCTTTGAGCAGGGCATCCGCTTTTTCTTCATCAGCCGACAATGTTTCAGAATATGGAATGACAGGGATAAAGTCTTCTCTCGATGTCTCCCGGGTTTTTGAAGCACCGCAGCCGGTCAGGATCAGCGTGGCGCAAAGTATTGCAAGTATTTTCTTTAGCTGCTTATTTTTCATAATCCTTCATCTTGTATAAAACAAACTTGTCCTATTCCTCCGGAATGTTTCCGTATGCGGCTACGGCCTCATCCACCGTCATCGTACCGTTGCCGACGGCATAGATGGCAGCCCTGAACTGTCTGACCGCCGGATCCAGGAGGCCGGTATCCTTGTCGCTGAAGCTCCTGCTATCCGGTATATCCGTAAGCGGCGAGTATATCTCGTCAGTCGAAAAATCATCGATCGGCGCGATCAGGCGCTTTAATCCGGCCATGTTGCCAAGCTCTTTGCGCCATATCAGGAACCGCATGAATTCATACCTATCCTTAAAGAGTATGATGATAATGCTGCAAAGATAATTATATCACCCTCAGGAGTTCTTTCTTCTTACGTATAAGATTCTTTACGGGTTTTTTGATGCTGTTGAATACCGATTCGGGATGAGAGTCTGTTCACTCTTTTCCATCTGCACTATTATAACTCATTACATCTGCATCAGAGTGGCTGCTTCTTCGAGAGTGTCGCGGATCTTGATATGCTGAGGGCAGGCTGCTTCGCACGCGCCGCATTTGATACATTCGTTGGCGCGTTTCTTCCCGGGATTGATCACGGCGAACCGCTCCTCGTGAAGAGCACGCTGAACATTGCCGTACAGCTTGATGATGTTTAAGCACATAAACGTTCCGGATATGCCGATGTCCATCGGGCATACCTTTGAGCAGTAGTTACAGCTGGTACACGGCACGATGGGGATAGCTTCTATGGCCTCTCTCGCGCGGACTATTGTTTCCTGCTCCACCTCAGTCAAGGGCTTGAAATCCTTCATGTAGGACAGATTATTCTCCATCTGTTCCACATTGCTCATTCCGGACAGAACTGCCAGCACTCCGTCAAGGCTTGCTGCGAAGCGGATGGCCCATGATGCATATGAAACACCGGGATTAACCTCATCAAACAGATCCTTCACGCTCTGCGGAGGATCGGCCAGAAGTCCGCCCTTAACGGGTTCCATGATGACAACCGGCTTGCCATGCGCTCTGGCTACCTCATATACCTTGCGTGACTGGACCTCGTCGTTCTCCCAGTCGGCATAATTGATCTGCAGCTGAACGAACTCAGCCTCCGGATGCGCTGTCAGGATAGCCTCGAGTTCTTCTGCCGTAGAGTGGAAAGAGAAACCTACATGGCGGATCTTGCCCTGTTCCTTCATGTCAAAAGCAAATTTCCACAAGTCAAAATCATCAAAAACCTTAGTCCTGTTCTGTCCGAGGTTATGAAGCAGATAATAGTCAAAATATCCTGCTCCGGAACGCCTTAATGAAGTTTCAAACTGCTCTATGGCATCCTCTCTGGACTTGCATCCGGCCCAAGCGGCATTCTTGGTCGCTACGGTATAGCTCTCACGCGGATATCTCTCGACAAGCGCCTTGCGCATGGCCTCCTCACTGCCGGGATATATCCAGGCTGTGTCAAAGTATGTGCAGCCCGCATCCATGAACATATCGACCATCCGCTTGGTCTGCTCCACATCTATTACATCTCCATCTCCTTCAAGTCTGGGTAATCTCATCAGGCCAAAACCAAGTTTCTTATTGTTCATTTCCAGTTTTTGCTCACTCATATTATCTCACCCCCATCATTGTTTGTAATGGTCAACTATCAGGCTTGAATCGTAGTATACCTTGTCAATATCGGTGATGTGCGCTTTCCCGCCTTCCGCTTCGATTATCGTAAATGAGCAGTTATAGGGAGCGCGACCACCCCAAAAATCCGCAGGATCTTCTTTCAGATAACTGACCATCGCTCTCATAGCGCAACCGTGCGTGCTGATCAGATATGTTTTTCCGTCGTCTCCGGCTGCCAGTTCTTTCAAAAATGACTGCGTTCTGTTACAGACATCCTGTATCTTCTCGCCATTCGGGAATCCGTCAAAATGAAAGGGATCCATATAAAACTTGTAACCTTCTTCTCCCATTTCGGAAAGACTTCTGCCATCCATATCTCCAAAATTCATCTCGCGGATACGGTCGTCGGTTTTGATCTCCACTGTGTTTTCGCTCTCGCGAAGAACGATTTCGGCAGTTTCCATCGCTCTTATGAGCGGGCTGGATATGCAATGATCAAACTTAATACCTTTCAATGCCTGCCCTGTGAGGACTGCAAGATTGCGTCCGTTTTCGTTTAGCGGCTCGTCAAACCATCCCTGCATGACTCCCTTTGAATTGAGCGCAGTTTCTCCATGACGTAAAATGTATATTTTCATAAGATCAAATCCATAATTATTTCTATGTTAAAACATCTACATTAAAGGATATCAAGTTCAAATAAGTTTTCCCCATCGATCACTTCGCCGGTATCCCTGAAGCCGAAAGACTTATATAAAGATATCGCATTTACGTTGCCGGCTTTAGTTGAAAGTCTTATATTGGTCGCACCATTTTCCTTAAAGTAGAGAATGATCTGTTTTAGCGCTTCTTTTCCGATCCCGCGTCCCTGAAACTTTTCATCGATCATAAATCTCCATAGCCAATATCTGTCATCAGGATCTTCATACTCTTCATCAAACGCGAACATGGTAAATCCAACTGCTTTTCCGTCTGCATAAATAACAAAAGGTCTGGCCACATCTGCATTTTCAGAAGCGGCCTCCAAAGAGCTTTCGTTTGTTGCAATATACTCGGATTGTGCCTCAGTTACTTTTAACCTGATACAATCTTCTCTGTTTGTTTCATCTACCGGTATTAATTCAATATTCATTTCAGTTTTCACCTCACGACACCACTTTTATATAGTATAAAAAAATACCTTATTCTTCAATAAAATAAGGGGCTGCCATCCGACAGCCCCCGTAAATCTTATCTAAATCCTATCTGTTCCACTTACCTTAACACCGTTCTTCCTCGTGAAGCGGTCGCAAATATGATCGGACACACCTGAGACAAATGAGATGTGCTACGACTATGACGGAACATCACCAGAAATGAAGATCATCGCACTTGATAAGTGGATGTCCGCATAAAATGGGTGATTAATACCGATTGGTACACTATTTTGATGGTGTACCAGATAACAAAAAAAGCGGAAAGCCTATAAATCCAAGCTTTCCACCTTTACTTTTTTAGTAGCGAGACTCATCTATAAAAATACTAAGATTCTTTTCAATACCTATAAAAATAGCGGGGTATATCCCCGCTGTGTGGTGGACCAGGGTCTTTCGACCAGCCCTTTACCATATTGTAACATAGTATAATTCAAATTCAAGACTCATAACTTCATACCTTTTTAGGAGTAAATGAAACATTCAACACCATACCCATACCATCAGCCAACCTTTGCAAAAGCTTAATGGAAGGATTTCGGGTTCCGTTCTCCAGCTTGCTAATCTCGGTTTGAGCGATTCCTGTTCGT
>JAFZQY010000023.1 GCA_017620155.1 Lachnospiraceae bacterium | reverse complement strand
TGCTGCTTTCTTCTCCTCAGCTGCGGCAGGTGCTGCTGCAGGTGCTGCTGCCTTTGCGTCTGCTACGGCTACTTTAACATCTGACTTTAATGTTGCTACAGGTTTCTTAATGTCTGCCATCGGTATGGCTCCTTTCATAAACATCTAGGACAAATGATTGTCCACTCCTCACAAAAAATCCTATTAAAACTCGGATAACTCAAGTTTATTAACATAATAAAGGGGTGTCAATTAAAACATTGAATAATTTTTTACAAATATGAGTTTGATAATTAGAAGTTTTATACAAAACAAAAAATCTTTTCTTCTAATTAAATTTGCATCCGCATCTTTTATATTTTTATCTGAACGCAAAGTATCCGAAAACGGCAAGTCCCAAAACGATACGATAGTATCCGAACACTTTGAAGTTGTGCTTGCGGATGTATCCGAGCAGGAACCTGATGATCAGAATACTTACCACGAACGCTGTGAGCATTCCGGTGAGCAGGACAGCCGCTTCAAGACCGGAAAAATGAAAACCGAATTTCACGATCTTTAAAAGACTCGCACCCAGCATCACAGGCACGGCAAGAAGGAATGTAAATTCAGCCGCAGCCGATCTCGATACGCCGATAAGAAGTGAACCGATTATGGTCGATCCGGATCTGGATGTGCCGGGGAAGATCGCTGCGATCAGCTGCCAGCATCCTATCACGAGTGCCTGTCTGTATGTGATGTCATCGATCGTCATATCCGCATCCGCATTTTTTAAGTTCAGTGATTCGACTACGATGAAAGCGATACCGAATACGATCAGTGCGACAGCAACACATGTGGGATTATAAAAAAGTGCATCCAGTTCATCATCAAAGAGCACTCCGACTATCGCGGCGGGCACGCATGCGATCAGTATCTTCGCCCACATGATCCAGCGCTTTTTTACGAACACTTTTAAGATGCCAGTATCCTTGATCGGATCGGTGTTCTTATCCGCTTTTGCAAAAGGCCACAGTTTATTCCAGAAGAGGATCACGACCGCGAGTATCGCTCCGAGCTGGATCACAACCAGAAACATCGAGAAGAATTCTTCGGACTGTTTCATCTTCACAAACTCATTAAGAAGTATCATGTGTCCCGTGCTGCTTACGGGCAGCCACTCCGTGATGCCTTCTACTATTCCGTAAAGTACGGCTTTTAATATATCCGTCATCAGTCTCTCCTTCCGGGGTAACATTCATTGACAAAACGCCTGAACGCTTCAAGCGATCTGTTTACTTTTTCCGTCTCGATACAATATGCCATCCTGAAATATCCCGGTGCTCCGAATCCGTCCGCAGGTACGAGTATCAGGTCATGTTCTTTTGCCTTGTTGCAGAATGAAACCGAATCATCCTCAAGCGCCTTCGGCATGATATAAAAAGTTCCGCCCGGTCTTACGATCTTAAAACCGAGACCGGTAAGCTCGTCATAAAGAGTGTTCATGTTGGTCTCGTATACCGAGATGTCCGAGGTTACGCCAAGCGTGTTCGCAACCGCAAGCTGTATGATCGAAGGCGGACAGTTGTGTCCTAACCCTCTCGAGATCTGTGCGCACATGGCCGAGATCAGATCCGCATCTTTTGCCTCGGGATTAATCGCAACATAACCAATCCTCTCACCCGGAACCGACAGCGACTTGGAATACGAATAACATGTCAGTGTGTTCTCGTAAAACTTCGCGGGATAGGGACATGTCTTCCCGTCAAAAACGATCTCGCGATACGGCTCGTCCGACAGAAGAAAAATCTCGTGATCATACTTATCCTGCATCTTGCGCATTATGCCCGAAAGAGTCTTAAGAGTTTCTTCGCTGTACATCGCACCCGAAGGATTGTTGGGCGTATTGATCAGAACCGCAGCGGTCTTATCCGTAAAAGCAGATCTGAACGCATCAAAATCTATCTGGAAGTTTTCGGTATCTGCCTGAACGATCTTCAGCTTCGCTCCTGTCCTGTTTATATACTGGATATACTCAGGGAAAAACGGAGCAAAAGTGATGACTTCATCGCCGGGTTTCGTGACCGCTCTCGCCGCATGTGCAACAGCGCCTGCCGCACCCGTCGTCATGAAAAGATGCTCTGCAGTATAATTCATTCCGAATCTCTTGTTCAGATAATCGGCGTGTTTTTGTCTTACTTCGGGAATGCCCTGGCTCTGCGAATAGCCATGCAGCTTCATCGGATCCTCTTCTTTAAGGAGCCTGATCATCTCATCCGTAAAAGCCTGCGGAGCAGGTACGCCGGGATTGCCGAGACTGTAATCAAATACGTTCTCGTATCCTATCTCGGCACCTCTGGCTGTGGCGTATTCCGCCAGCTGCCTGATGATGCTTTTTCCCTGTAACATCGCCTTGTAATCTTCCGATACCATATCTTAGTCCTCTGCCCATGCGAGCGCGGCTTTGACCGCACGCTTCCATCCTTTGAGAAGCCCCGCTCTGGTCTCTTCATCCATAGTAGGTTCAAATGCTCTTCCCTGCGACCAGTTGTCAACTATGTCATCACGGTCTTTCCAGTAACCGGTCTCAAGTCCTGCCAGGTAAGCCGCGCCAAGCGCCGTCGTCTCTATGCACTTAGGTCTTCTTACACATCTGCCAATCAGATCGGCCTGGAATTTCATCAGGAAGTTGTTGGCACTTGCACCGCCGTCCACTTTGAGTTCGGGAAGCGATACACCGGCATCGGCTTCCATCGCGCGTAAGACCTCCTCGGCCTGATATGCGATGGACTCGAGCGTCGCTCTGATGAAATGTTCCTTCTTGCATCCGCGCGTGATGCCTACCACGGTTCCTCTCGCATACTGATTCCAATATGGTGCGCCCAGTCCCGTAAAAGCAGGAACGATGTACACACCGTTGGTATCAAAAACTTCATCCGCATACTCTTCCGACTGTGCCGCGGTCTTGATCATCCTCATGCTGTCTCTGAGCCACTGAATGGATGCGCCCGCTACAAATACGCTTCCCTCGAGAGCATACTCAATCCTGTCTGCAGTGCTCGCAGCGATCGTCGTGAGGAGTCCCGATCTGCTCTCTATCGGTTCGGTACCTGTGTTCATCAAAAGGAAGCATCCGGTGCCGTATGTGTTCTTAGCTTCGCCCTTGTTGAAACAGCACTGTCCGAAAAGCGCCGCCTGCTGGTCACCGGCAACTCCGGTGATCGGAATCGCTCCGCCAAGTACATTGGATGCGGTCGTGCCGAACATATAACTCGAAGGATGCACTTCGGGAAGAATCGCGCGGGGTATGCCAAAAAGCGAAAGCAGTTCATCATCCCAGTCAAGTTTATGGATATCAAACAGCATCGTACGCGATGCATTGGTATAATCAGTCGCGTGAACGGCTCCGCCGGTCAGATTCCATATGAGCCATGTATCGACGGTGCCGAATGCAAGCTCGCCGCGCTCTGCTCTTTCTCTTGCGCCTTCTACATGATCGAGTATCCAACCGATCTTGCTTCCGGAAAAGTAAGCATCGGGTATGAGTCCGGTCTTTTCCCGGATCATGTCGCTCTTTCCTTCGGCGACTATCCGGTCTATCATGTCGGCAGTCCTTCGGCACTGCCATACGATCGCGTTATACACAGGCTCACCGGTCTTGCGGTCCCATAGGATAGTGGTCTCGCGCTGGTTGGTTATCCCGATTCCGGAAATGCTTTCGGCGGTGGCTCCGATATTGGCCATGGCTTCCGTTGCGACAGCAAGCTGCGACGACCATATCTCGCGCGGGTTATGCTCCACCCATCCGGCTTCCGGATAAATCTGCGTAAACTCTTTCTGAGCGAGACTCTTTATCTGTCCGCTCTTATCAAAAAGTATGCAGCGGGAACTGGTTGTTCCCTGATCAAGTGCAAGTACATATTGTTCTGCCATACCTATACCTCCCTTCCGGGATCGAATGTGTTTCGTCACATCCGATATCGTTTTTCCGTATCGAAAAAAATCACATCACATCCGATAATGTATTTACCATGTCGTCAAAGAAGAATGTCTTATACGGCAGCACCAGCACGCCGTCGTCGTATGCCTTGCGAAGATAGAGCGCAAAGTACATGATGCTCACAACGATAAGCGCAGCGTAAACAAGTCTTCTTATCTTCACATTCTTAATGCTGCGAACAAGCATCGGCACGAATACTATGTGGCTTACCGTGAGGTAATATCCTATGCGGCTGACTATCGGCAGGAAAGATCCGAACAGATAAAGTGCGAGTGCACCGATGTTTAACTGGAAATAAAACATGCCCGCCCGGTCATCTTTCACACACTCATGGTAACAGTAGATCGACAGCGCAAGAACGGCTGCGCATCTGATGATATTGATCCATGAAAAACCGCTGCCCGCAAGATACTCCGTACCCTCATAACTCGGATACAGTTTCACGAGTATCTTCATATAAATATCTTTCAGGAAAATGCATGAAACGCCCGCCGCGAGCAGAGCAGCGTAACCCCATTTTTTCCATACAAAAGAAGCAAGAAAATAGAGCGGTAAAATGACGAGTAAGGACTTGTGAAATCCGCTTCCTAAAAGAACCAGTATCACGAACGGGATCCATCTTCTCTCATTCACCAGTTTCATCGCATACAGGGCAAGAGCAAGGGCCATGTAATACCTGACCGTGGAGAAACTCTGGAAGTAATATCCGAACGTCATGAAGAGCAGAAAACTCAGTCCGAAATCGACGCTTAAGTCGCGTATCGCCATCAGGAAAAAGAGGATCGTTATAAACGCATAGATCGCAAAAACGAGAATGTAATTTTCTCCTCCGGACAGGGCATAGATCACACGCGCTAAGAGGTTAAATCCCCACTCAGTAGGAACACCCGCATCGGCGATATATTTGTCCGTATAAAGACGATGCATGAACTCAACATAGGTTCCGTAATCGTTACCTACATTTATTCTGAAAGCCGAGAGCAGAAAGAGGATCGTAAAGATCGCGATCAGACAGGCCGCTTTAAATCTGCGTGCTCTGGAATCTGCGCCGAATACTTCGCCGGTTTCCAAAGCAGTTTCCGGACGGCAATACATATAAGCCAGAAATATGGTTATGAGAGTCACACAAATATACAGGATCACTGCATACTCCTTATCTCGCGCATTCCCTGCTTCATCAGGCCGTAAGACTTTCCGAAGCCGAGTTCTTCATACATGTATCTATGTCGGATCAGGAAGATGAGTGCACGTAATTTTGCGAAGGCGCCGTAGAGCTTCACATAGAGCGCGCCTCTTCCGATGAAAAATCTCTCGTTATATCCGTTGAACCAGGATGACTCGCGCTCGGTCTCTTCGCCGAGGCATTCCGGCGTAGCATAGATTTTCACACCGCTTTTTAAAAGCTCATGAAGAAAGATCGAGTCCTCGCCGTTCGCATACTTCGCACCGCCCCCGAACTCGGTCGAAAACTTCACGCCCGACTTCATCAGAGCATCCCGCCTTATCGATATGCTGTATGCTGGATACCTGCCGTAGTTATAGAACCGTATCCTCTTGAAGCGATCGTTCCAGTATGTCCTTCTGGCCTCGCATACCCTGATGTTAAAAAGCAGCACGTCCGCTTCGGAATGCGCATTGTATTCATCTTCGATCTTCTTAAGATATCCCTCGTCGTAGATGATATCTTCATCAGTAAAAAGAAGGATGTCACACTCCGGAGCATTGTCGATGCAAGTATTCCTGTTTGCTCCGACGCCGCGTCCGATGATGTCTAACTGTCTGATATCGTTTCCGTTTATGTTAAGAACTTTCTCACCTTCAGCGTCACATTGATTAACGACGACAGCATCCGATTCCAGATGCATGCCGTCGATCATGGCCTCAATATTTCGATCTACTGCCGAAACCAGCGAAACTATCTTCATCTTATCCCTTGGGTACGAATGAATAATATGCCTTAAGGAACTTCTCATCAGCCTGCGTGATAACGCATCCTGCCGGCTCCGTTCCGGAAGCTTTCAAGCGATCCGCAAGCAGCTTAAGAGTCGATGCCGTAACTTTCCTGTAAGGAGCATCTATGACTGTACAGGCGCCTGCCGGAACCTCAGGCAGTGCCTCCGCGGTATTCCGGAATGCTGCCGCATCGATATGGACCGCCTCATCCTCTTTTCCGGACGCATCTCCGAAAAGAGCATTGAGTCTGGACTCAAGTGCTTCATCTTTTCCTTTTGTCAGGATCCCTTTTACCTCAAGTCCGGTTCGCGCCACATCGGAAGGCACCATGACCGAATCATCGAGCGTGTATATAAACTGTAATACTATGATCGAAAGAAGAAGTCCTATGATCGCTCCGAGGATCGCTGCCTGCACAGTCCGATCATCGGTTATCATCCTCTCGGGAGTAACTGTTTTGATCAGGGTTATCTTCTCAAATTCTTTCGCGTCTTCTCCGAAGCTTACCAGCGCATTCTCCGTTGCGGTCTGGATCTCTTTGCAGAGCTCCATGTCGGTATCCGTGATCGTAACGGTAAGCAGTCTTATATCGGAGAATATATCCGCGCGTGTCACCTGTTCGAGTTTGGCGATATCTGCTTTTCCGCCAAGGTTTGCAAGCGTACGGTCCGCGATGATATCCGTAGTCATCAGATCGTTCCAGGTATAGCCGTTATAGTAGTCGTATGCGGCGCCGTTCTCCATCATGGCGAAATCCAGATAGAACTCGCTGTAAGCCTTGTACTCGGGTCCTACTGCCACGGCATGATAGCCAAGGTACAGAAGCACTCCCAGGACCGCTCCTGCGACCGCAGCCAGAAGAACCTTCCATATATCGCGCACAAAAAGGAGAGCAGTCTTTCTGGAATCGATTCCCGCCCTCCAATATCCGTTCATATCATTTTTATTCTTCGAAACGTTGTCCATAATCTCTCCGTAGAATCAGCTTTCCGTATTCTCGTTTTCCGCTGCCTTCATCGCGGTGATCTGATTATCGTCCACGCCCTCCGTAGACTCCGGCTGCAGAAGGATCTTGAGCGTCAGGATCATAAGTTTGATATCCATCCATACGGAATAATTCTCTATATAGATAAGATCGAGCTTGAGCTTATCATACGGCGTCGTGTTGTACTTGCCGTAAACCTGAGCATATCCGGCAAGTCCTGCTTTTACTCTCATGCGGTAAGCAAATTCAGGCATCTCATCCATATACTGATCTATGATCTCGGGACGCTCGGGTCTTGGCCCGATGAATGACATATCGCCCTTTAAGATATTGAACAGCTGAGGAAGCTCATCGATGCGCACGGCACGGATGAATTTGCCGATCGGAGTTATGCGGTTATCGTCCTTGGATGCGAGGCGGGCTATTCCGTCTTTTTCCGCATCTACTTTCATGCTTCTGAACTTAAGGATCCTGAACTCTCTGCGGTCACGCGTGCATCTGATCTGACTGTACAGGACGGGTCCGCGGTCGTAGAGTTTGATGCATATCGCGGTGATCAGCATGATCGGTGAAGTGATGATCGCAAGAAGAAGTGCGCATACGATGTCGATCGTCCTCTTCGTGAATCTCTGTCCCGCGGTCAGCGCATACTCTCTGGTCAGCATGATCGGCGTATCAAAAAGATGTATCGAATCCGAACCCGCAACGAGCACATCGGGGATCTTGGGCATCATATATACGCGCATGTTCACGCTGTAGAAATACTTAAGAAGCTTATTGCGGTCCGCTGTCGGGATATCCCAGAGAACGACACCGTTATAATGTCCGTTCATGCCTTCTGCCTTGACCGCCTCGATACCCTGGGATATGTTCATCGAATCGCGTACCAGATACTTATCGGGTCTGGTCGAAAACTTATTCAGGATATCGTCTATGGATCTGTCTCCGTGAACGAAAAGAAGGTTTCTCGGAGGGAATACTCTGTGATAAAAAGAATTGCATATGAATGTCCAGATTATGCTGAACACGATCTCAACCAGCGAGCAGTAGACCATGGGACGCACCGGCACGAGCCAGTTACCCATCAGCGAGAGCTGGAAAAACGAGATGACATTGACTGCGATGATGCCGAAGATCTGAGAGAAGATGATATCTCCTGGTTTCAGATATCCGACCTTAAGCCCGCCGAATGTGCTCGTAAAAAACAGTATGAGAACAAAGTAGATGAGGATGACAAGAACATGTCCTCTGAAATAATAGTTCAGACCTCTGGCCCTGTTCGCGAGCACGGGATAGTACATCGTAAACCAGAAGAAAGTATAGATCGCCGTGTCGATGATAATGCCTATCAAAGACAGTTCAAGTATGATTATTCTTTTCAGCGATTCAATCTTTTTCATATGTATCAAAGACGCCTCAGCGTTGCGCGAAACGCCCATCCGACAAAACACGCCACGCTCTTAAATACCGACAGATGTTCAACATTTCTGTAGAGATTCCAGATGCGCAGGATCGCTTCAAACTTATTCGAAGAAAGCGAGGATGCCGGTCTTCTGTAAACAGCGGTCACGGTATCGATGCCGTAGGCTGTGTGGCCCGCCTTAAGTATCTGCCACCAGGTTGCGGTATCTTCGCTTTTTACCTGAGGCATATGTATAAGTTCGACCGGTATCTTCTCGGTGTCAAAAAGTGTAGTAGTGGTAAAGATCACGGTCCGGGACAGAGCATGTTTATAATCAAGCGTCTGAGGAACATGAACTATGCGTCCCGTTCCTTTTCCGTTCTCATCTCCGAATTCATATGCGGAAAAAACAAATCCGGCCTCGGGATGAGCATTCATAAAATCCATCCCGGTCTTCAGCCTGTCAGGATACCAAACATCATCGGCATCCAGAAAAGCTATATATCTTCCGCGCGCGTTATCAAGTCCGATATTACGGGCATGTGCGGCGCCGTTATTATCTTCACATTCGATCAGCCTGATACGGTCATCGCCGGTCTCACCGATCACTCTTTTTATCTCTTCCGCCGTACCGTCGCCGGAGTGATCCTCGACCAGTATGAGTTCCCAGTCGGTATATGTCTGGTTCCTCACACATTCAATCGTGTCCGCGATATAATCTTTTGCCTTATATACCGGTACGATGATACTGACCATCAGAATTCGTCCCTGATCAGATACTGCGGTCTGTTCTTAACTTCCATGTAGGTCTTCGACATATACTGGCCGATGATCCCTAAGCAGAATAACTGCACTCCGCTGATGAGCGATATGATGCAGACGAGGGACGGCCAGCCGGATGTCGGATCTCCGAACACGGCTTTTCTTACGATCGTGACGATTATGAGCACGAATGCCAGCACGCAGAAAAGCACACCCAGAAAAGATGCTATCGCAAGCGGCGCGGTCGTGAATGCAACTATACCGTCTATCGCATATATGAACAGTTTCCAGAACGACCACTTGGTCTCGCCCTTGGTACGTTCTATGTTCTCGAATTCGATCCACTTCGTCTCATATCCGACCCAGCTGAATATGCCTTTGGTGAACCGGTTATACTCTTTCAGTTCAAGGACCGCATCCGTGAACTTCCTTGTCATGAGACGGTAGTCTCTCGCGCCGTCCACGATCTCGGTCTTACTCATGCGGTTTATCAGGCGGTAAAACCTCCTTGCAAAAAACGATCTGATCGGAGGTTCGCCTTTTCTTGAGACGCGTCTGGTGGCTACGGATTCGTACCCTTCTTCAAGATAGCCGAACATCTCGGGAAGAAGCGACGGCGGATCCTGCAGATCGACATCCATCGTGACCACGAACTCGCCCGTGGCTTTTTTAAGACCTGCGTAGAGCGCAGCTTCTTTTCCGAAATTCCGCGAAAAAGAAACCATGTGTACATGCTGGTCTTCCTCGGCGAGCATACGGATCTGTTCTACCGTTTTGTCCTTCGATCCGTCATCGATGTAGATGATCTCGGGGACCAGATCCTTCTCCTCAAAGAAATCCGCATTCTTCATCAGCTCGTCATAAAATACGCGAACATTCTCTTCTTCGTTATAGCATGGAACCACGATACTGATAGTACGCATAATCACTCCGAAATCACATTCTTGCCTGATCGACGTTTTCTTTGAACCACTCGTAAGCCAGCTTCACGCCTTCTTCAAGATCGACCTTGTGCTTCCAACCTAAGCTGTGGAGCCTGGTCACATCGGTAAGCTTCCTGGGGGTTCCGTCGGGCATATCCGTATTCCATACGATCTCGCCTTCAAAACCTACAGTCTTCTTAACCGTCTCGGCGAGTTCCTTAATCGACACCTCTTTGCCGGTACCGATATTCACATGCTGCTCTCCGTCATAATTCTCAAGCAAAAATACGCACGCATCGGCCATGTCGTCAACATAGAGGAACTCTCTTAAAGGAGTACCCGTTCCCCACAATTCAACCGTGGAATTTCCGTTTACTTTGGCCTCATGGAACTTACGGATCATCGCGGGCATGACATGCGAACCGCTCAGATCATAATTGTCATGAGGTCCGTAAAGGTTGGTCGGCATGCAGCTGATATAATCATCGCCGTACTGTCTCTTATAGAACTTGCACATCTCAAGGCCCGATATCTTGGCGATCGCATATGCTTCATTGGTCTCCTCAAGAGGCCCTGTCAGAAGCGCATCCTCGGGGATGGGCTGAGGTGCCATTCTGGGATATATGCATGTGCTTCCCAGGAAAAGAAGTTTCTTGACATTATGCTTGTGGCTCTCATTGATGATGTTGCACTGGATCTGCATGTTCTCGTATGCGAACATCGCGGGCTGGGTGTTGTTGGCGTTAATGCCGCCGACCTTGGCTGCCGCAAGAACCACCACATCGGGTTTTTCCTCATCAAAAAATGCACGTACGGCTGCCTGATCGGTAAGATCAAGTTCCTTATGCGTTCTTCCGATGATATTGGTATAACCCTTTGATTCCAGGTTTCTGACTATCGCAGAGCCTACCAGTCCTCTGTGTCCGGCTACATATATTTTGTCGTTATGTCCTATCATGATGTCCTCCATCCGTATATTTATCTCATGATATTTTTGAATCCGTCACTTATATCGTTTCCGCGAAGTACTATCAGTCCGTCCATGTCCCAGGGAGATGAGGGAAAAGCGTCATACCCCGCACAGTCTCCTGAATCGGGAGCATAAAACCCGATTGCATTCGTTCCCGCTTCATCCGTAAGCTCGTATGCATGCACATCAAACGTGTCATAGTCCTGCTGTCTGATCCAGGTATCGGACCTGAATACGCGGGCCGATTCTACCACCAGCATGCAGCTCTTATATACGAGCAGGAGCGCCAGCAGGCCGTACAGGATCTTCTTAAGCTGCACGCGGCCGCTCACGATGCGGACCAGTACGCCGCCCCATATAACGGCGTCGCACAGATACACATACAGGCACCCGTAACGCATGAGCGGCGAGGTCAGAAGCCAGAACAAAAATCCCGCGCTCACCACGCCTTCCGTGTATAACCGATATATGTTCTGTGACCCGAAATCATCTCTTTTCCTCAGGCACACATAACATATACATTTTATCACAAAGTACACTACTCCGACTATAGCGGCGCAGATTAAGATGCGATCGGTAAGAGACGCCGCCCTAAGCCAATCAGGGAACCATACAGTCACCGGATCATCGAAACGTGCGACATCCGTGTATCCCCTGCCGTATACCTGAATCTCTTTGTAGTCGTAAGAGGCAATATCGACAGGCACTTTCCAGTCGAAATTAAAAAGGTCTATCGTAGTGGAAGGATAAAGAAGCCAGCCCGAAAGCACTGCATTCCGGATCAGGTACGGGCATATAGTCACGATACCGGCCAATATGCACAGCGCGAACTCTTTGATTCGATGCGACCTTAAAAGCGTCACTCCGGGTATCACGGCCAGCAATATGAACAGTGCTCCCGATAGCTTTACGGTCAAAATAAACGCAGCGAGGAATGAGAGCATGGCGCACTGCGCAGTCAGCTCTTCCGTTCCGGCCATGTCCGCCCCTGCCGCATCACTTTTTTCACTGGCACTTATCCAGCGGATGATCAGGATGAACGCCAGGCAGACCATATAATAATCCGACGCCGGTGAAACCATTTCGTCGAATATCGTAAACAGGTAATACAGTCCCATGACACGGCAGAATCCGGATATGCTGATAAGAGGGGATTCTTTTGTTACGATGGGAAGCACGCATTCACACGCAAGGAGCAGTGCGCAAAACGCCCCCGTTACATGATATGACTGACCTGTCGCGGCAAAACTGTAAAGAGCATTCAGAACGAATGCGGACGAATTATAGCCAAGCCTGGTATGCAGATTGGCAAGTCCGGGAACGGATCCGAACTCCTCTATCCATCGAACCGCCTGTGCGTGATAAAGTCCGGTATCATAATGCATCATACCGTGCGAAGCACCATACGCCATCACGATCATTATGACGATAACTACGGGGAGATATATGCGGCGCGAACGGACCACAACAAACGCATCGGACGCCGTTAACGTAAGAGGCCGCCTGAAGATGAACACACAGACGGCAAGAATTACACATAAACATATATTTGCTGCGATACCCACTTTGCCAAACAGGCTCCAAACTTCCGCATATACGGTCACGAAGACCAGTCCGGATAGAAGGATCGCTTCCGGATCACCCGGCCGGTAACCGGGCAGGCGCTTCGACAGACAAGCCGTAAGCAGTCCTGCGGTACCGATCGTAATGATCATATATATCCATATCAGAAGAACAGAGATCATCTGCTTTTCTTATATTCCTCACAACTCATTCCGGCGATTTCACGCATGTCCGCATCCATCATCATCTTAACGAGACCTGCGAAATCGGTCTTACGCTTCCAGCCGAGTTCTTTTTCGGCAAGAGTGGAATCACCCCAGAGGAACTCAACCTCTGCGGGTCTGTAGAACTCGGGATTGACATCTACGAGCAGTCTTCCGGTCTCGGCGTCATAACCCTTTTCGTTCACGCCCTCTCCTTCCCAGCGGATGGAGATGCCGAGCTCACCGAATGCAGCTTCAACGAACTGTCTTACGGTATGAGTCTCATTGGTAGCCAGAACGAAATCCTTCGGAACATCATTCTGCAGTATGCGCCACATGCCTTCCACATAGTCGCCGGCGAAGCCCCAATCTCTCTTGGCGTTCATGTTTCCGAGAGAAAGTTTCTCCTGATTGCCTGCAAGGATATTGGCTATCGCAAGAGTGATCTTACGGGTAACGAAATTCTCGCCGCGTCTGGGTGATTCGTGATTAAACAGGATACCGTTGCATGCGAACATGTTATAGGACTCTCTGTAGTTTACGGTGATCCAGTATGAATACAGTTTGGCCACGCCGTAAGGGCTCATCGGATGGAAAGGAGTCTTCTCGCTCTGAGGTGCGGTCTCGGGAAGTCCGCCGAAAAGCTCTGATGTAGATGCCTGATAATATCTGCATGTGCCGCCGTTTACACGGAGAGCCTCGAGCAGCTTAAGAGTGCTGACGCCTGTTGCTTCTGCTGTATATTCGGGAACCTCAAATGAGATGCCCACATGCGACTGAGCCGCGAGGTTATATACTTCCGTAGGCTTGATCTCCGATACGAGACGCATCAGATTGCTCGAATCCGTAGTATCGCAATAGTGCAGGAAGAACTTCACATTGTTATACTCCGAACGGATGATATGATCGATCCTGGCAGTATTGCTTATGGAATGTCTTCTGACAAGTCCGTGAACCTCATATCCCTTATCAAGCAGAAGTTCAGCAAGATATGAACCGTCCTGTCCGGTTACTCCCGTGATCAATGCAACATTTCTCATAAATGATCTCCTTTGTTTCGAAATAAAATGATTATGTATAGATTATGAATCAATTAAATATCAGCATGTATTCCGCGATCGCCACTATCACTCCGATAATGGCTCCGACACATACCTGAAATCCTGTATGGCCGACGAATTCCTTAAGTCTTTCGTCGGGCGACATCGACATGACCGACATTCCCCGTTCCGTGATCTCGGTCACGATATCGTTTATGATGCGCGCCTGTTTGCCGGTCTCCTGCCTGACGCCCATCGCATCATGCATAACTATTATAGCGAAAAAGAAAGCGATGGCAAATGCGGTGCTTCCAAGCCCCTCGGAAAAAGCGACTGCGGTAGCGAGTCCTGCAACGGTTGCCGAATGGCAACTGGGCATACCGCCGTCACCGACAAGCCGTTCTATCCTGAGCTCTTTGTTCATGATCAGATAAATGATCGTCTTGATGATCTGGGCAATGATCCAGCATGAGCAGCCGCAGATCAGGATGTGGTTGTTGATCAGTGTCTTGATAAGATCCATCAGATCAGTGCTTAAGTTCGTCCTTCATGTACACTTCGATGGCGTCATGCCAGTCGGCAAAAGTATATCCGCCTGTCAGTCGAAGCATATAGTTATCAAGTATCGAGTAGTTGGGTCTGTTTGCAGGCGCTCCGTATTCCTCGCTTGTAATGGGTACGATCTTTGTCTTGGAACCGGCAAGTCTTAATACCTCGGTTGCGAAATCTGCCCAGGAGCAATCCCCTTCACAGGTTCCGTGGAACAGTCCGAAATTATCAGTATCAAGAAGGCTCACAACACACTTCGCAAGTTCACGCGCAGAAGTGGGCGATCCCACCTGATCGTTAACAACTTTGATCTCATCACGGTCTTCGGAAAGTCTCATCATCGTACGCGCGAAGTTCTTTCCGTCACCGTAAAGCCATGCGGTTCTGACGATATAAAACTTCTCGCCAAACTGTTTTACCATGTTCTCGCCGGCAAGTTTTGAAGCCCCGTATACGGACTGGGGACCGGTCGCATCAAACTCGATATAAGGCTTGTTACCGTGTCCGTCAAAAACATAATCCGTGGATATGTGCATAAGCTTCGCATCGTTTTCACGCGCTGCTATCGCAAGGTTTCTCGGCCCTATCGCATTGATGCGGTATGCAAGATCAACCTGAGTCTCGCAGGCATCCACATTGGTATGCGCAGCACAGTTGATTATCGCATAGGGTTTGATCTCGCGGACAAAACTCTGTACCGCATCGATATCGGTGATATCCAGTTCCGCTACATCGGTATTGACCAGTTCAAAATCACTTCTTCCGGAATACTCGATATTCACAGCTCTTCCAAGTTGTCCGTTCGCACCGGTGACTATGATCTTATTCATATTGACCTCCGAATATTATCTGATGCCCAGTCTGTTGACAGCTGAGAAAATAGCACGCAGCGATGCTCTGGTTATGTTCGAGCTCACGCCTACGCCGTAGGTCGCTCTTCCCGAATCGGCATCGAGCAGATGGATGTATGCGGCAGCCTGAGAACCCGCACCTGCGGATATTGCATGCTCATCATAATCAAGGATCTTGATGTTGCAGCCGAAGACTTCGCGCATGCCTCTTACTGTCGCATCCAGAGGACCGTTGCCGACTGCTTCGAATTCTTTCTCCACACCGTCATCAGTATATTTAACATGTACGCATGTATCAAATTCGGAATCGATATCGTCGCTCAAGTCATCCACTTTCAGCTTGCGGAAGTGAATGGGTTCTTTCTTCTCGAGATACTCATCCCTGAATGCCTGCATGATCTGATCGGGAGTAACCTCACCCTGCTTCTCGGAGATGAGCTGGATGACATTTGCAAACTCTCTGTGCATGCTCTTCGGAAGTTTGAATCCGAAATAGGTATCCATGATGAATGCTACGCCGCCCTTGCCGGACTGGGAATTGATACGCACGATGGGTTCGTACTCCCTGCCTATGTCCGCAGGATCGATCGGCAGATAAGGAACCTGCCAGATGTCTCCTCCGCGTTCCTTCATCGCTTTGACGCCCTTGTTGATCGCATCCTGATGTGAACCGGAGAAAGCGGTAAATACCAGTTTGCCGGCATAAGGATGTCTGGGATGCACAGGGATCTTGCAGCATCTCTCGTATATCTCTATCGACTCGTTTATGTTCTCGATCGCAAGCCCGGGATCGATGCCCTGACTGAACATGTTGTATGCGATATTGAGTATGTCCACATTACCGGTACGCTCACCGTTTCCGAAAAGTGTACCTTCGACTCTGTCGGCTCCGGCAAGAATTGCGAGCTCGGCACTCGCTACGCCCGTACCTCTGTCGTTGTGAGGATGAACGCTTAAGATGATCGACTCTCTGTTTGCGAGATGCTTGCTCATCCATTCGATGCGGTCGGCAAAAACATTGGGAGTAGTCATCTCAACAGTCGAGGGCAGATTGATTATGATCGGGTTTTCGGGAGTGGCTCCCCACTCCGCAACTACCGCATCACAGACCTCAAGAGCATAGTCGAGTTCGGTACCCGTGAAGCTCTCGGGGGAGTATTCCAGAATGATCTTTCCGGGGAAATTCTCGGCATGTTTTTTGACCATCTTCACGCCTTCGATCGCAATGTTCTTGATCTGTTCGCGGTCCATATTAAAGACAACATCACGCTGAAGAGTTGATGTCGAATTATAGATGTGAACGATCGCCTGAGAGCATCCTTCGATGGACTCAAACGTTCTGTCTAACAGTTCCTCTCTGCACTGAGTGAGAACCTGAACCTTCATGTCATCATCAACCAGTTTGCGGTCAATGAGCTGTCTTAAGAAATCGAATTCGATCTGGCTCGCAGCGGGGAATCCGACCTCGATCTCTCTGAATCCGAGCTTGGCGAGATACTGGAAAAACTCTATCTTCTCGTCAACTACCATGGGATCTATGAGAGCCTGATTACCGTCTCTTAAGTCCACGCTGCACCATATGGGTGCCTTGGTTATCTCTTTGTTCGGCCACTGTCTTTCGGGATAATCCACAACCGGATTTTTCTGGTATCTCTTATAATTCAACATAATATCTCCTCACACTTGCTTATACTAAAAACGAGCCCGCTGTCCTTCAGCGGGCCCGCATCATTTATTCTCCCAGGCCTTTTTCTATGGCTGTTACCAGGGTATTCAGCGCTTCCTCTTCGTCTGCTCCGTCGCAATGGATCTCAATCTCATCGCCGCATTTTACGCAGGCACCCAGGACGCTTAATACACTTTTTGCATTAGCCGTATTTTCTCTGAAGGTGAAAGTTATGAGCGATTTAAACTGCATAGCTTCCTTGCATAGGACTCCTGCAGGCCGTAGATGAAGACCTGTTGGATTCTTTATTGTAACCTTTTGACTAACCATTATTCTGTGTGTAACCTCCGAGTAAATATGCGACTAAGCATATAACATTATAAATATATCATCTATGACTTTTTCTATCAAGTCTCGTTAAGTTTTATCCATACCTGAACAGGGGTGCTGACATCAACTCTCGAACCCTCACTTTCGAAATCCAGAACCACATGATAATGGTCTCCGACAGTGTCTTCCTGCTCAAGTATATTCTGAAGATCGGCAGATGCTATGATGTTCGAAACCTGAAGCGCATCAAGGTTCTTCTGGAGGCCTTCGAACGTGACGTTATATTTATCTTCCGGATCTACGATCTCCACAGTATATCCTTCAGGAACATTCACCCATCGGATCTCATCGGCTGACAGCTGCATCATCCTCGTCGTAGTCTTATCGATGTAGACCGTCACGGAGATCTTTCCGTCAAAACTCGTATCCGCAAGTTTGACTCCGGAAGGAAGGCTGTCCTTGATATCGACGAGCGTCATCATGTTGCCGGCCTGACCGGTGATGTTGATCGGATCTTCAACAACAATGTTATCGAGATTCTGAAGCACCGAAGCACGACCTGCAACGAGTATGGTATCCGGATCGCAGGTCACTGTTCCGGTGGCCTCATATCCGTCGGCTGCCGTTCCGCTGGTACTGAATACCACACCTACGCGCTTGGTCTGAAGCAGTTCGACTTTCACGCGGACTTTGCTGATATTGGATGTGATGTAACCGGATTGAACAGGCTCGCCGTTTGCATCCATGAGAACTATATCAACATCCGTAATGATGTCCTGACTGAAGCCTGTAACAGGAACATTTACTTCGGCTCTTACGATCTCGTCTATCACAGATTCGGGACCGGAGATACGTACCTGGTTCTCGTCCGTAGTCACCTCGCCGATAGTATAGCCGTCGCTGACCGTACCTGATGTCACGGTACTTAACGCAAGCGTCTTGGTCTTGAGATTTTCGATGTTCAGCTGCACCGTATCGATGGTGCCTCTGATACTCTCTATCTGACTGCTGTACTTATTCGTGGAGAGTTTGATCGCAACGGTATTCTGCAGTGTCAGATCCTTGAAATCCGCCACTGCAACAATATTCTCTTCGTTAAGTGCATCGATCACGGAACGCGGCCCGGTGACGGTCACGGTATCAATGACATTGGTATCGTCGAGGACCTCATAGGTCTGTCCCTGATCGGTGATCACATTGGTATTTCTGAAAGATACTTTTACATTGTAGACGCGATACTGGACCACGGGATCATTGAAGTTGGTAACTATGAACCAGACGAGTATCGCAAAAACGACAGAGCCGAGCTTGAGGCCCCAGTCGTCAAAAAGCTTATGCTTCAGCTTCATTCTTCGGCCTCTCTTTCTCTTTTCTGCGTTTACGCTTGCGGCTTTCTTCGGTCGGTTTGTTCTGTATGGATTCCAGCTTCTCCTTCAAAAGTTCCGGATCGCGCATGGTCTCCAGCTGTCCCTTGTACGCTACGGAAACGCGTCCGGTCTCTTCGGATACGATGACCGTGAGCGAATCGGTAACTTCGGATATACCGACGCCCGCCCTGTGTCTTGTCCCGAGATGCTTCGGGAGGCTTAAGTTGTCGGACAGGGGAAGATAGCAGGTTGCGGAACATACTCTGTTCCCGCTTATAATAACTGCTCCGTCATGAAGCGGAGTATTCTTCTCGAATATATTGATCAGCAGCTGACTCGTCACAGCCGCGTCAACTTCTATTCCGGTTCTCTCATACTCATCAAGAGGCTGATTCTGACGGATGACGATGAGCGCGCCGGTCTTTTCCTTGCCCATCTCAAAGCACGCACGAACGATCTCGTTGATGGTCTTATCGGAGAAACGTCCCTCGTCATTCGATCTGGAATTGTCGCTCAAGAAAGTGTTGAAGAAGTTTCTTTCACCGAGGTCTTCGAGCGCCTTACGAAGCTCGGGCTGCAGGATCACAACAACCGATATCGCAGCGATGCTAAGGACATTCTGTATGATCCAGAGGATCGTGTTCATGCGGAATACGGCTGCAATGCCGACGAAGATCAGGATCACGAAAAAACCTTTGAGCAGAGACCATGCTCTGGTGTTCCGTAACCATCTGAGAATATGGAAAATCATATATGCGATGATCAGTATCTCGACGACATCGGTAGCCCTCGGGGTGATCATATGAAGATTTGTAAAATATGGCAAAATATTATGTATGCCCGACATTATGAATTCCCGCTGGGTGACTGACCTTTCTTCTTCGTTGAATTGATCTTTTTAACTTTTTTCTGTGTGCCGGGAACCGTGACCTTCGGGATGGCTTTTACGTAGTAATAATACTCATCATCCTCAAACTGCAGTTTCTCCGTACGCGCATAATCCACATGGAAGAACAGGAACGTCAGTATGATGCCCACGATGATCGCTACGACCGATCCGAGGATCATATTGCCTCCTGAAACATGTGTATCGAAAATCAGATCAAATATGAGCAGCAGAACTATGTCTGCCAGAACTCCGACGCCGATCGCAATATACCATGAATATGTGATCTTAAGCCTGCGTATCACATAGACGATGACTATGGTTATTCCGAACGCACATACAAAAGCAAGCATCGGTTTGTTGTTTAATACGGTATCGATCACGAACTTCAGCCTGGTGGTCATCTCTTCATCGGCAAGAGAATTGATGGATCCCGCTCCGCCGATTATGGCTTCCAGAACATAGTAGACGATCACGCCGCATCCCACCGAGATAGCCGATGCGGGAGTGCCGAGAAGTCCGGCCGCTATCGGCATCACATAAGGAATCTTCAGTATGAAGCATATAGGTGTGAGCAGTACCGCAATGGTGTCTTTCGGTGAAAACCTGAAGTAGAGCAGAAACAGTATGAGGAATAATGCTCCCACTACAAGCAGGCATTCCAGAGACAGCTTGTATATGTGCCCCAACACAAAAAGCGCCGCCACAAAAACCGTGAAATTGAGCGGCATAAACGAGCACATGAGCGCTACCATAAGAACGATCACAAAGCTGTTTAATTGTGACATGTAACCAAGTCTTTTGTTAATGACGGACAAACAGATAAGTCCGATCAAAAACTTGATTATCGGAAGAACAAACGCTTCATACTTGCTGTAAAAACGTTTGATCATCTGCTTGGCCATAACCAGAGAAGTCATATCCGGCCTCCGTTATTCGTTATTGTTATATGTCCTGGAGAGTTTGTTCAGATTATGCGCATATATCCTGAGATTCTTACGCGCACCCGCATATCTGAATGCGAATATCACATATGTGATCACCGCATAAACTCCCACGAAGATCACATACTTGATAAGGATCCCCTTGGCATATTCAAGAAGATCCATCTTGTATATATCAAGCATGAAATTCTCGAAGTCGTAGACAACATAGCCGGCGAGAACGATCATGAAACAGATGGTTCCGCAGACTATGCTTCCAAGAACCTGCCATCCGATATAGTCGCCTCTGAAAAAGCGACCGATGGCCTCATTCTTCTTTCCTTCATTTTTCTCATACGAAGCAAGCCTCGACATGAGGATTACTTTTTCCTGGTCAACCATAGTAAAAGCCTGTTCCGCCCCGTCAGCTGAGGAAACGCATCTTGGGACCGCCATCGGATTTGTCATTGCGTTCGGGCTTGGCGGGTGCTTCCTGAGCGTATACATTATTCAGACTGTTGACCATCGAGTTCTTGCACTTATCGCAGAATCTTCCGCTTGTGATCGGAGTACCGCACTTCTCGCAGCAGATCTCGGATGCACCGGAAGCAAACTCCAGACGCTCCTCTCTTATCCACTGTCTGATCTGGTTGGAATCTATGTCACAGGCCTCGGCAACGGCCGAAACGGTCACGCCTTTGTTCTCCTGAATGTACTTCTTAACTTCCTGGAATTTCTCTTCGAGTTTCTCCCTGCAGGCAGGACACATAAACGGTCCGCTGACATAGTTAAAAAGTTTTCCGCAGCCTCTGCAATTCCTTACGTCCATAACTACCTCCTGTTGTTACAGATTTGATCACACACCTTTTCCCGTTGCGAGCGATGCAAAGAAAACTTCCCTTGCTCCGTTACGCAAAAAAACATCCGCAACGGCATCAACCGTCGCTCCGGTCGTATATATGTCATCAATGATTACAATCGTCTTTAATTTTACATCATTAACGCCCAATTTGAAAGCCCCCCGCAAAATTATGTTTCGTTCCGAAGGCGTTAAATCCTTAAGGGGAGTTGTGCGTTTGATACGCCTCACGGCATCCTCCCATACGGGTATGTTCATCCGCTCCGAAAGTTGTCTCGCGATGAGCGCCGACTGGTTATAACCGCGGCTCCTCATTTTGGATGAATGGATGGGAACCGGGACAAGCGCATCGGGATTAAGTGCAAGCAGTCTGCCGCCCAGTCTGTGCGCCATCTCCTGCCCGTACCAGGCCGCATATTCACGCCTTCCTCTGTACTTGAATCTGTATATGGAATCGGATACGGATCTGTATTCAAAAAGCGATATGCCGCGGCTGTAAATATGCCTTGTTCGCGCACAGTCCTCACAGTATTCCGCCGCTTCATCTTTCAGTGGTTTTCCGCACTTATAACACACAGCACCGTGAACATACTTAACTCCGGCCGCACAATCATCACAGACAAGCGATCCGTACGGTTTGACAGGACGGTCGCATATCGGACATCTTCTCGGAAAGATAAGGCTTATGAGCGCTTCGCCGGCAGGCTTCAAAGAGGTCATGAACATACCTCTCTGATACGGTCCGCGAAGCCCGTATGACGCATATTGATCCTGTCGTTATCAACCATGTTAAGATACGCCTGCCGGCTGCCCATCAGGACCACGCTGCGCTTTGCTCTGGTCACGGCGGTATAAAGAAGGTTTCTGTTAAGAAGCTGCGGAGGTCCGCTGATCACCGGAATGATCACGGCGGGATATTCGCTGCCCTGGGATTTATGGATCGTAACGGCATAAGCAGGTTCGAGGTCTTCAAAGAGAGAATACTCATAATCAACGAGATGACCTTCCTCAAATTCTATGGTCATCATGCGCTGATCTTCATCGATCGATCTGATGCATCCGACATCGCCGTTGAACACTCCGGTACCGGATTGAATCCTGATATTGTACTCACCGGCCACATACCATTCAAGCTGGTAATTGTTCCGGATCTGCATCACCTTATCCCCTTCGCGGAATATCGTATCGCCGTATTCGATCTCTTTTTTGTCCTTGGAAGAAGGGTTGATGTACTGCTGAAGGATCTTATTAAGAGACTCGACTCCGAGCGGTCCTTTTCTCATGGGAGTGAGCACCTGGATGTCCATCGGATCGGCCGAGACATACCCCGGAAGCATCTTCGTGATAAGCTCCACCATGTGCTTATAAATGACCTTCACATCGGAGCGTTCGAGGAAGAAAAAGTCCTTGCTGTCCGTCCCCAGAACAGGGTATCTGCCGGCACGGATATTGTGCGCATTCGTGATGATATCCGATCCTTCCTCCTGCCTGAATATCTGTTCAAGCATGACTACTTTGAAAGCGCCGGAATCGATCATGTCCTTCAATACCTGTCCCGGGCCCACGCTCGGAAGCTGGTCCACATCTCCCACCATGATCAGCCTCGTTCCCGGTGTGATCGCCTTGAGAAGAGACAGGAAAAGGAAGATATCGACCATCGACATCTCATCAAGGATGATCACATCTGCCTCAAGCGGATTATCCTCGTTACGCTCAAAATGTGCGCGTGAATGATCTTCGTCCGGAGCTCCGGTCAGTTCCAGCAGACGATGGATGGTTTTGGCCTCGTAGCCGGTCGCTTCGGTCATCCTCTTGGCCGCACGCCCGGTCGGAGCTGCGAGCATGATATCCATCCCTTCATCGGTAAAATATTTTATGAGCGCATTTATGGTTGTCGTCTTGCCCGTTCCGGGACCGCCGGATAATATAAGTATCCCGCCCGATGTGGCAGCTTCGATCGCCTCTCTCTGGAGAGGATCGAAATGCATCCCCGTCTCGGTCTCCATCCGCTCTATCCTCGCAGCAAGAGCCGACTTCTTTTTCTCCGAGACTATCGGCTCGGTATATGAATCAATATCGTGAAGCAGCGCCGCACATTTAAGTTCCGCATAGTAGTATTCGGAGGCATACACATCCTCGCCTTTTACGACTACCTTTCTCTCTACGGCAAGATTCGTTATCTCCGTCTCTATCAATGAGGGATCGATATCCAGAAGTTCCGTCGCCTTACCGGTCAGTTCTCCCATCGGAAGAAACATATGGCCCTCCGCTATGGCCTGCGAAAGAACATACATTAGTCCCGCTCTGATCCTGTACTGCGAATCGACCCTGATCCCGGATCTTTCGGCGATCTCATCGGCGGTCTTAAAACCTATGCCACGGATATCCTCGGCAAGCTTATAGGGATTCTCCCGAAGTATCCCGTATATCTCCTCACCGTATTCGTCATAGATTTTTACGGACATGTTGTTGGATATGCCGTATCCGCGAAGGAACACAAAAGCCTTTCTTGTCTGCGCTTTTTCCCTGAACTGCAGAGCGATATCCCTGGCTTTGCGCTCGCTGATGCCCTTGACCTCCGCCAGCCTTTCGGGCTCATTCTCGAGGATATGGGCGGCTTCGGCGCCGAACTTCTCGACTATCCTCGAAGCCATGGTCTCGCCCACGCCGCGTATCGCGCCGGATCCTAAGTACATGAGGAGCCCGTCGGTATCTTCGGGAACCGAGACTTCGCATACCGATGCATTGATCTGTTCTCCGTATACCGGGTGCATCACCATTTCGCCTACTACATGAACATTGGCGCCTTCATCTATGTCGGCGACCTTGGCTACTACGGTAAAACCGATGTTATCGCTCACGAGTTCGAAAACCGTATAACCGGTTTCCTCTTTATGATATCTTATGTTGCTCACATACCCGTTAAGTTCCATTCTATCCCCCTGAAACGCCGCTACATAAAAACCACCAACTGCATAGACCCTTCTTACGGTCTCATTACAGTTGGCGGTCTGTAACGAAGTAGAAAAAATCATTTGAATTTTTCTTATTATTCTGTTTTATCGACTACGTCGATTTTTTCGGCTTTCTCTTCCGGAGTTTTTGCTCCGATACCATAGTTTCTCTTCAGCTGTTCATACAGTTTCATGGCCAGCGAATTATCTCCTTCACCAACACTCATCTTGGATACTTCCCGGATCAGTGTGTCAGAGAAAGCATTGACCATGTTGCCGGCATAACTACCATCGGACTGACTCCCAAACACATTGGTCGTCTTATCGACATTCTTATACACCTGCTCCCAAAGATATGCTTCAAACTGTTTGCAGGCATCCAGCAATTCGTCATCCGTAGAGTCCTTGCTTATGGACTTTGCCTTTGAACTGATCGAATCCGATGCTGCAGTACTCTGCATATTGGAAAGTAATGTGGAACTGTAATCGGTTAATGAGGATATATCAAAGTCTGACATGTGAATCACCTCTAGCTATTATCGTTTCAAATTGTTTGCGGTTTCCATCATGCTGTCTGTAGTAGTGATGACCTTGGAGTTCATTTCATATGCACGCTGTGCAACTATAAGATCCACCATTTCATCTGCCACAGACACATTCGAGCCTTCAAGGTATCCCTGAACAACGCGGCTCTTCTGTACCGCATTGCTGGTCGCCTCATTGATCGCAGCACCGCTGGAAGGAGTTGCCGAAAAGAGTGTATCACCATATCGTTCCATGCCGGCAGGATTCTGGAACTGGTATTTTCCTATCGTGATACCCAAACGCTGAGGAACACCGTTGGCATCCGGATATAACAGGCTACCGCTGGAATCGACCGTGATCCTGTTTACGATATAAGTATTCGCCAGGCTGATAGGCTTACCGGCCTCATCAAGTACCGGATATCCATCGGAACTGCAGAGGACTATGGTGTTGCCCGTGCCGAGTGACCAGTTAAAGTCTCCGTTTCTGGTATATCTGGTCTGTCCGTCTCCGCAACGTACTGCGAAGAATCCGTCACCTTCAATAGCAAATGCCGTATCCGATTCTGCATCAAGCAGCGCTCCCTGCGAAAATACGGAATTGATCGATGCCACTCTGGTACCCAGACCGACCTGTGAAGTTATCGGCTTTCTGTCACCATTGGCTGTAGTAGTCTTGGTCTGAAGAGACTGATACAGCAGTGTCTTAAACTCTGCTTCCTGTGCTTTATATCCGTTGGTATTAACGTTAGCCAGATTATTCGCTATAGTATCAACATTGGTCTGCTGTGCGTTCATTCCGGTCGCGCCGGTCCATAAGCTTCTAACCATATCTTCTCCTCTCCGTTAACGTCTTCCTATCAGACTTTTCCTAACTGATTTGCTGCAATATCCAGACTCGAATCAAATGTCTGTATCACTTTCTGGTTTGCCTCGTAAGATCTCTGGATCGAGATCATGTTGACCATCTCATCAACGATGGATACATTGCTCTGCTCAAGGTATCCGGAATATATCTGATGTGCCGATTGGATCTGAGTCGCTCCCTCAACCGGCTGATACATATTTTCACCATATTTCTCAAGATAATCATAATTGGCAAAATCGGTCACCCCGATCGTACCGACAAGAGTACCGTTCTGGTATATCTGTCCCCCTGTATTTATCACAGCCTCCTTGAGCGGGTCCAGTTTGATATGCTGTCCGTTGGAATTAAGAACATAATCTCCATCCACCGTGGTCAGATTACCCTGCATATCCACAGTGAATTTGCCGTCTCTTGTATATTTGGTTGAACTTTGTCCTGATTTGGAAGTAAATTCCACCGCAAAGAAACCTTTGCCCGCGATCGCAAGATCGAAGGTATTTCCGGTTTCCTGGAATGATCCCTCTGACCAGTCAACATAGTTCTCGCCTATCTTGACTCCGGGATTGATGATGCCCATGCGTCTCGGCAGATTGCCGGCTTCAGTGACATCCTTGATCTTATATGCCAGCACATCGTCAAAGGCCTGACTGGTCGCTCCCTCTTTCTTAAATCCGATGGTGTCGAAGTTGGCAATACTGTTGGCGACTGTATCCAACCTGTGTTGCTCATTGATCATTCCGGTATAGGAAGTGTAAAGACCTTTAACCATGTGATAACCTCATTCTTATTCTTCTTTGTAGCCCGCCAGGAACTCTACGTACTTGCCGGTACCGATAGCGACAGCGGTCATCGGATCTTCGGCTGTCATCGTATTGATACCTGTCTGAGACGAGATCAGATCCTCGAGTCCTCTTAGCAGTGATCCGCCGCCGGTAAGGACTATGCCTCTGTCGACGATATCAGCTGCGAGCTCCGGAGGAGTCTTCTCCAGTACGCCCTTGATCGTATCGACGATCTGTGACGTGGGCTCTTTCAGCGCATCTTCTGTTTCCTCCGAGCTTACCTTGATGCTCTTCGGAAGTCCCGATACCAGGTTACGTCCCTTAACATCCATGTAATCGATCTCAGGGCGCTTGTAAGCGGTACCGATGTTGATCTTGATATCTTCCGCGGTGCTCTCACCGATCAGAAGATTGTGTTTCTTACGCATGTAACGAACAAGTGCCTGATCGAAATCATCTCCGGCTATCTTGATCGAATCGCTTACTACCGTTCCGCCCAGTGAGATAACTGCTACGTCTGTCGTACCGCCGCCGATATCCACTATCATGTTTCCGCAGGGTTTGGATATATCAACGCCTGCGCCGATGGCAGCTGCGATAGGCTCTTCTATGATGAATACTTCGCGAGCACCGCACTGAATGGTCGCGTCCTCAACCGCCTTACGCTCTACCTCGGTAACGCCGCTGGGAACGCACACGGCGATCCTGGGCTTACGGAAGTTTCTCTTACCGAGTGCCTTCTGAATAAAGTACTTCATCATCTTCTCGGTAACGGTATAATCCGAAATAACACCCTCACGAAGAGGTCTTACGGCTACGATGTTGCCCGGTGTCCTACCCAGCATCAGTCTGGCGTCTTCGCCGATAGCCTGTATCTTATGAGTATTACTGTCAAAAGCTACTACCGAGGGCTCTTTTAAAACGACGCCCTTGCCTCTGATATAAACAAGAATACTCGCTGTACCTAAGTCGATTCCTATGTCTGTGTATTGCATCTTACGGTTCCCTTTCTATTCTGAAAAAGCCTCTCTTTGAGGGCCGGTAAGTCATAATATCCGATATATTATACCCCAACAGCGCCTATTATGAAAGAGATTTATAAAATTTTCAGACTCCGTAAAATGCAAAAAGCGCACTGACCCTCCGAATCCTTTCGGTGGTCAATGCGTCCATGCTGTTTATTATATCGGATGATCCGTCCCCCAACTTAACCCTTTGTTTTTTCCTTTCGGGAGGCGGATTTGGCCGCAGGTTTTGCCTCGGGTTTATCTTTCAGCATCTTAGCCAGGTATTGTCCCGTATAAGATTTTTTGACCTTGGCAACCTCTTCGGGAGTCCCCTGTGCTATGACGGTTCCGCCGCCGTCTCCGCCCTCGGGCCCCATATCGATGATGTAGTCCGCACACTTGATCACATCGAGATTGTGCTCGATGACCACGACGGTATTACCGCCTTCGGCCAGGCGCTGGAGGATATCTATGAGCTTATGAACATCCGCAAAATGAAGTCCGGTCGTAGGCTCATCCAGGATATATATAGTCCTGCCGGTTCCGCGTTTGGACAGTTCCGTGGCAAGCTTGACTCTCTGCGCTTCGCCGCCCGAAAGCTCCGTCGAAGGCTGTCCTAAGCGGATGTAACCGAGACCCACATCATACAGGGTCTGGATCTTGTTCCTGATAGACGGGATATGCTCGAAGAAGACAAGCGCCTCTTCAACGGTCATGTTCAGCACATCATATATGCTCTTATCGTGATACCTGACCTCAAGGGTCTCGCGGTTATATCTGTGCCCCTCGCATACCTCGCACGGAACATATACATCCGGCAGGAAATGCATCTCTATCTTCACGATACCGTCACCGGCACAGGCTTCGCAGCGTCCGCCCTTTACATTGAAACTGAAACGGCCCTTGGTGTATCCTCGTGCCTTCGCATCCTGTGTCGATGCAAAAAGATCCCTGATCTGATCAAACACGCCGGTATATGTAGCCGGATTGGATCTGGGAGTACGGCCGATGGGCGACTGGTCGATATCAATGACTTTATCAAGCTGCTCTATCCCTTCTATATCCGTATGCTTCCCGGGTACTGTTCCGGCTCGGTTCAGTTCTCTTGAAAGCCGCTTATTGACTATCTCATTTATCAGCGAAGATTTGCCTGATCCGGATACTCCCGTCACGCATGTGAAGACGCCGAGAGGGATTTCCACATCTATGTTCTTGAGATTGTTTTCCCTCGCTCCGATGACCTTGATCCATCCCGAAGGCTTTCTCCTCGAGTCGGGGATCTCGATCTTCTTTGCGCCGCTTAAGTACTGGCCCGTGATCGATTCGGGAACTGCCATTATGTCTTCGATGGTGCCTGCTGCCACGACTTCTCCGCCGTGCTCTCCGGCGCCCGGGCCGATATCCACAACGAAATCTGCTTCACGCATCGTCTCCTCATCATGCTCAACGACGATCAGCGTATTTCCCAGATCCCTCAGATCCTTTAACGCATTAAGCAGCTTGCCGTTGTCCCTCTGGTGAAGTCCGATACTGGGTTCATCGAGTATGTAGCATACTCCGACCAGTCCCGATCCTATCTGGGTCGCAAGACGGATCCTCTGCGACTCGCCGCCCGAAAGTGATGACGTGGCTCTCGCCAGAGTCAGATAATCGAGTCCGACATTAACAAGGAACCCTACCCTGTTTGAGATCTCGCGAAGGATACGCTTGCCTATGATCGCCTGCTGCTTAGTCAGTTCAAGTTCGTTCAGGAACTTCTGAAGATCCCTTACGGAAAGAGATGTAATCTCATGTATGTTCAGGTCGCCTATGGTCACTGCCAGCGACTCCGGTTTAAGTCTCATGCCGTGACATACGTTACATGGTGAGAATCTCATATAAGACTCATATTCGGCTCTGGAATTCTCACCGTAAGTTTCGCGGTATCTGCGATTGATGTTCTCCAACAGGCCTTCGAATTCCATCGGATAATCTCCGGTCCCTCGCTGCCCTGTATAGTGAACATTTACCTCTTTGAACCCGCCGTAAAGGAATTTGTTCTGTATGTCTTCGGGCAGATCTTTGAAGGGGGTATCCAGACTGAAACCGTTCGCCTTGGACAGGGCTTCAAGAAGAGCATGCGAGAAGCTCTTTTTGTCCTTGGAATTCTGCCAGCCCATGACCTGTACCGCACCGTCGTTGAAGCTCAGTCTCCTGTCGGGGATCATGAGATCGACATCGAATTCCATCTTGTATCCGAGACCGGCACATTCGGGACATGCGCCGAAGGGATTGTTGAAAGAGAAACTCCTGGGCTCTATCTCGCCTATGGATATCCCGCAATCGGGACATGCGAAATTCTGCGAAAAAGTGAGCATCTCCCCGTCACCGGTATCCACATTCAGAAGGCCGCCGGCGAGTTTAAGAGCGCTCTCCTCGGAATCGGTGAGCCTGGATTTGATACCTTCGCGGACCACGAGCCTGTCCACGACGATCTCGATATTATGCTTGATGTTCTTGTCGAGTTTGATCTCCTCGGACAGTTCATAAAGACTGCCGTCGATCCTTGCTCTGACATAACCGCTCTTAGCCGCACTCTCAAGAACCTTGGTGTGCTCACCCTTACGTCCTCTGACTACGGGGGCGAGGATCTGGATCCTGGTCCCCTCGGGAAGATCAAGCACGCGGTCGGTGATCTGGTCGATGGTCTGTCTCGCGATCACGCGTCCGCATTTGGGACAGTGAGGTACGCCTGCCCTGGCATAGAGCAGTCTGAAATAATCATAGATCTCGGTCACGGTCCCGACCGTGGATCTGGGGTTATGATTAGTGGATTTTTGATCTATCGATATTGCGGGAGAAAGTCCCTCAAGTCTCTCCACATTCGGCTTCTCCATGCGTCCCAAGAACATGCGGGCATAAGAAGAAAGAGACTCCATGTACCGGCGCTGACCTTCTGCATATATAGTGTCAAATGCGAGTGAAGATTTTCCGGATCCGGACAGGCCCGTGAAGACGACAAACTGTCCTCTGGGGATATCCAGATTCAGATTCTTGAGATTATGTTCGTTCGCCCCCCGTATCTTGATGTAATCTCTGGGGCGCATCTTTACCGCTGTTTCGTTTTCCTTATCTTTAGAGCTCATATTTTTTATCTATTCCTCGTACATCATCTTTTTTAATTCGACCATCTTGTCTCTGAGTTCGGCAGCCGCCTCGAAGTTAAGTTCCGCAGCAGCTTTTCTCATCTGTTTCTCAACATTATCGATAAGTGCTTTAAGTTCCTGTTTATCCATCGACTCGGGATCCTTGGAGAATCGCATCTCTTCTTTTGCAACTTCTTTGGAGATACTTATAAGATCGCGAATGGACTTCTCGATCGTCTTCGGAGTGATCCCGTGTTCCTTATTATATGCCTCCTGAATCTTGCGGCGGCGGTTCGTCTCATCTATCGCATTCTTCATGGAATCCGTCATGGCATCCGCATACATGATGACATGCCCTTCCGAATTACGCGCCGCGCGTCCGATAGTCTGGATGAGCGCCGTCTCGCTTCGAAGGAAACCTTCCTTGTCCGCGTCAAGTATCGCCACCAGCGTAACCTCCGGTATATCCAGACCTTCCCTCAAAAGGTTGATCCCGACCAGTACATCAAAAACACCCAGTCTTAAGTCTCTTATTATCTTCGCTCTCTCAAGAGCCTCGACATCCGAATGCATGTAATTGACTTTGACTCCGACCTCCTTGAGATACTTGGTCAGATCCTCTGCCATCTTCTTCGTAAGTGTCGTAATCATGACTTTGTTATTCTTCGAGATCTCTTTTCTGATCTCCCCTAACAGGTCATCGATCTGGCCTTCCACGGGTCGTACATCCACTTCCGGATCAAGCAGTCCGGTGGGTCGGATGACCTGCTCGGTACGGAGCAGTTCATGGTCGGCTTCATAATCCGAAGGAGTCGCGGACACGAACATCATCTGATCTATATGAGATTCAAATTCCTCGAAGCTTAAAGGTCTGTTGTCCAGTGCGCTGGGAAGCCTGAAGCCATAATCCACGAGAGTGGTCTTCCTTGAGCGGTCCCCCGCATACATGGCTCTGATCTGCGGGATCGTCATATGGGACTCGTCGATTATGATGAGAAAATCGTCTTCAAAATAATCAAGAAGACACTTTGGCGGTTCACCGGGTGCAGTCCCCGCAAAATGTCTTGAATAATTCTCGATGCCCGAGCAGAATCCGGTCTCCCTGAGCATCTCGATATCGAAATTCGTTCTCTCGGATATACGCTGCGCCTCTAAGAGCTTATCCTCGGATTTGAAAAAGCTGATCCTTTCCGTAAGCTCCTCGCTGATGGTATCACAGGCTCTGTTTAATGTATCCTGTTCAACCACATAATGTGAAGCGGGAAAAAGCATGACATGTTCGGGCGACCTTAAGATCTTCCCATTAAGAGGATCGATCTCCGAAATACGGTCTATCTCGTCACCGAAAAACTCTATCCTGATGATATAATCCGGCCCGTGAAAAGATGTGGATGGAGCTACTTCAAGAACATCTCCGCGTACCCTGAACGTACTTCTCGACAGTTCCATGTCGTTACGCGAATACTGTATGTTCACGAGCCCTCTTATGACATCATCCCTGTCGATCTGCTGCCCTCTCCTCAAGGAAACGCTCATCGCCTTGAACTCTTTCGGAGAGCCGAGGCCGTATATGCATGAAACCGAAGCCACGACAATCACATCCCGTCTCTCGGCAAGAGAAGCTGTCGCCGAAAGACGCAGTCTGTCTATCTCATCATTTATGGATGAATCCTTCGCAATGTATGTGTCTGACGAAGGCACATATGCTTCAGGCTGGTAATAATCGTAGTAGGATACAAAATACTCCACCGCGTTCTCGGGGAAGAACTCTTTCATCTCTCCATACAGCTGTCCGGCGAGTGTTTTGTTATGACTGATGATCAGTGTCGGTTTGTTCAGAGCGGCTATCACATTAGCCATCGTAAAGGTCTTGCCGGAACCCGTAACGCCAAGAAGAGTCTCAAACTGGTTGCCCTGTTTGAAACCCTCAACTAATTCCTTTATTGCCTGCGGCTGGTCGCCGGTCGGCTGATATTCTGAATGTAATTTAAAGTCCATTTCTTCAATTATCCTTCAAAATCTGATAGTAAAATGATTACTATTCACCAGTTTTTGTCTGCCATATATGTCCCATGCTCATCAAACGGACAATTGCCTCACCTATTTTTTATAATCCAAACTGTACGAATTATATATCACCATACGGACAATATGAACTATATGATACATTTTTAGTCGTATAAGCGTTTGTATCGAGCAGAAACACTGTCCTTTTCAAGCCCGCTCTTGTGAAAGACGGCCTCATATCATCATTTATCTATCAGCGATCCGCTCTGTAATCTCCATCAATTCCGCAGCTGCTTGTTCGTTTTCCACGCGTATAAGATTGTCATAAACATCAGCTTTTCCAAGCAGATTCATGCCACCGTGCCATACGAGTTTTCGGTCTATTACAGCATAATGTTCTCCCTCGTCCAGTGTTGTGCGTATATGAATCCCGCTGTTTTTCATTTCATCAATCAATATATGGAGTTCTATAGTATCTCCATATCCTGTCGAATCCGGTTCCATTGTGATAACCGTTACAGATACACCGGCTTCCTGTCTTGGTTTTAACAATGCAATAAGCCGATCTACTTTGTTTCTTCTAAGATCAGGACTTGCTATTACAATTTCTCGATCTGCTTCTATCAGATCCCGCTCGAAAATCTCTGTATAATCTCTTCCATTAAAGATCATATTAGCTTTCTGCTTCTCTATAACCGGGTTGGATATTACCTGATATCCAAGTTTTCTGTATGTCTTAAGGCGATTTTTGTATTGCCTGTCGAAGAATACTATATGCGGATCTACATAATCGTAAACCATCACATCTTTCTTACCTTCATAAGAACGATTCAGACGGCCGATATATTGTATAAGCCGACCCTCAAACTTTACAGGTGCCGCGAGCATAAGCGTATCCAATCTCGGAAAGTTGAAGCCCTCTCCTATCTTTTGCCCGGTCGCTATTAGGATAAGAGTTTCATTTGACGGGATACGAAACATTTGGTCTTTGATATCCTGATTCTGCTTCATAGTCTGTCCGCCGTATATCAAAAAAACATGATCTGCTTTTCCCTGAAGTATTTCATTTAACTGTTCGGCATGTTTCTTTAGTTTGGTCAGTATCACCGGAGTCCTGCCGGAGACAATAGCCTGCTCAACATCAGATACAATCTGTTCATTTCTCACTACACTGTCCGCTATCAGAGCATCAGCCTTATGTATATCAAGTTTCTCCCCGGATATATTAACTACCCTTGTAAATCTTGGACAGACATATCGTTCCAACCCCTGTGCATCTGCCTGTTCCTTAACAGAATACTTATGTCGAACAGGACCCAGAAGCATATATACTATATCATCCAAATGATCACTTCTCTCCGGGGTGGCCGAAAGACCATACACATATTTTGCACGTATCCTTTTCATTAGCAATATCCCCTAAACGATCCTCAAGTTTTTCTTTCTCGGAATCTCGAATATAACTTTTTTCGCCAAATACAATACGCAATCTTCCATTGAACACGTGATCATATTGTCTGATTTGCGGTTTCGAAGCCCATGAATGCCTTTTTAGTTCATCCTGATACTTTAGAAGTTCCTGAGCTTCTTGCTTTGTCAATTCATGTTTGATTTTGTCTTTTGATTCAGCTACCCTGAGCCTGACAACATCATCATTGAGTTTTATTGACAGATCCTCATTTACTGTTCCGCCCAGTTTCTCGATTGCCTTATACAGAGCATCCAATATGCCCATAAGTCTCTTTGTCCCTTCATCCGAAACCTCGCTAAAGAAACTCGGTTCATTCGCCGGCTTATTATATCGTGGGTTATAGTATCTCTGACTCTGCGCCTTTTTTAGCTGTTCGTTATAATCTGCAATCTTTTTCTTGTATTGTGTCAATGCCTTATGAAGTCTGTTATTGCCCTCTATCTTCAGATTACACGCCACAGCAAGGACTTTTATCCTTTCCTCTTTACTAAGAAAACTCAAAACCTGCGATTGTATAACACTATCATCATAGGTATCTATCATATTGGGGGATTTGTCTTCATTCCCCTGTTCAATAGACATATCATTAGCATTATTGTTTTTTCTTAGTCTCTTGACCACAGAATCATTGGTGAGTAGTTCTACTATTTCATCTCCAGCCCCACTGAGCAGTATTATCTCCGAAGAAACATCTTTTCCACAATTCCGTCTCGTCCAGTAGCCCGAAGAAGGAAAAGGTATATCGGATACCCTACACGTCTCAATCAACTTGGCATAATTCAGATTATACTTTCGAGCAACTCCTGCAACAGACATTTCCCAAATATCGTTATAGAGTTGTTTTCTTGACAACTTTACTATTCCTTTTTCACTCTCCATTCCGGTAATTCTTTCCCTTCATATCTCTTTTGTAGATTCGAATACTTGCCAAGCGAAAACGCGTAATCAAACAATTCTATTTCTGCTGATCCCCGTTTTCGCTTAATAGAAAAACCAGGTCTTTTTTCATTTCCTCGAACTGCTCTATAATGGTTGAAAGATTCTTTTCAATGTTTTGAACCTGCACTTTCGAGATTCTCCCAAACTTGTATGCTATTAGTCGCTCTGCAATAATCAGATATGACCAACTTTCTGAATATGGTCTATCGTTTTCTTCATTATGGATTGCAAATCCAATAGGGAGAAGATTGTTTCTCATCCCAATGCTCACAGCCATCGAAGATATTCCTAAATACTCACCTGCTATCTTACATGTAATCTTCATATTTCTTATTTCATCATCCGTGTATTTAGGCATCTTTTTACCTCCTACCGATACATCAATCTCTATGCTTTCTAGTTTTTCAAGCATCCTATCGGAATAACAAAAACACCATCCTCTCGTTTGTAACCAAAAGGTGTACCAGTAAGCACCATCTTTAAATCAGGTAATCTGAGCGGAACCTGCTTCTCATGAGAATTGTATTCTGCTATCAGTCGCTCTATTTCATTAAGGTGCGAAGCTCCTTCTTCAATTTCATTACTGCCAAGCTTTATCTCAATCAACGCATATCTGCCATCCTTCAGGTGAAGTACAGCGTCTGCTTCCAAACCATATCTGTCGTGGTAATATGATATTGTTCCGCCCATTGACGAAGAGTAAACACGCAGGTCCCTTATACATAAAGTTTCAAAAATAAACCCGAAAGCCTTAAGATCGGTATTGAAGTATTCCGGGCCGACGCCGAGAGCAGCGACGGCTATTGAAGGATCTATAAACTCTTTTTTATCAGACGATTGAATTGCCGTTTTGGATCTTATCGACGGGCACCATGCTTCTACATCCTTGATCACATATAGTTTTTTTAGAGCACTTAAATAATCGTAAAACGTAGTTTCTCCCATGGAGTAATTTGCATTAATATCCCGCAGAATCGTACGGTTGGAAGCAAATGTTGATATGTTTCTGGCATAGGATCTAAGCAAAAGACGTGTACCCTGCTCTTCTCTTTTCACGCTATCCACATTACTAACGTCGTCTCTGCAAAGGCTATCAAAATAGCTTCCGGAAACCATCAGTTTTGCTTTATCTGTTTTTTTGTTCATAATAGATGGCCATCCGCCGCGGCACGCGGCCTGTATTATTCCATCAATCGTGAGATCAGAAATGCATTCTTCATCCGCAAGCGCTTTATTCTCAAATAACGAGGTTAAAGAAACTTTACCGTTTGACTCCCCTGATTCATATAGACTCATTGGATACATCTGGAGTGTATCGATTCTGCCGGTTCCGGTATGCATGATTGCGGTCTTATCTATGGAATTTGAACCGGTAAGAATATATAAGCCGGATTCGTTTCTTTTATCGACAGAAACTCTTACAGCATCCCATAAATTCGGAGCAATCTGCCACTCATCGATCAAACGAGGATTCTCTCCAACAAGCAGATTAGATGGTTTGATTTGGGCAGTATGTATATAGGAATCCCTCATATCGGGGTCCTGCATTTCAATATAGCTTTTGGCAAATTGTTTAGCGGTTGTTGTTTTCCCACACCATTTAGGACCTATAACATGTACAGCTCCAAAAGCATCCAGTTTGTCTCGCAATTCGCTGTCACATATTCGTTTTATATAGTTCATTCTGGTTATTTACCTCGCAAAGCATATGTATTAATCTATATTATGTATTATACTCCATTATCAGCTATTTTCAATCATCAACGAAGACATTTGTGGTATTTTGCCGAAGACATTTGCGGTATTTTGCCGAAGACATTTGCGGTAGTGCCATTCTAACAGCCGGAGGTACAACAGCCGGACAATTGCCTCACCTGTAGTACCCTGTCCATATAGTCCACACAGTCCTTATAACGTTACCTTGCTACTATATATGGATTTTCTCTTGGGTTAATGCCACAAGATATTGTGGCATGTATGAATAGAGCTAATAGGATACAAAATACTCCACCGCGTTCTCGGGGAAGAATTCTTTCATCTCGGAATACAGCTGGCCCGCGAGGGTTTTGTTGTGGCTGATGATCAGAGTCGGCTTCTGCAGCTGCGCAATGACATTAGCCATCGTGAAGGTCTTGCCGGAACCCGTAACGCCAAGTAAGGTTTCAAACTGGTTGCCCTGTTTGAAACCCTCTACTAATTCTTTTATGGCCTTCGGCTGATCGCCGGTAGGCTGATATTCGGAATGAAGTTTAAATTCCATTTCTCACAAAACACCCTCAAAATCTTAATTAAATCCGCATCGAACATCTGTTTGTATTTTATCTGAGATACGTGTCTGTGTCAATCTTCACATCGATTCAGTCTTCTATTTTCTATTGAAAAGCCATCTTATATTTTGGCAAAACCACTTTGATAAAAATCACTGCATTGACGATAAACAGGATTCCATATATTACTCTTGCGGCAATTTCAGAAATGATAAGAGATATCCCATTCATATCCCCTCCGCCAAAAATGGAGCAAAGAACACATAAATACAACGGATCCATAAACATCATTATTATTGTCACATAGTACATGCACGCCTTAAATATATCTGAGGGCGATTTGATCAAAATGTTTATTACCCCCACAAGAATATATCCGGTTATGATCGTAGCAAGGGAACCCACGAGGCAAAACATCCCCATCTGATTGTCTGTCATCTTTTCAGCAAATACGTCTATCTGAACACCAAGCCCTATTATATTGACCTGCTTATACACTCCTGTGATCAGCGCGTATGCCAGATGGGCTCCTTCGTGAATAATATAATATGAAATTATCGCCACAAACAGGCCAATATACTGTCTCGCTCGTTTGCTCATGACAGCCTCCAAATATGCAGATTGATTGTTACTCAGCTGGAAGATTACCCAAATATCTGCCCCGGAAGCTTCAGCTTTTCCTTAGGCGGGAATCCCTTGTCAAACTCCTCCACATCTTCATCCTTCACATAGTATCCCTTCGGTGTCTGATACACTCCTGTGATACCATCGAGATACCCTGGAATCAACTCTCTGCACAGAAAAAAGGAATCATCCTCTCCTTCAGGCAGATCATGATATCGTATACCGAACTCTCTTGCGAAGGTAAATCCGCATTTGCTGTAGAAATTGATATTCCCCTC
Source organism: Lachnospiraceae bacterium (assembly GCA_017620155.1). GTDB lineage: Bacteria > Bacillota > Clostridia > Lachnospirales > Lachnospiraceae > XBB2008. The sequence continues at coordinate 42 of JAFZQY010000023.1, read as the reverse complement.
AAACAGCACGGCACCGAAACCCATCTCCGAAGCCTTCTCCAG
>JAFZQY010000002.1 GCA_017620155.1 Lachnospiraceae bacterium | reverse complement strand
TTTTTCGAAGGTGACAAGGGCACTTTGAAAAGATGCTCAAAATCGCCTTCGAGACCACTTTTCAAAGATCAAGTGGAATTTACTTTTTCATTCAACCAAAGACTATGGGCAGTGCTGCCTTTGATGCGGGGGCGGGCCTATTGTTGTAAATAGCAACGCTGCCTTAGATGGGGTGGGCATCAAAGGCAGCGCAACAGAAACCTTCTTTTAGACAAAAAGATACCGATCTTAACAGGACAGTAAAAAAAGTCTCCCCTGACGATTCAAAACGGTTTTTATACTTGCAATAGTCTGTATGGATTTCCGGCCAATTCCTCCTTTAATATATCCAATACAGCTTCCCGGGATTCCAGATAAAGATCCGTATCCTCATCCATCAAAGCCGCATATACCGTTGTCTTTATCAAAAATTCGACTGCTTCGTCCCTGGAACACCCTTTATCATTCATAATATATTCTACAAGGAAAGCCGCTATACTACGCATAGCCTTTTTTTGATCTGAACCAGTAATCATTATCCAATCACCTGCCTTCTCACTTTATCAAAGCTCAAGGTGTTCACTGCCTCCTTGGTTCTGAAAAAGTATTGTTTAGGTTAATTCTCCGGCTTAAACTCCGCAATTACCTTATCGCATACTTCATCAGAATAACCTGATTCTTCCAGTTCATCATAGTATTCATTGATAATTGTAGTTGTTTCAGCATCTGCTGTAGGGCCTATCACAATATCATAATCATGCATGCAACCATCACATTTACGGTTCTGAAGGATAAAACGCAGCCACTCCTTATCAGCTTTTTCAAATACCTTAACCTTCAATCCAGCCGTTTCTTCGCTGAACAGAAGATTGTATCTGTAGGCTACAATCGGCTGTATCTTTATTCCCTTTTTGTTTTTGAGAAAGCTTTGACGTTTCTCTGCGATGCTCTTGTTTCTGATTGCAAGCCTCTCCGCATGTGAAGGAACTGCGGTGGCATAGAATCCTTTTCCGAAATCCTTATAGCCTTTTCCGGCTGATACATCTATCTCTTCAAAATCATATATCGTTCCATGATACAAAGGCTTCAACTAACTCTACCTCCCTGCATTTCAATATAGTCCTGTAAATCATCGATAATGCCCTGATTTCCGGTAGAATTATAGTTTTCATAGCAAACGTCGATATAACTCAATACATCATATTTCTTGAGCAGATCCGATAATTCAGAATATGTTTTCTTCCAAGCTTCTGCTAAAACAGGTATTAAAATCAACTGCATATTAAGTACTTCTTTATCTCTCATACTCATAACAGAAGTCCTCCTTAACATCATTTTTCATATGTTGCCCTCCTGAATAGATGTCTCCGGACATCATAGGGATTGCATATATGAACTATACTTGGATTGTAGATGATGACTAAGGTTTAGACAATCGGCGGAATTAACAAAGATTATGGGCGGTCCGTAAGGACCGCCCGAGTAATTACGCTTCTATCCCCATCGCCTCGGCGATTTTGGCGCGGGTGTAAGCACCGATGTGCTTCAGATCTTCGGGATCGAGCTTATCGGGGTAGATGGGATCGAGATATTCGATCGTAACGGCTGTCTTCTTTATATAAGGAAGATGATCCTCGAATACATTGCCGGATCCGGTGATCGCAACCGGCACGATCGGGATGCCTGTCTTGGTCGCAACCTTGAAGCTGCCCTCGTGGAAAGGAAGCAGCGTACCCTCGTCGTGGTTTCTCGTCCCCTCTGGGAATATCGTGATCGAATATCCGTCTTTTGCCAGATCTATGCACTTAAGTATGCACTGCAGCCCCTGTTTGATATCGTTTCTGTCCAGGAAGAGGCAATGCATCAGGTACATCCATATATTCAATCCGGGGACCTTGCGGGTCTCTTTTTTCGCAAGATAGGCCGTCGGACGCGGTACTCTGGAATAAGTAAACACGGTATCGAAGAAGCTTCTGTGGTTGGGGGTATAGAGTACGGGCGTATCGGTCGGGATTCGCTCCTCACCGATCACGGTCAGTTTCGTGCCCGCGATGACGGTAGCTACCCTGAATGCCCACTTGACCATCGGATAGGATACGTGGTCCGGCGCCTTGGGCCATTTGAAACTTAATAGCCACAGCACCAGCTGCACAGGCAGGGATACTATCAAAAACACCGCCAGAAATAATATGATCAATACTGTCCTTATCATCTGCTCGTCACTCCCGATAATAATAATATGTAGAAAGCGTTCTGTTCGGGCTGGCGTAAGATGTCGCGCCCGGCTTCCGTATCCGATATGTTCAGGCTGCCGTACTGCCCCACGTAACATATGTTGTAGGGATTGCAGCCCAGGAAATAATGAAGGTATCTCTCCATCACGTTCTCATATTCGTTGCTGCTGACGATGTAGTTAGCCACAGTCAGCCTGGCTATTTCAGACAAAAGTGTGGAGTTCTCGACTGTTTTGGCTTGTTCGCCCATGAGATACAGGGCGTCACGCCGCTCCGAAGCCATTTTTTCCGCATAGGAGCGAAGGCTCGCCATCATCGCGTTGCATATATCCGAATTGGTCTTCTGCTTAGTAGCCAGATATGTCACGACTCCGGTGAAGACCACATTGTCTGACATGTTGTAGTCGGTCCGTGCCACGCAGTAATTCTCTACGATCGTGCGGTAGCTGTAGTAGCCTGTCGCTCGGTAGAGCATGGCCGCCGCCTTGAAATACGCATCCGAGTTGATCTTGTCGGGAAACTTCGCGGCATACTTCATCGCACGGTCAGCCGCCTGCAGACATACAGTCGCGTATGCGGTATCGACCGTCTGATACAGATAGCTGAAGTACCCGAGCGCCGATGCAAAAGAAAGAGTCGCATCCATATCTATCGGAAGTACGCGGCAGGGGTTGTCATACCCTTTACCCTGGTCGGTGCTCACGATCCCCTCATACACTCCGCCCGTGGACGGATCCTGCATCTTGAGCAGCCAGTCGGTCTCTACCCGGATCTCGTTAAGGATATCCGGCACGCCGTCCCCGCTTTCGGGGATATCCGAATCATCTGAGAATGCTTCGGTATTGTATTCATACGCGATGAGCAGCGTCTCGATCGTATTGCATCCGCTCACCACATCGCGGTCGCCGGCCTGATTGATATGCCATCCGCCCGTCACATCGAGCGACACGTTCGCATCCTGCTGCAAGGTAACCGGATCGGTATGGCAGGCACTATGCGCGCTGTCTCCGGCGTATTTGGATGCAAGCGACGTCCCGCAACGGTTTAAGTAGTACTGTTTGAGCGCCACATCCAGCATATCCTCATACAGATCCTCTTTTATGGAGAAGAGATAGGAATACCCGATAACATCAGTCTGAATGTAGTATGTCCCTTCCGCGGTCAGCTCCGAAAAATCACCGTAACTGAAGGTCTCTCCGCTGCCCGCTTCAGTCTTGGACCTGATCTCTCCGGTATAGACCACATCGCCGGTATCTGCGGATACCACATTGAAATGAGTATCCAGCTCGTCGCCTCTGAATATCGCGAGTTTCGGACTGCCTGGCAGATAACCCAGCTGGTCCACTTCAATATGGGCTTCTATCACGGGCCTGTCGTAATTAAGGTCCGGTGTGAGTCCCAGGCTGGTTATCTGGTTCTCCTCGCCCTCGGATGACTGGGACTGCACTGCCGCAGTCGGCCACCAGGGGATATTGCTCATAGAGCATCCGGTAAGCAGCACGCTCACGGTCAGGCACACAAGCGCCCGGGATATTCTCTTTTTGCTGATGCCGGGTCTGAATATCATATCACACGCGGTTATAGTTGATCAGGCATCCCTTAAGGATGATCTCGCGCTCCTTGGCGGTCAGGTCGCCCAGATGCATGGTGAACTCATGAAGCCCAGGGGCGTAAGCGCAAGTATCGGCGCCGCCTTCCGCGCGGCGGATCGCATACGCCTTGATGTTGTCTTCGCCCGCCTCTACTGCCTTACGTATTTCGGGAATGAAGATATAATCCAGGTTCGCAAAAGGCAGGTCGTCGGTACTTTCTTCATATATAAAAGGAAGCATTCCCCAGTTGATCAGATTGGAACGGTAGCGCTTGGTCGCATATTCGCTCGCGATGTTGGCCCATCCGCCAAGAACCTTCTGGCAGCTGGCAGCCTGCTCGCGCGCGGAACCGTCGCCGGGCTTGACTGCATATATCGTAGAGCCGATGCCTGTGTTGTCAGCGGACACTTCCGGGAACTGAGTGCGGATCACTCCTGCCACAGCTGCGATCTCGGGTGAGTCAAAAGTGAATGCCTGAACTTCTTTTGCACGTCCTACGTATGCAGGGTCCTTACGGCTTAATGCAAACTCGGCAAGGCCCAGAGGATTAGATCTGTAAGAACTCGTCTCGCCCGAAGGGATCAGCTCATCGGTCGTGGTAACGGGATCATGGATCTCGGATACGACCTTGAGGAGCAGATTATCGGTAAGAGCGCTCATTGCCGGCCAGTCCTTGATGTTGGGACCGAATACGATCTCAGCGTCGGGATCTGCTACTCCGTGAGAGTCAAATACCCTGTTCTCATATATGGTCTTGTCGAAATGATATGTGTACTGCGTGAACTCGCCTGTATACTCGGTAGCGGCCGTGAGTACTCCGCCGTTTGCAGCGGTGGCTGCGATGGATCTTGCATCCATGAGCGCAACGGAAGAGATCTGTCCGTTCTGGAGCTTCGAACCTTCGCGGTTCGGGAAGTTTCTGGTTGAGTGTCTGATCGAAAAAGCGTTGTTAGCCGGCGTATCGCCCGCACCGAAGCAAGGTCCGCAAAACGCGGTCTTGAGCACGGCGCCTGTCTGAAGGATATCGGCTGCGACGCCGTTTCTGATGATCTCCATGTATACGGGCATGGAAGCGGGGTATACGCTTAAGGTAAATCCGTCCGAACCTATGGACTTGCCGCGGAGTATGTCGCCTGCGGCGCAGATGTTTTCGAATCCACCGCCTGCGCAGCCTGCTATGATACCCTGGTCTACGCAGAGTTTTCCGTCTCTTATCTTATCCTGAAGCGAATAAGGTACTGCATTGTCCAGTGAAACCTTGGCTCTTTCTTCCACATCATGAAGAATGTCCTTAAGGTTCTTCTGAACTTCTTCTATGGTATATGTGTTGCTCGGATGGAAAGGCATCGCGATCATCGGACGGATAGCGCTTAAGTCTACCTCTATCACGCCGTCATAATATGCGGTATCTCCGGGTTTAAGTTCCTTATAGTCAGCCGAGCGGCCGTGGATATCGTAGAACTCCTTGATCTTGTCATCCGTACTCCAGATGGAAGAAAGGCATGTGGTCTCGGTGGTCATTACGTCCACGCCGATACGGAAGTCAGCGCTTAAGTTAGCTACGCCGGGGCCTACGAACTCCATTACCTTGTTCTTTACATAGCCTTTTTCAAAAACTGCTCCAATGATGGCAAGCGCCACGTCCTGGGGACCTACGCCTTTGGCGGGCTCGCCTGTCATATATACGGCTACGACGCCGGGATAGGATATGTCGTAAGTCTGGCTTAAGAGCTGCTTAACGAGCTCGGGGCCGCCCTCGCCGACTGCCATGGTACCGAGCGCGCCGTATCTGGTATGTGAGTCGGAGCCGAGTATCATTCCTCCACAGGTTGCGAGCATCTCGCGTGCGAACTGGTGGATGACTGCCTGATGAGGGGGAACATATACTCCGCCGTACTTCTTGGCACAGCTAAGTCCGAACATGTGGTCATCTTCGTTGATGGTTCCGCCCACCGCACAGAGGGAGTTGTGACAGTTGGTGAGCACATAGGGAATGGGGAATTTCTCAAGTCCCGAAGCTCTCGCGGTCTGGATGATGCCGACGAATGTGATGTCGTGGCTGGTCAGCTTGTCGAACTTGATCTTGAGCTTATCCATGTCATCCGAAGTGTTGTGCGATTTCAGGATATTATATGCAATCGTGGATTTATTCGCCTCTTCCGGAGAACACTTTCCGCCCAATGCACTTACCTGTGCCTCCGCATCCGGACCATCGTAGACCAGAGTATTTCCATTTATAAGATATGCACCGCTGTCACTTATCTTAACGCTCATTAATTCTATCTCCTCTTATATAGATACAACCAGAAAATATAGTGCAAAAAAACACTTTTATGATTTTATCATAAGTGTAAATTATTTACATCGAACATATGTTCTGATATAATAAAAATGGTGCTACCTATAACGGTAGGCGGTTAGCTCCTTCCGAGGAGTACAAGCCTCGTTCACATATAAACCCGTGAGGGAATAAAAAGTGGGGAGGCGATGCGTATGAACGTGACATTGACGGACCTGATCCAGATATTGATCGCAATTACCGCAATTGCCGCTCTGTTTTATCAGATAGGCAAAAAGAAATAACCGCCCCTTTGCACGGATAAGCGGTTATTTCAATTAACCATTATTTCGGGCTAACCGTCTATCGGTAGCACCTTTTATATTAAAATCATAATCCTCAAAGAGTTACCTTGTCAAGGTGCCAGATGTCGTCCACATACTCCTGGATCGTACGGTCGGATGAGAACTTGCCGCAGTGAGCCATGTTGAGGATCGCGCTCTTAGCCCAGCCCTTCTCGTTGCGGTACATGGCCTCGATCCTCTTATGCGCATCGGCGTAGGATCTGAAATCCTTGAGGATGAAGTAGGTATCTGCCTTGGATGTGCTTAATGTATTGAGCAGCGAGTTGTACAGCGGTCTGAAGAGATCCGGATTCTCGGGCTCGAATGTGCCGTTGATCAGCTGCATCAGAACTCTGCGGACATCGGGATCGTTGTTGAAGATCTCGTTTGGATCGTATCCGCCGTGGTTCTCATAATTGATGACTTCATCTGATGACAGACCGAAGATCACGGCATTCTCCTCGCCTACTTCCTCAACTATCTCAACGTTTGCGCCGTCCATGGTACCTAAGGTGATCGCACCGTTTAACATGAACTTCATGTTACTTGTACCGGATGCCTCCTTGGACGCCGTAGATATCTGCTCGGATACATCGGCTGCAGCGAAGATCCACTCAGCGTTGGATACACGGTAGTTCTCGATAAATACTACTTTTAGCTTGCCTTCGATCGCGGGATCGTTGTTGATCACATCCGCTACGGAGTTGATGAGCTTGATCGTAAGCTTGGCATTTGCATAGCCTGCAGCCGCTTTTGCACCGAAGATGAATGTCCTCGGATAGAAATCCATATCGGGATGCTCTTTTAATTCATTATAAAGATGCATTACGTGCAGGATGTTCATGAGCTGTCTCTTGTACTCATGCAGACGCTTAACCTGTACGTCGAAGATCGATCTGGGATCTACCTCGATGCCGTTATGCTCGAGGATGTACTTAGCCAGACGAACCTTGTTCTGATACTTGATGTTCATGAACTCATGCTGTGCCTTCTTGTCCTCGGCATAGATAGCGAGTTTCTCCATTGCCGGCAGATCGGTGATCCACTCGTCTCCGATGTGATCGGTGATCCAGGAAGCGAGGAGCGGATTGCCGTGGAGCATGAAACGACGCTGGGTGATACCGTTGGTCTTGTTGTTGAACTTCTCGGGCATCATCTCGTAGAAGTCGCGCAGAGTCTCTTTCTTCAGGATCTCTGTATGGAGACGTGCCACGCCGTTTACGGAATAGCCGGCTGCGATTGCCAGGTGAGCCATCTTGACCTGTCCGTCATAGATGATAGCCATCTTTGCGATCTTCTCCTGATTGCCGGGATACTCAGTCTCGATCTTGAGCACAAATCTGCGGTTGATCTCTTCGATGATCTGATAGATACGGGGAAGTAATCTGGAGAAAAGCTCGATGGGCCATTTCTCAAGCGCTTCCGCCATGATCGTGTGGTTGGTGTATGCGCAGGTCTTGGTGGTTACATCCCACGCCTCATCCCATGTGAGATAATACTCATCCATCAGGATACGCATAAGCTCTGCAACAGCCACTGTCGGGTGGGTGTCGTTAAGCTGGAATGTGACTTTTTCATAGAACTTGCGGACATCGCTGTGCTTACGCATGTACTTTTCAACTGCTTCCTGAACGGATGCGGAGATGAAGAAGTACTGCTGTTTAAGTCTGAGTTCCTTACCTGCATAGTGGTTGTCGTTGGGATAGAGCACCTCGGTGATGTTGCGGGCGAGGTTCTGCTGTTCTACGGCCTTCTGATAATCGCCCTTGTCAAAAGAGTCGAGCGAGAAGCACTCAACGGGCTCGGCATCCCAGATACGAAGTGTATTTACTATGCCGTTGCCGTATCCGACTACGGGAAGGTCATAAGGTATAGCCGTTACCGACTGATAGCCTTCCTGATGGAAATTGTTTCTGCCGTTCTCATCTACATCAACTGCCACATAACCGCCGAACTTAACGGTCTTGGCATATTCGGGACGTCTCAGTTCAAAAGGATTGCCGTTCTCAAGCCAGTGATCCGGAACCTCTACCTGATAACCGTCCCTGATCTCCTGCTTGAACATGCCGTAGTGATATCTGATACCGCAGCCATATGCGGAATAGCCGAGTGTTGCGAGTGAATCGAGGAAGCATGCCGCAAGTCTTCCGAGACCGCCGTTTCCGAGTGCCGGATCGGGCTCCTGATCCTCAATGAGATCCAGGTCGAGTCCCAGTTCATCAAGCGCCTGGCGAACCTTCTCATCAGCCTTCAGGTTGATGATACTGTTGCCCATCGTACGGCCCATGAGGAACTCCATCGAGAGATAGTAAACAGTCTTGGGATCCTGCTCTTCATATTCCTTCTGTGTTGTCATCCAGTGATCTATGATCGCATCCTTAAGTGCGTAAGCTACGGATGTATAAAGCTGCTGGGGTGTAGCCTCCTCTAGAGACTTACGGAACAGCGTCTTCACGTTGTAGATAACGCTCTGCTTGAACATCTCCTTGTCAAATCTGGGAGCAGGTGACACGGTCTTCTTCGCTGCAGTCTTGGTTGATGTGCTTTCTGTTTTCTTAGCGGGCATATTAAACCTCCTGTTTACTTACTGCTGATCTGCATGTGCCTTATTCGGACTGTTCGTCTTATACGGACTTTTCTATGCAGATAGTAGCTTTTTCTCCGTTTATATTCCACTCTTTGGATACAGCCAGCGTTTCATCCGCGGTGATGGCTTCGGCCAGCACCTTGGTGGATATGGCATCATTGTTTTTATTCACGATTCCGTAGATATGATCGTTTCCGCATATCGATACTTTGATATGGTCCATGACCTCAAGGCCGGAATCACGTCTCATGGTCTGGATCTTAGAGATAACCTCAGCCACGAAACCTTCCTCTATGAGTTCGGGAGTCAGGTTCGTATCCAGGACTACCGTTACGGCGTTGTCGGCCTGTGTTACCATGCCTTCCTTCTCGGTTACGTCTATGAGCAAATCCTCTTCGGCAAGTTCGATGGTCACGCCGTCAACTTCGAACGTGATCCTGCCTTCGCTCTTAAGCTCAGCCATTGCTGCGCTGCCGTCTACGTTTGTCAGGTATTCTCTGATACCGTTCAGCTGCTTGCCGTACTTGGGACCTACAGTCTTGAGCTGAGGCTTGAAAGTATAGCCTGTCATATCGGACAGGTCGTCCTTGAAGATCACTTCCTTGACATTGAGTTCGTCCTCGATAACCTGTTTGTAGGAATCCTCAAGTTCGAGCTGAGCCTTGACGAACATCCTTGACAGAGGCTGTCTGTTCTTGATGTTGGCCAGGTTACGGGCCGCGCTACCCATCGCTTTGATATGAATGATCTCATCCATTACCTGCTCAAGAGCGGTATCGATGAATGACTCATCTGCAACAGGATAGTCACACAGATGTATGGATTCGGGTGCGGAAGCATCGACGCTTCTTACCAGATTCTGATAGATGTTCTCTGTGATGAACGGAACCATGGGAGCTGCGATCTTCGCGGTCTGGGTAAGCACGGTGTACAGAGTCATGTATGCATTGATCTTGTCCTGCTCCATGCCGCCTGCCCAGAATCTCTCACGGCATCTGCGCACATACCAGTTACTGGTCTCGTCAACGAGTTCATCGAGCACACGCGCTGCCTCGGGGATGCGGTAGTTGTTCAGATGATCGTCAACAGCCTTGATCGCGGTATTGAGTCTGGAAAGTATCCACTTATCCATGACTGTCAGCGAATCTCTGTCAAGGCTGTACTTCGTAGGATCGAACTGATCGATCTCAGCATACAGCACATAGAAATAATATGTATTCCACAGGGTGCCTAAGAACTTGCGCTCTTTTTCCTGAACGGCCTTGCCGTCAAACCTGTTAGGCAGCCAGGGTGCGGAATTGATGTAGAAGTACCATCTCACGGCATCCGCGCCGTATGTGGCGAGCGCCTCGAAAGGATCCACGGCGTTGCCCTTGGACTTACTCATCTTCTCACCGTTCTCGTCGAGAACCAGACCGAGTACGATTACGTTCTCATAAGGAGACTTGTTGAAAAGGAGTGTGGACTCAGCCATCAGAGAATAGAACCATCCTCTGGTCTGATCCACGGCCTCGGATATGAACTGAGCCGGGAACTGAGCCTCGAAGAGATCCTTATTCTCAAAAGGATAATGATGCTGTGCAAAAGGCATCGCACCTGAATCGAACCAGCAGTCGATAACCTCGGGAACCCTCTTCATCGTGCCTGAGCACTCCGGACAGGGAACAGTCACTTCGTCGATATAAGGACGGTGAAGCTCAACGCCCGTAGCGTCTTCGCGGCCGCTTAACTTAGCCAGTTCTTCTCTGGATCCGATGCAGATCTGCTTGCCGCAGTCAGGGCACTCCCAGATATTAAGAGGAGTTCCCCAGTAACGGTTACGGGATACGCCCCAGTCCTGGATGTTCTCCAGCCAGTTGCCGAAGCGGCCCTCTCCGATCGTCGGAGGGATCCAGTTAACGGTCTTGTTATTTGCAACCAGGTCATCTCTGACAGCCGTCATCTTGATGAACCAGGATTCTCTTGCAAAGTAAAGAAGAGGTGTGTCGCATCTCCAGCAGTGAGGATATTCATGCTCAACCTTGGGTGCGGAGAAGAGAAGTCCGCGTCCGTCGAGCTCCTTGAGTACCTCGGGGTCGCAACTTACCGCGCCTGCCTTAACCTCTGCCTCGGTGGGCTTACATCTCATTCCGGCAAAAGGAGTCTCATCCCTCATCACGCCGTGCTCATCCACCATCTGGACAAAAGGAGCGTCGTACTTGCGTCCTACCCTCGCATCGTCTTCACCGAAAGCGGGAGCGATGTGAACGATACCGGTACCGTCGGACATCGTTACATAGTCGTCGCAGTATACGAAGAAGGCTTTCTTATGCTGCTTTTCCACTGAATCGGCAGCGCACTTGTATAAAGGCTCATATTCCTTGTACTCAAGGTCCTTGCCCGTAAACTTCTCGATGACTTCGTATACGGGAGTACCTTCCTCGTGCTCAAGAACGCCTAAAACGGTATCAGCCAGAGCCTCGGCGAGGATATATGTATTGCCGTCGCATGCTTTTACGCGGACATAGGTATCTTCGGGATTCACGCACAGAGCGATGTTAGAAGCAAGCGTCCAGGGCGTGGTCGTCCATACCAGGAAGTATGCATCATCATCTTTTGCCTTGAAACGCACGATAGCGGTGCGCTCTTTAAGAGTCTTATAGCCCTGGGCAACCTCGTGAGATGAAAGAGGGGTGCCGCAGCGGGGGCAGTAAGGCACGATCTTGAAGCCCTTATACAGCAGGCCCTTGTTCCAGATCTCTTTAAGTGCCCACCATTCGGACTCGATGAAATCATCGTGATATGTAACATAAGGATCGTCCATGTCGGCCCAGAAACCGACCGTGCCGGAGAAGTCCTCCCACATACCCTTGTAGTTCCATACAGATTCCTTGCACTGCTGTATGAAGGGATCCAGTCCGTACTCCTCGATCTGCTCCTTGCCGTCAAGGCCGAGCTTCTTCTCAACCTCGAGCTCTACGGGAAGACCGTGGGTATCCCAGCCCGCCTTACGGGGCACGAAATAGCCCTTCATGGTACGGTATCTGGGGATCATATCCTTGATGACACGGGTAAGAACGTGTCCTATGTGCGGTTTGCCGTTGGCTGTGGGAGGTCCGTCATAGAATGTATAAGTGGGACAGCCTTCCCTGATCTTCATGGATTTCCTGAAGATGTCGTTGTCTTTCCAGAATTGCTCGACTTCCTTCTCTCTTACTGTGAAATCGAGGTTCGTGTCTACTTTGCGGTACATTTGGAAAATCTCCTCGTTTTATATATTTATCCTTATAAACTCAACATTATCAGTTTACAACATATGGTACGGGTTTGAAAGTCAAACTTGACGATCAGGTCATGCCGCACTGCTCAAGAAGTGCGCTTATTCCTTGCTCATAGCCCTTTTTATCGCGAACATACGAATATGTGTGCTCGGCTCCGGGCACTATCAACATCTTGCGGTACGGGGTATGAAGCGTGGCTCTGTAGAGACTTTTGCCCATCCAGAGCGGTACGCAGGAGTCTTCAGCCCCGTGCACGAAGAAGATCGGGAGCATCATCTCATCCGCTGCGAAGAACGGCGCGGCCTCGTTCATGTCAAATCCCAGGAAAAGTCTGCACAGCGGCTTCGCATACTGCATCACGTACCAGAGGATCGACTTGGGAAGCTTGGAATATTTATGGGCCGTATCGAGCATCTGAGCTTCGGCTACGGCATATCCGCAGTCATAAACCAGACCCTTGACGTTATCCGGGAGGCCGTTTACTACAGCCAGATATATCGTGGCGGCGCCCATGCTCCAGCCGTGGAGAAGTATCCGGCAGTCTGGTCCTGCGATCTCGATGATCTTGCCTACCCAGCGGGATATGTCGTTCTGCTCCCTTGCTCCGAATGTGATGAAGCTGCCTTCACTACGGCCGTGCGTTCTCTGGTCGATGATCAGGAGGTCAAATCCCTTTTTCAGGTAATAGTCAGCGAAGATCACCAGATCCTTGTAGCCCGATCCGCCGTATCCGTGGGAAAGGAGCACGACATTTAACGGTTCTCCATCCGCTCTCTTAGTCTCTTTATTATGTACATAGTGGCCGTGAAGGATCAGGCCGTCTTCGGACATGATATCGAGTTCCTCGGTCTCCTGCTCCTGCACCCTGCCGATATTCTTGCGTCTTAAGTAATCCATGTGCATCGCATCCATGGATTCTATCTGTCCGGGTTTCTCGGCCTTGGGGCTTCGTCTGGTGAAATTGCTCTTAAGGACCCAGGCGGCCGCCCCGGTCATCACGGTGCTCATGCCTATCAGCGTTCCGCCCACCAGAATGCCTATGTCACGTTTTTTCATGATTGATATTACTCCTCCTGATCGTCATCCCCGTCTTCGGGATCATCTTCATCCAGCCATTCTTCTTCATCTAACTGGTTATCTATGTCATATACATTATCATCATAATCTTCTTCGTCTTCTTCGTCATAATGACGTTTCCTGGAAAGCGCCCATGCGCTCGCATAAGACGTATGTCTGACCTGAGACTTGGCGGCCTCGCGGTTCTGTGCGGCGATCTCGGCCATCGCAGCGGAATGGCTTACGATCCTGGATGATATCCTGGCTGCGAGCATCGCGCCTATCTGCTCGGGGGTTGCCGGTCCTTCCGGCTCTTCTTCGGGCATCTTTAAGGCTACTTCGAGTTTCTCGGCCTTGGTCCTTGTGTCCTTGTTCTCTTCATCCTCGAGCGATCTGTTCTTTAAGTCGTCCTTGGATCCGCTCTCCATCTGGTCGACGATGCGCGCCACATGTTCACGCTTCGCTTCGCGTCCGAATCTGGCCCTGTACAGGATATATATGGCATCTTCCCTGATACCGCGTATCATTTCATCAAACATATCATATGCCATGAATTTATACGCGACAAGGGGATCCTTGCCCGAGTAGTTCTGCAGATTGATGCTGGTTTTCAGCTGGTCCATATCCTCGATATGGCGCGTCCACTTGGAGTCGATGCACTTAAGCAGAACGACCTTCTCTATCTCATCGACATTTTCGGTGTGTCCGAACTCTCCGATCTTATCTTCGTACAGATTGAGCGCCTCAAGCTTGAGCTGGATCTCCAGCGCCTGCCTGTCATTGCCGTCGAGTCTGGCTCTGGACATGGGCTTAAGCGGTATCAGAGGCAGGAGCAGAGCGTTCAGTTCGCCGAAATCCCACATATCGGGCTCGTCTTCGGTACCTTCGCCGACTACCATGTTCACGGCATCTAGGATCGCGTGCTCTATCAGACGGCAGATGCTGGGATGAATGGAATTCTCCGTAAGGATACGCTCCCTTTCCTCATATATGATCTCGCGCTGCTCGTTCATGACCTTGTCATACTCAAGAACGTTCTTACGCTGTCCGTAATGGTTGAACTCAACCTTGCCCTGCGCGCGTTCGATCGTATTGTGCAGCGATTTGTGCTGAAGCCTCTCACCCTCCTTGAAACCGAGTTTGGTATAGAGTGAGATCATTCGCTCGGACCCGAAGTGCCTCAGGATTTCGTCATCCAGACTTATGATGAACTGGCTGGCTCCCACGTCGCCCTGTCTGCCCGAACGGCCTCTTAACTGGTCGTCTATACGTCTGGATTCATGACGCTCGGTACCTATGACTTTAAGTCCGCCGGCTTCGCGCGCTTTTTCATCGATCTTGATATCGGTACCGCGGCCCGCCATGTTGGTCGCGATGGTCACCGCTCCGCATTCGCCCGCATGGGAAACTATCTCGGCCTCAATGTCCAGATACTTGGCGTTCAGGACATTGTGCTGAATACCTTCTTTTTTCAGGTGCTCACTGATCTCTTCGGAACCCTCGACCGATACCGTACCTACGAGCACGGGCTGGCCTTTTTCATGGGCCTCCTTGATCTCGTCGATCACGGCTTTGATCTTCTCATCGTGAGACTTGTATACCGCATCGGGATAGTCGATACGCTGGATCGGGCGATGCGTCGGCACAGTCACGACATCCATGAAATAGACATCGCGGAACTCTCTCTCCTCGGCACGGCCGGTACCCGTCATGCCGCCCTTTTTCTTATACTTATTGAAAAAGTTCTGGAAGGTGATGCTCGCTATCGTGATGGATTCCTGATTGATCTTCAGGCCTTCCTTGGCTTCAAGGGCCTGGTGGAGTCCGTCCGAGAACTTACGCCCCTCGGCAGCGCGGCCGGTGAAGCTGTCTATGATCAGGACCTGACCGTCCTTGACCATGTAGTCGACATCCTTTTCCAGCAGATAGTTGGCCCTGAGTGCGATATTGATATGGTGGATGATCTCAAGGTTCTCGGGGTCGGCGAGGTTTTCCACATGGAAAAATTCCTCGGCCTTCTTAACGCCCTGATCGGTCAGGTTTATGATATTGTCTTTTTCATTGGCGTAGAAATCGCCGGTCTCTTCGGCTGCTCCGTCGAGGATGTATTCTATCTTGGATCTCTCCTCGGGAACTTCGCCGCGCTCTAAGGTCAGCACGAAGCGGTTGGCAGGCTCGTAAAGGCTTAAGTCCTGGTCATTACGGCCGGATATACGGAGCGGCATCCTGGCCTCGTCGATCAGAACCGAGTCGACCTCATCTATGATGCAGTAATGGAGATCGCGGAGTACCTGCTCTTCTTTGTATATGGCCATGTTGTCGCGCAGGTAGTCGAATGCGAGCTCGTTGTTGGTAACATATGTGATGTCGCAGGCATACTGGGCCTTACGCTCTTCCTGCGGGGTATCCTTGGTCACGCAGCCCACGGTTAGTCCCAAAGCATTGTGCACCACGCCCATCTCCTCGGCGTCACGGGCGGCCAGGTAATCGTTACATGTCACGACATGCACACCCTTGCCTTCGAGCGCATTTAAGTATGCCGGAAGAAGACAGGTCTGCGTCTTGCCTTCACCGGTACGCATCTCTGCGACGCGCCCCTGATGAAGTATGATCCCGCCCATGATCTGCTCAAGATAATGGCCCGTGTGACGGACGCGGTTCGTGGCCTCGCGGACTACCGCATATGCATCGACGAGAATATCGTCGAGCGTCTCACCGTTTGCAAGCCTTTCTTTGAACTCAAGATGCTTGTTCTTAAGATCCTTGTCACTGATCATGGCTGTCATGGGCCTGAGTACATCGATCTTGTGCACGAGCGGCAGGATCAGTTCTATCTCATGACGGCTGTGCTGGGTAAGCGACACACTATTCTGTTTTGTCGATTTGGTCTTCGATTCTTTCATTGCCGGAATGAAAAATGATTACAGTGAATCTCTCCCCAAAAGTTCTTTATATGAGATAAATATCTCTATGAATCCGGCGGCATACGAGCCCATATCGTAGGGCGGATAGATTACAATAATACCGTCATCCAGGAATTCGATATTACTGGTCTCAATGCCTGCCTCATCGTATGCCTGATCATAGATCGAATCGGGATCCTCACTTGAAAAGTACGGAGAATCATCGGATGAATAGCTTAAGGCGTCCTCTTTGGTCTTCTCCGCGAGGAGCGTCTTGAACTCTTCCTCGGTACCGGTGTAGAAATCCGCTATGGTCTTCAGCTCACCCGTATCAAGGTCAAAAAGGTACTGGTTCCTGTTGGGATATCCGTGCGCTCCGCCTCCGTACCAGTAACCGTACATATCCACGGTCATATAATGGTCACCTATCATATGCACTCCGGTCACATTCAGGTCATCGGTCATGCAGTACTGCCAAGGGGATTCCTTATGGTATTCGCATTCCGAATCATCCTGGGCAGCTGTATCGTCCCCGCTTTCGGACACATGGACGAACTCCTGCATCTTTTCTTTCAAGAAAGAATTGATCACATCGGCCTTCGGAGATACAGAAGGATCGAGCACCAGACATTCACCATAACGTTCGATCAAAGGAATACCGCAGAAGGGACACTTCTCCATGATCGAATCGCATTCTATGGTTCCGTAATCAAAGATATCTATCGTCTCTATGGTCGCGCCTATATCGGTAAATGCCGCTTTTCCGCCGGTCTCATCGACTCTGACCCACTTAAGGGCATGATCTGCGCTGTCAAAATCCGCAAAATACGGCTGTCCGCCTATGAGCCTGAAGCCCTCGGTTCCGGGTTCGTATGAGGCTCCGGGCTTCCTCTCTAAGTCATATAAACTTTCCGTACGGCCGGTCTCCGAATCATATGAACATATATAGTTATGCGTGAGCCCGTAGGTTTCAGTATCATTGTAACTGTAATACAGTATGCCTTTTTGCAGGCCGAGCAGCGTTATCGACGGGATATGACCGGATATCCGCTCGGTCGTTTGACTCTTCAGATCATATGCATATATCGCCTTGGTAGATTCATCCTCATCATCCATGCTGTAGTAGATCTTCTCCGAATCGTACAGGGGGATGTAGAAATACGATTCAAGGCCAAGATCCAGATCATTCACCGTGCCGTCTGCCATGACCTGATAGAAGCCGTCATCATCGACGCCGAGTACCCATCCGCATTCGGCTATCGCCTGCGAGAATGACTCTCTTCCGTTCATGTCGTATCCGGTCGGAGCGAGGATGTTGACATTCCAGCGTTTGGCCGCGTCGAAAACTTCTCCGATTCCGGTATCTTCGGGGACAAACTGCTTTTTATCTTCGTCGAAACGGTACGCCATTTCCTCTTTTCCGTAGAAATTGCCGTTGGGATCCTTACCATAGGATACCGTGAAACGGAAAAGTCCGTCATAGAAGCCGGAGCAGTCCAAGAAAGATCCGTCATCAGGATTCGACTGCCACAGAAGATAAGGAGTGTAATCGGTCGTATCTATCGCATATACAACATAGCAGTACCCGGTCTCTTCATCGGGTTCTATGTAATCATGAAAATACAGGAAGCGTCCGTCATCGGCAGCGATGGTGGAACAGGCATACTGACCGGCCGGATCATAGATATCGATATACGGCTCTGAATGAGCCTTCATCTGCTCCTCCAGCTGAGCATAGTCGACCGACCTGATCACTTCGCCTGTTGAGCTGACCGTGAAAAAGGACGGATTGCCTGTGGATCTCTGCAGAATATAGGTATCATCGGAAGTATCGGGCAGAGCATTCTCTCCGCCGGAAGTCATATCACGGAGCCTGCCTAAGTAGTCCGAGCCGCCGGTCTTGCCTGAAGACGAGCCGGGACTTGCCGGTTCTTCAGCGGGTTGTTCGGGCTCTGCCACGGTCTCGGGCTCTGTGGGCAGTTCTGGAGTCTTCTCTCCGAAGGAACATGCCATGGTGCCTGGCACCATCATGCAGGTAAGAAGTATTGCTGTTATTTTTGTTATCAGGTCTGATCTTTTCATGTCTTTTTCCTTATATGAGCGAAGCCAGATTGTTGCACAGTTCTATGCATCTGTCGAAAAGTTCGTTTAATCTCTCTTCTCTGAAATTCTCCACCCCGGCTTTCTCTATTCCGAGGGCCATGTTGCTGATGCGCTCGGCTCCAATCATCGCAGCTGCCGTTTTGATCGAATGGACGGTGATCATGACATCATCCAGGTTATCGCTCTTCCTGTAACTCCTCGTCGCAGCGATGGTCGGTTCGATCGAACCCGCAAAAGCCTTAAGCGCATTCAGGTATATCTTGGGAGTGCCGCATCTCTTGACGCCCTCGACGGGATTTAAATCTATCATCGCATACAGGGCTTCCGGCAGAACGGTTCCGTCAGATACGGGAGCGGCGCTTCTTGCGGCCGCCGCGGGCGCATCAGCCCTTTGGGGCTCATCATCCGGTGCCCGGTTTACTTTTTCATCCGGCAGATACGTCTGGATCATCTCCTCGAGTTTCTTCGAGTCGATGGGCTTGGTGAGATAATCGTCGAATCCGGCCTCTATATACTGCTCGCGGGCGCCGGAGATCGCGTTGGCAGTCAGGCATACAAAAGGCGTGTCCGTATTCGGATTATCTTCGGACGAGCGTATCTCCTGAAGCGTCTCGATACCGTCCTTGTTCGGCATCATATGATCGAGGAAGACTATGTCGTACTTATTCTTCAGAGCAAGGACTATGCCCTCATCTCCGCTCTCCGCCGTATC
>JAFZQY010000022.1 GCA_017620155.1 Lachnospiraceae bacterium | reverse complement strand
TTAAGGGTGCCGTGATCTCTTCATATCCGCCGTCAGCAGATCCGTCTGTGCATGAAGCGATCGCATCCGTAAGAGACTTAAGACCTGTCTCTATGCTTGCAACGATCTCGCCGTCATACGAATCAAGACGCACATTCACGGTCACACCGGAAGCCACATTCATGCTCTTGACCCACAGGCTTACGCTCGAAGGTGACTCCTCTCCAAACTGAAGATACTTGAATCCGATCGTTGCCTTGTCGGCTACATTCATTATCGGTGAAGAATATACGCCGGGAGTATCATATATGAGCGTCGGTTTCTTATCTATATCGAAATCCGTGAAATCGGGGCTCGCGAATCCTTTGGTATACCTTTGACTAAGTTGGTCAAACATCTCGTCGCTGAGTCCGCTGTCAGGCGTATACACGGGCACTACGACCATCTTGCGTCTTGCGATCGCAGCAAGCTCCTCATCACCGCTTTTCCGGGCGATCTCCGAGATTCCGCCGGGGCAGGATACCTTGTATACACTCTCGCATGTGCCGTCCCACATATGGCATGCATAGCCCGCCGATATGATGAGCCTTGCATCTATTCCGTCCAGGTTTCCGCCCTGGGATGTCATCTCAACCGGAACTGATTTTATAGGCTCTCCGTCTTCATAGATGACCCTTCCTATGAACGGTTGACCCTTCTGGTCAAAAGCAACTTCGACCGGCTCAACCATAGCCTGTCTCGAGAATTCATCTATACCTGTCTGTCTGTGATAGAAGATGAACCACTTGCCATTTACTTTCATGAGGGATCCGTGATTATTGCCCCACTGGAAAGTCATGAGGCCGTAGCCTTCAATATCATCCCCGACCTTACGGCCACCGCGGCTCACATCGGGAATAACGTTTCCTCCGTTGAAGCTGATGTCTCCTCCATGCCTGTATCCTGACAGAGGCTTATCGCTCCACATATATGAGAGGAATCCGAAGCAGGGTCCGTATACGCCGAGTTCGGGCATCTCTTCCGGATGTCTCTTGGAATAGATGAGGATGTATTTATCTCCTATCTTACGGGGACTGGACGCCTCGAAGAACGCATCTTTATCGGAAATATGTTCGCGCTCCTGAACCCAGGGCGAATCCGCATGTCCTATCAGATTTTCCACCAGAGTGCCTTCCTTGATGGTGGCCATGTCGTCGTTCAATTCCGCAGCGTATGATCCGCAGAATCCCCAGTATGCATATACTCTTCCGTCATCATCCACGAGCACGCCGGGATCGAACTTAAGATCAGTCAGAACCGGATCGGAAAAAGGTCCCCAGGGAGTGTCCGACTTAGCCACATAGATGTATGTTCCTCTGTCCTCGGCCACATACATGTAATATGTGCCGTCCTTATATACGACATCCGGTGCATACATCGGTGTATCGTATGTAGCGCGGTAGCATACGCCGTGGCATTTCCAGTCCGTCAGGTCATCGACCGGTGCACTCCATACCACATAATCGAATCCGCAGTACTCGGTGTAGATACTGTCATGGGATCCGTACACGTATACTCTCGTCTCCCCGTTATGGGTGAAGACTCTGGGTTCTCCGTCCGGGATATGCTCCCAGAGAGGCATGTAGGGATTTGCGCTTGTTAATCTCTTTTTCATTGGCATCGGTCTCCTTATTATTTTGTTATACTTATTAATTTGTTTTACTTATCTCTTTGATCGTTATAAAGGAAAAGGGCCAGCCTTCAGGCTGGCCCCGTTACACACAATATAAACGCCTTATACAGACATATCAAAGTTGCCGCCGATATTCGGCTGAACTGAGCGCTCCATCATCTTGACCATGTCAGCACCATTGTCGCGGAAGTTATCGAGAGTCTTATCAAGCATCGCAACTCCGATATCCTGTGCTGTCTTGTTTGCTGCCATTGCCATCGACATAGACGCTATATCAGGTGTAACCATCATAGAAACATCCATTTTTCTACCTCCTATGTCCCATCAAATCCGTTTGATAGTTATAGATAGTATATCATCAATCAAATTGTCTGACAACTACAAGATATTGTCCGGGCACTTACCAGCAGCAGTTGATGATGTGATCCCTCATGAGAAGTATCTTGGACGGAGCGACGGACAGGCAGTCCGCACCGGTATCCAGGAATCTGGAAGCATAGTCTCTTCTGGCTGCCAGTTCACCGCATATGCTCACCTTTAATCCGGCCTTATGTGCCGTCTTGACTACATTTCTGATATTGACGAACAGTTTCGCATAATCATCGTCTATGGAAGGATTTGCTCTCTCATACCGGTCTATGCCGTACAGATCGCATGTCAGATCGTTGGTCCCTATGGATATGAATTCCGCATGCTCGACAAGCCGGTCTATCTGTTCGACAGCCGCAGCCGTCTCTACCATGATACCCTGAGGTATGTTTATCGATCCGACTTCGGAGAGCATCTTCCACTTCACTTCTCCGAACATCGAGTTTGCCTGCATGACTTCCTCGAGAGAAGTAACGTACGGATACATGATCCTCAGATCCCCGTGAATCGAAGCTCTGATCAGAGCGCGCAGCTGAGTCCTGAACAGATCCGGATGTTCAAGAGAAAATGCTATGCCGCGTTTTTCATCCGTCTCCAGATATGATGTTCTCTTATCGCCGCCCAGATCCATGGTCCGGATAGTTAAGGGCTTATCCTTACACACATTCAGCAGTTTCCTGTATACCGAATACTGCTCGTCCTCCGTTGGGGGTTCCGGTCTGTCAAGGAAGATGAACTCGCTGCGATATAGGCCTATGCCCTCGGCATCATTCTTTAATGCCATCTTCAGATCGACTAACGATGCGATGTTCGCATACAGATCTATATGCTTCCCGCCGCGTGTCCTCGTTTCCGCTCCGACAGCGTGCTGAAGTTCGAATCTTTCGGGATCGGTGCTCTTTTTGGCTTCTTCCGCAAAATCGACATCGGGCTGCAAAATGACCTCGCCCGTATCGGCATTCACATATACCGGCGTGCCGTCATCTATAGCCTCAAGATTCAGCGGCACGGACACCACCATGGGAATATCCATCATATTGGCGAGTATCGAAGCATGCGATGTGGGACTTCCTTCCACGGTGACTATGGCCTGGACCCGGTCACGGTCAAGCCCTATCACATCGCTTGGAAGAAGACTTTCAGCTATCAGGATATGGGGATACACATCTTCCCCGGCAGTCTCATCTTCCGGGGTCTCCTCATCCATCCCTTCTTCGATCACTGAGATAATCTCTCTGGTGATATCGCGGACATCATCGGCACGTGCGGCCATATACTCGTCTTTCATCTCGGCGAATTTGGAAGCAAGTGCTTCTCCGGTCTGAGTTACGGCATCGATCACATCCATATGCCCTTCCTCGATGCATATCCTCGACAGATTTCTGAACTCATTGCCTTCGAGTACGAGCTTATGCATCAGAAAGATCTGAGCCGCATCCTTGCCCGCTTTTACGCCTGCATCCAGGACCATCTTATCCATCCTGATACGGGTCTTTTCCAGGGCATATTCAAGTCGGACCAGTTCTGATTCCACTCGGTCCGGCTCACTTATAGGAATTCTTTCCTCATCCGGGGCGGCATGCGCATTCTCCCGGTTTTCCCGCAGGACATATGCAGGGCCTATCGCAATGCCCTCACACACCGTCACACCCTTAAATCTCTCCATAGTTTTTCCCCACTATACATGAAACCTTCTCTGAAGTTCGTCCGGCACTCTTTTGCCCTTAAATACCACGGCCCCCATGAAGCCCACGACTCCTATCATCATGCATACGACCCACATCACGCTTCTCTCTCCCGTGATGATCATGCATAACACTCCCATGATGATGCACAGGAAACTGCATCCGAGCAGATAAGGCATGGCATTCCGGGCCTTGTCTATCATCATGAATATGAAAAGAAGCACCTCGGTAGCCACAGCCAGGGAGGGCATTATATACCAGAAATAGATCGGTCTTATATCTCTGATCAGGATAAAAGTGAACATGATGAGAACGGCTGCCCAGAACGCATTGAGCGTTACGACCTTGGACGGATTGTGATGTCCGCGGATGACCGCCGCGAGCCATAATTCACCGCCTATTACCCATACGCATACGAGCAGACTCCAGTGAAAAGTGGTTTTTACATCGAGCAGGAATTCGCATGCCAGACTGACTATCATGCAGGTGAGCGCAAGGAACATCTGGATCTTGTACAGCATCGACTGCTTGCGCATCACATCTATGGAAGGATATACGCGCTCGGAAGCCTCGCCCTGCAGATTGTTCTGGCAGAGAGGGCACTTCTTCATATCGCCTTCTATATGCGCTTTGCAGCTCGGACAATATTTCATCAGCGTATAACCTCCGTTGCGTTCACGGTCACTTCTATGTCTTCGGCCGTCAGTTTACGGACGAAATTCTTGATAAATCTGGTGTCGTTATATGCGCTCGTCATCCCGAGCTTCAGTTTTCCGTTGTAGGTAAATACCGTGAAGAACATCTCGGAATGGGAACAGAATGCGCTGTAACTTTCTATGTACGGTCTCAGTTTTTCGTCGGGCTTGATCTCTCCCATATTGGAGAGGACGAAGGACACGGTCTTGTTCTCAAGCTTGGAAAAAGCTCTGACCACAGGCTGCTTGATCATGAGAGGCACCATGCGGATAAATAGCAACCTCTCAAGCGTCTGGTAAGAGTCCATCTGCTCTGCTATGTTCTCGGGTTTCAATGCGGCCTTGACATCCAGATCGATATGACGGCCTATGGTCGCTATGTCTTCCTCACCCGACAGATGGCATCTGATATTGATGCTGTTGAAGAAATTCCTGGATGTCTCGGACGGGAAGTATTGCCTTAAGTTCACCGGAACGCTTATGGTTATGGGCTGTTTGCGCATGAGCGCGGGCATGTCGTGATACATGCTCGAAACCATGAGTGCTCCTATATATCCGGTCAGGGATACGCCGGCTTCTTTGGCCAGACTCCTGACGCTCATAAAGTCCATCGTTATCTCCATAAACTGGAGCTGGTCATACGGCAGTTTTCGTCCTACCGGATGATAGGCCTTGATCGGAGGCGTTCTCTTTAGGCCCTTATTCCCGTAATACTGGCTGTAGCTGTTCTGCGTAAGATCGCCGTCAGATGCTCCGCTTCCTATCTTGACATCCCCTACCTCATCGGGATGAGCCAGCTTAAGGTATTCCGCAACGATCACGTCAAAGAATTCAAACATCCCGGTCCCGTCGCTTAAAGCATGGAACATGTCCAGATTGATGCGGCGTCCGAAATAGCTTACGCGATAATGAAGCACGCCGTTATAGTCGCTGCCGTAAAGCTGAGGGCAGGGGCGTCCCGTTTCCTCTGCTACCTGCGGCAGAGCATCGGTAGTCTCTATGTAATGCCAGAAAAAGCCTCTGCGTATGCGGACCTGAAACTGAGGTCTGATCTCGATAGCATTAAGGAGCGCCTGCTGAAGAAGCTCGGGATTGACCTGCTCCGTCAGAGTAACGCTCTCGCGCATGGTCCTGGTATCCCTGCGGTTGTGGGATGCCAGAAATACCTTGGCCACATTATCGGTTTTGTACCATGTGGTCTCACTCATAATCCGAGCTCCTTAACAAATGCCGCCACATCCTTGAGCGCCTGGGATGCTTTGGGTGCGGGGATCAGCTGGAACACATGCCAGCAGCCCGCGAATACCTGAAGCCTGGTGATGCACCCGGCCTTGTGCATTTTCTTATACAGATTCTCACTGTCTCCGCGGAGGATTTCGTTACTCCCGACCTGGATAAGTGTGGGAGGCATGCCCTCCATATCCGCGAACAGCGGACTTAATGACGGATTGGAAAAATCGGTCTCGCCCCCTGCATAAGCATTTCTCACACCGTATACATAGTCTAAGGTGAGCATGGGATCCGAGTCTTTATATTTTTCATAAGATGCCGAAGAAGCAGTCATGTCCGTCCAGGGACTCATGAGGATCATGGCCGCGGGAAGCTGCCGCTTCTGCGAACGAAGTACAAGGGTAAGTTCCAGAGCGAGATTGCCGCCGGCCGAGTCGCCCAGAAGGATTATCTGATCCGCACCGTATCCTAAGTACATCAGGTGATTCCATATGGTCACGGCGTCCTCTATGGCTGCGGGATAAGGATTCTCCGGTGCCAGGCGGTACTGAAAACTGCATACGCTCATGCCCAGATGAAGGACCATCTTGCCTGCGAGCATGCCGGAATAACCCAGTCCGCCTGCGGTATAACCTCCTCCGTGGCAATACAGAACGATCGGCTTGTCTTTGTGCGGAAAATCGGGCACCGACCACTCCACAGGTATCCCTTCGACTTCTTCTTTGCGATGGGATACTCCCACGGCGGGAGTGATGAGCTTGGACAGTCTCTCGTGAGAAGCGCGCTGCTTATTGAGCGTCTCGGCTCTGTCCACCTCAGACACGGCGATGGCGGAATGGATCGCCTTCACGGCTTTCATGATCGGATCCATCTTAACTTCTATATTCTCTGTTGAATTGACGATAGATATGTTTTTTCTCATGCCTATATATTTCCAGCCATCATGTCAAAGATGCTGAGCTGTCCGCTCTCGGGAAGTCCTGCTAAGATTCCGAGTTCGGTGAACTTCTCCACATTGGTCTTGGATGCTTTGGTGCGCTCCCTGAACTCCGCCTTGGATATGAAAGGACCTTTGGCGGCCGCTGCCACTATGGCTTCCGCAACTTCGGATCCGATACCGTCTATACTGGACAGCGCCGGCATTATGCCCTTACCTTCAATTATACGGAAATTCTTGGAATCTACCAGCGATATATCGATCGGAACGAATTCTATGCCCCTCGCATACATCTCCTGTGCGATCCTCATATCTCTGTATGTGTTCTTCTCGGTGGCGCTTAACTTATTCTCCGAAGACTTCTTCCTGAGCTCGGCAAGGTTGGCCTCAAGCCTGCTCCTGCCCATCGCCATAAGCTCATACGAGAATCCCGAAGCACGGATCGTAAAGTAAGCCGCATAATATGCCTCCGGATAATAGACCTTGCAATAAGCTATCCTGAGCGCCATGATGACGTATGCTGCGGCATGCGCCTTCGGGAACATGTACTCTATGCGCTCACATGACCAGATATACCAGTCGGGCACATCATGAGCGGCCATGTCGGCCTTCCATTCATCCCACTGCTTGCATTTATGCGCGGCGACTTTTCCCTTGCGGACATTCTCCATGATGTTGAATGCTTCCTCGGGCTCTAAGCCCTTCTGGATCAGATATATCATGATATCATCACGGCAGCAGATCGCCGTGGATATCGTTGCCTTGCCTTCGCGGATGAGAGTCTGTGCGTTGTCGCCCCACACGCCGGTGCCGTGTCCTAATCCCGATATTCGGATCAGATCCGACATGTACTGAGGCTGGGTCTCTATGAGCATGGACATCGCATTGTCGGTACCGAATTCCGGTATGCCGAGGCACCCTAATTTCGTGCCGGGGATATCATCCGGCGTGATGCCGAGCGCTTCCGTACTTAGGAAAAGCGACATGACCTTCTCGTCATCGAGAGGGATCAAAGTGGGATCAAGGCCTGTCAGATCCTGGAGCATGCGCATCATGCTCGGATCGTCGTGGCCGAGTATGTCTAGCTTGAGCAGGTTATGGTCGATGGAATGATAATCAAAATGCGTGGTGATGATATCGGTATCCATTTTATTTGCGGGATGCTGGATCGGAGTAAATGAATATATATCCTCACCCATAGGAAGCACGACTATGCCGCCGGGGTGCTGACCGGTCGATTTGCGGACGCCCTCGCAATGTGATGCCAGACGTTCTATTTCGCATCTTCTCTTCTTGATATGCAGGTCTTCGAAGAAATGGCTCACATATCCGTATGCGGTCTTCTCTGCGAGCGAACCTATCGTACCCGCGCGGAATGTCTGTCCGTATCCGAAGATGACCTCTGTATATTTATGTGCTTTGGACTGGTACTCACCGGAGAAATTTAGGTCAATATCAGGCTCCTTATTTCCTTTGAATCCAAGGAAAGTTTCAAAAGGAATATCGTATCCGTCGCGGGCCAGTTCCTCGTCGCATACGGGGCACTTCTTCACTGGCATGTCAGTTCCTGCCATGCCGCCGAACGCCTTGACCTCCTCGGAGTCGAAATCATAGTAATGACACTTCGGACAGTAGTAATGAGGTGCGAGCGAATTAACCTCTGTGATGCCGGCAAGAAAGGCTACAAACGATGATCCGACAGATCCTCTCGAACCTACGAGATAACCGTCCTCGACAGACTTCCATACCAGCTTCTGCGCGATGATATACATCACCGCGAAGCCGTTGCCGATGATGGATTTCAGCTCTCTCTCCATTCGTTCCGATACGACTTCGGGAAGTTCTTCTCCGTATATCTCATGCGCCTTGTTCTCGCATATCTCGCGAAGCTGCACATCCGAATTCTCGATGACCGGAGGGCATTTGTCGGGACGCACCGGGGACATCGAATCTACCATGTCGGATATATATCTGGTATTGGTCACGACCACTTCATAAGCTTTGGCTTCACCCAGATAACCGAACTCCTCCAGCATCTCCTCTGTCGTACGCAAGTAGAGCGGAGGGGAAATCTCCCCTTCTTCTCCGCCGTGATTAGCCAGGATGATGCGCCTGTATATCTCGTCCTCGGGATCCATGAAATGCACATCGCCTGTTGCAACGACGGGCTTATGCCACTTTTCCCCGAGCTTTACGATCTTGCGGTTGATATCGCGGATATCCTCTTCGGAATTGACGGTCCTGTATTTGGGACTCGCGATCATGAACCGGTCGTTATCAACCGGCTGAATCTCCAGATAATCATAGAATTCAACTATATGAGCGATCTGCTCTTCGCCTCTGTTCTCCACGAGCGCCTCGAAAAGTTCACCCGCGCAGCAGGCGCTGCCGACGATAAGTCCCTCGCGGTATTTGTTCAGCATGCTCTTCGGGATCTTGGGAAAACGCGAAAAATAATCCAGATGCGACATGCTCACTAGTCTGTATAGATTGACGCGTCCGATATTGTTCTTGGCCAGGATTATGCAGTGGGAAGGGCGAAGCCCTCTGATCACGTCGAAGCCCTCTTCGGCATATCTGTTGAGTGCTTCGAAATCATGTATGTCCATGCCCTCAAGCTTATCAAGGAGCTTCAGGAAAATATGAGCGGTACACTCGGCGTCATCTACGGCACGGTGATGGTGCCCCATATCGACGTTCAGCATCTTGGCTACCGCGTCCAGAGTATATTTCTTATGTCCGGTCAAAAGAGCCCTGGACATGCCCAGCGTATCGGCATAAGTATTCTCGTATTTTAATCCGAGGACAGTCTTCATCTTCTCGCGGATGAAGCTGACATCGAACTCAACATTATGTCCGACGAGAACGGTATCTTCTCCGCCGATGAAATCCAGGAATTTGGGCAGAGCTATATCCACCGTATCCTGTCCGATGACCATGGAGTCATTGATCGATGTGACCTGTTCTATCTCGAACGGGATCGGCACCTTGGGATCGACGAAGGTGGCGAAACGGTCAGTAATCTTCCCGCCTTCTATCTTGACCGCACCGATCTCTATTATGTGATCGTCAACCGGCGAAAATCCTGTGGTCTCAAGGTCGAATACCACATAGGTCTGACCGTCGATACTCCTTTCGGTATCTCCGTTTACGATCTTCTTTAAGTCATCTACGAGGTATGCTTCCACGCCGTAGATTATCTTGAAGAAATCCTGCTTGTCGGGATCGGGATCTCCTCCTTTTATCCGTCTTTCTTTTTCCTTCTCCCACAGATCCGTCCAGGTATGGAATGCATCGGTAAAGCCCTGTACAACGCCGTGATCCGTGATCGCTATGGACGGCATGTTCCAATCGTAAGCACGCTTTACAAGATCGGCACATGCGCTTACTCCGTCGAGCTCGCTCATCTTGGTATGACAGTGTAGCTCCACGCGCTTGACCTCGGCCTTATCGCGTCTCTTTTCGCGGAAATCGTTTATCAGACGGATGCAGGTTACGGATGTCATGGTGACTTCCCTGTCCCAGTCATCCATCATGCACTTGCCGCGAACCTTGACGAACGCGCCCTTCTTTAAGTCATTGCAGAGTTCTATCACCTGATCTCTGTGGATGAAGACCTTCGCCTTGATGCTGTCTTCAAAGTCGGTGACGATGAAGCTCACGATGGCCTTATCGTTCTTGATCTGCTGAGTCTCCACAGATGTGACCATGCCGTGGATCGTGCATATTCCTATATCGCCTTCGATATCGGATATCGGCATCGAATCCTCATCGAAGTTCTTGCCGTAAATGACTGTCGGATCGGCCGAATTCCGAAGCGGCGAGATCTTCATGTTCTTCTTGCCGCGGCCGGATTTGGACAAGTCTTCCTTAGGTGTCTCCGCAGACTCATGTCTCGATTCTTCATTGGATTCTTCATCAAAATCTTCATCCGGTTCATCATCGGCATCTTCGTCACGCTCCGGCGGTTCCGCGCCAGGAACGATATGGGAGATCCCGTCCGGCGTAATGCCGTCCCGGGCCCAGCTTCCCGTCCAGCCTTTATCGGCCTCGGGCTTTTTCTTTTTATCATAAATGATATATATCTTGGCATCGACGCCGCATCTGTCGGTGAAGATCTTGAGCAGGATGTCCTCCAGTTCGGAGACTGTCTTCTGAGGATATACGCCTTCCTCGAGAGTGATATTCATCGTATCGCCCTCGGGAAAATCTATGCGCGCGTTGCTTAAGATATCGTAAAGGACATGGCCTCTGTCGATCACTTCCTCAAAAATGGAATCCTTGTATATCCCGTAGAGGTTCGACAGATCATACTGCGCCGAAAGATTAAACTTGGGATAGATCCTGATCTCGGGGCCTTTTTCACCGAAGATCTGGCGTCTGATCCTGTCTCTCACATCGCTAAGCTGACGATATGTGATCAGATTCTCGCTGCTTAAATATATGCGCATGACGGTCCTGTCGGAGGTTGCGGACACGCGGACCACATCTACATGCTCAAAAAGATCATGCAGAAGACCGTCAAGTTTTATGGTGGGAAATACTTCGTAGAAACTCTTTATATCCATGTTCAAAATCAGTTATTCGATGAGATCGTTTATCCGGAATACTCAGTTATTCCAGTTAAGCAGTTCTTCTCTGAGTGCGTCAAGGAGTTCGTCCTCGGGGATCTTGCGGATGACCTCGCCACGGCGTATGAGAACGCCCTCGCCTATACCGCCGGCGATCCCTATATCGGCTTCCTTGGCCTCTCCGGGCCCGTTCACCACGCATCCCATTACGGCCACTTTGATGTCCAAGGGGATATCCGCTACCATCGCCTCGACCTTATTGGCCAGGCCTATCAGATCTATGCGGGTGCGTCCGCAGGTAGGGCAGCTTACGACCTCTATTCCACCGGTTCTTAAGCCCAGGGTCCGCAGGATGAGTTTCGCGGTCCTTACTTCCTCGACGGGGTCTCCGGTCAGAGACACCCTGATCGTATCTCCTATTCCCTGAGAAAGGATCATGCCAAGGCCGAGAGATGACTTGATGTTTCCGCTCCAGAGAGTTCCCGATTCCGTGATGCCCACATGGAGCGGATATGTCGTTTTTTCGGCTATCAGTTCATGCGCCTTCGCACACATAAGTACATCCGATGATTTGATGCTTATGACGATCTCGTGATAGTCCATGTCCTCGATCATCGCCACCTTGTCAAGCGCACTCTCGACTATTCCTTCGGCAGTGACTCCGCCGTATTTTTCGACCAGTTCTTTTTCGAGGGAGCCGGAATTAACGCCCACTCTTATCGGGATATTACGCTCTTTTGCGCACTTAACGACTTCCGACAGTCTGTCGCGTCCGCCTATGTTGCCGGGGTTTATGCGTATCTTGTCGGCCCCGTTCTCCATGGCGGCTATGGCCATCTTATAGTCAAAATGAATATCCGCTACGAGAGGTATGTTTATGTTCTTCCTGATCTTTCGTAAAGCCTGTGCGGCCTCGATCGTGGGGACGGTGCATCTGATGATCTCACATCCCGCTTCCTCAAGCCTTTTTATCTGGGCGATCGTAGCCGATACGTCCTCTGTATGGGTATTGGTCATGGACTGGATCAGTATCGGATTACCGCCTCCGATGACCTTATTTCCTATGTGGATTATTCGTGTTTTGTCCCTGTACATACTCTTCTCCATAGTAAAGCGATAATACATTAATATTACCACATAGTGGGTTCGATTTGGAGATTAATGATCCTCATCAGAGACAATCCCGAGTCTTCTTTATCATACTCGAGAAGCAGGCTTCCGTTGCCCAGTTTTTCAAGGGTTTCGCGGTCTATGACGAGTTTAAGATCCCCATCGGGGGAGTACGCTGAATCGTACCTTACCAGGCACTTTTCCCCGTTTTCAAGCTCTATGCTGACAGGCAAAATTTTTTCTGTCTCAGGGAGTCCGCTTTCAGTCCCGGAAAGTCCGCTTTCAGGTTCGGGGAGTTCGCTCGCATAGGATACGGAGGGCGAAAAAATGCCTCCGACACCGGTCCCAAATATGACTCCGGCCAGAAGCGCACCCATCCAGAGCCCGGGATAGTGCCTGGCACTTAAGAACACGCTCCTGTTTACGCGAACGAACCTCTTCAGCTGTATCCCGTGGAAAACCGCTGCCATGAGACCTCCCGTGACAAGCATGAGTCCTAAGTCGCGCGAGACTATGGAAGTATCCAGCACACTTTTCAGATTCCCGTGCAGGATCGCATTTTCCAGGATTCCGAAACAGCCGTCCGCATATGAAGCGTACCATGCGCACAGAAAGGGAAAAGCGGATATGCCCATGAGGAGCATGAATCCCAGCCTGAACGCCAGGTCGGTATATCCGCTGTTAAGAATGGCCCGTCTGACATCCAGGGCGGTTGCATATCTGTCTTCTTCGTTCCGGCTGACTGCCCTGCCGATCACCCTCGCCAGACCGTAAGAGATATTCGGAGCCGCCACTCTTATCTTATCCATCGTATATGGCGGTTTGTTGAGCATCCTGCCGCTGACAAGGCTGTACATGACCGCTCCCCAGGAATATATGTCACTCCTCGTTCCGGCATGCCTGGGTGCATGGATACCTCTCTGCTCGGGAGATCCGTACCCGACCGTACCCGCGAGATTTACCACTTCATCACCGTAGCTGACGGCCAGAGCCGTACCGAAATCAACCAGTTTGATATGACCGTCCGGAAGCAGCATGATGTTTGAAGGTTTTAAATCCTGATAAACGACCGCAGGATGAAGCCCGTGCAGATATTCCAGGATCTTTAACAGCTCCAGGCCTATCTTAACCGCCTTTTTCTCCGAGAGAGGACCGCGGGATGTGATATACCGTTCCAGATCCGTACCCTCTATCCACTCCATGACCATGAAGGTATTTCCGTTTTCGCGGATCAGATCATAAAGTCTGGGAAGTCCCTTATGATCCAGGGATCTTAAGACCACAGCCTCCCGGTCTCCGACGCTCCTGACAACCTTTATCGCAACATTTCTTTCCATGCTCTCATCATATCCGCGATAAACCTTTCCGAAGCCTCCCTCACCGGCGAGGCCGTCTATCCTGTATCTGTTCGCTATCATTTTCATACCTTCTCCTCCTTTTTTCTATTAAGCAACAAAGTCCTGTCCGTCACTTTAAAAGAACGCATACCGCGCTGCGATTGTCGCTCCCGCCTCTTCGGGCGATCTCCGCACCGATACCGGCGAGTCTCCGTTCTATACGCTCATTAGTCACTTCATCGCCCAGATCCAGGCTGTCTGCGAGTTCGCGCTCACTTAAGTGCCCCGTAAAACCGTCGCTGGCTACCAGCAGGCCGCTTCCTTTTCGCAGCCTTCCGCTTCCGGTATCGGGCGCATAATAGCGCATGCTGCCCAGGCATCTGTTCAGTTCGCCGCGCGGATTAACATGCGCCTGTGTCAGCCTTTTTAAACCTGCATGCGCGGCCGTTCTCCTGATCCCTGCATGCGCGGCCGTTCTGCCCGATCGGAAGATGTGATAGCAGCACGAATCTCCCAGATGCACGTAAACAAATCTGCGGCCGTATAAAAACACGCAGGTACATGTAGTCCCCCAGCTTA
>JAFZQY010000021.1 GCA_017620155.1 Lachnospiraceae bacterium | reverse complement strand
GTGATCAAGCCGATTAAGCATTATCAGGCGCCTGGCGCATTATTTCAAGAGCAGAGGCGCAGCCTCTGGTTACCATTGCAAAGAAAAATCCACGGCGTGAACCGTGGACTTTGTCTTCAGTCTGAACGAGACGACCAAAGTCGTCTCGTAAAAAGTCTAACTTTGAGGGGTCACCTCATCGGACTCTCTTTCTTTGCAATAGCGAGAGGGGGATTCGAACCCTCGACACCGCGGGTATGAACCGCGTGCTCTAGCCAACTGAGCTATCTCGCCATATTACACGGTATATAGTTTTTCAAGAAAATGGGGCCTATAGGGCTCGAACCTATGACCCTCTGCTTGTAAGGCAGATGCTCTCCCAGCTGAGCTAAGACCCCATACGCTTTAAACAAGCGACTAAAATAGAATACTTTGTTTTGGCTCCGTTGTCAATACATTTTGATGCTTTTGTATGGTTTGTGGACTCCTCTCGAGCGGAAGTACATCCCTTTCAGTAGTTTTCGGCTATATTCACGTACTACCGGCTCGTTCAGTACGTGAATCTG
This sequence comes from Lachnospiraceae bacterium, assembly GCA_017620155.1. GTDB lineage: Bacteria > Bacillota > Clostridia > Lachnospirales > Lachnospiraceae > XBB2008. Next base: position 9,684 of record JAFZQY010000021.1, on the reverse strand, counting down.
ATCAGATATCCGTCATATTCACGTACTGACATCTCTCTGCTGTACGTGAAACTTCACGGTTTCCGGTGATATTCACGTACTTCCGATCTTTGCTGTACGTGAACCAGCTCAGATTTCCATCTTATTCACGTACTGACATCTCTCTGCTGTACGTGAAACTTCACGGTTTTCAGTGGTATTCACGTACTGCCTACCTTTGCTATACGTGAACCGGCTCAGATTTCCATCTTATTCACGTACTGACATCTCTCTGCTGTACGTGAAACTTCACGGTTTCCGGTGATATTCACGTACTGCCTACCTTTGCTATACGTGAATCCGATCAGATATCCGCCATATTCACGTATTACCATGCCTCTGCTGAACGTGAATTTCCGTGCCTTAGAGCCTTATTCACGTAACCGGCCGCTTCATCCATAACCAACTAAATTAGCAGGCATCTTTATAACGGGACATCCGGATAGCCATTCGCCCCAAATACTACTACAACCTGACAAAAAAGCCCGAAACGAATCATTTGCATTTCGGGCAGAAAAATCTTCTCAAAACAGAAAAATCTTCTCAAAACAGGTAAATCTTATCAAAACAAGTAAATCTAATCAAAACCAACAGCTTAATTCAAAACATTGAAGATCTTACATCACGATTTACTTGTCCGCATCCGAATCAACCGCCGGATCAGTTGCCGGGGGCGTGGCCGCTGCCTTATCGTCCTTTATATCAAAGATCTTGTTGATCATTTCCAGATCGATGGCATCGGGTGTGCCACCCTCTTCTTTAAGTTTCCTGCGGAAGTTGTACTCCTTCCATGCGCCGTCGGCGATGAACTGAAGGATAGCTGCCACGGGGATGGCCAGAAGGATGCCTGCGACGCCCATGATCCTGCCGCCTAAGATGATGCTTATCAGGATCAGCAGCGAGGATACGCCGAAGGAATCACCGAACATCTTCGGCTTAAGGATGTAACCGTCGATGATCTGGATGACCACGGTGAAGATCAGGAATATCAGGGCGTAGATCGGGCTCTCCAGTAAAAGGAAGAGAGCACCGATGGCAGCGCCGACGATGGGGCCGAACGTGGGGGCCAGATTTGTGACGCCTACCACTACGGATACCAGCAGGATATAAGGCATCCTGAATATCGCCATCAGTATTCCGTTGGTAAGTCCGACGATGAATGCTTCTATCAAGTTGCCTCGGATATAGTTGAGCAGGATCGCATCGGCCTTCAGGGCCAGATTACGCATGCCGACGAATCTTCTCTCCTTGAAGATCATCAGGAAGAACTTGCGCGCACCGATCTGCAGTCTTTCCTTGTCCATCATGTAGTAGATCGCCAGGATGAAGGCTATGCCCGCATTGATGAAACCGGAACCCACGGATGCGGATGCACCGGCTATGGACTCAAGATAGTCCGAAAGGAAGCTTACGATCGTTGAAATAGTCGATGTAAGATCATTACCCGTACTTGCCGCTGAGGAAACGGTCGGAAGATTGATGCCCAGGATATCGGACAGCTGTGAACCGTTGCTGAGCGAAGATGCGAATGCAGTGATCTCGGAAACAAGCGATCCGATACTCTTTACAAGCGGCGGTATAACTGCAACTATCAGAAGCGCCAGCACTACGATGAATGTGATGATGGCCAGAATGACGCTCAGTTTCCGTGCGATCCCCTGCTTCTTCATCTTGTGGAAAAGCTTGACCTGATAGAACCTTGCGATCGGGTCTAGAAGGTATGCAACGATGAGTCCGTACAGAAGCGGCTTTACGATCGCCCACAATCCGGAGAAGAAGTTTCCGAATATGGAGATATGGCTGAGCAGCATGTAAAATGCCACGCCTATACATATGGCTGCTGCCATCGCAAACCAGTTTTCTTTTTTTAGCTTTTCCCAAAGTTTCATATTATGTAAACCTCGCCAAGTACTTGTATTACATCCTCTCCGGTATCTCGAATCCCAGCAGATCCGTGCAGACCTTCAGGATCTTACCTGTAAGCGCCAGAAGCGCCAGGAATGACTCCCTGGTCTGGGCATCTTCTTCGGTCAGGATATGATTCTCGTGATAGAAGCTGTTAAAAGCATTTGATAGCGAATATATGTATCCGCAGATCCTGTGCGGAGCATACTCATTATATGCCGACATGATCTCGGCGTTGAAACCGCTTATGGCCTTCATGAGGGCCTTATGGGACTCGTTTACGGGCGCCTGTATGCGGCATGCGCCAAGATCAACTCCTTCGGCTGCAGCCTTTCTTAAGATCGAGTTGATACGTACGCAGGTATACAGGATGTACGGACCGGTATCTCCTTCAAAAGAAGTGAACCTGTCGACATCGAATATGTAATCCTTGGTGGCCTGGTTGGACAGATCGCCGTACTTGATGGCTGCGAGTCCGACTTTCCGCGCACGGTCATATGCCTCGTCGTCGGATATGTCCTCTCCTTTGGCCTTGGTGTTTTCCTTGATCTTCACGAGCATTCCGTCCTCGATCTCATCGATAAGATCCGAAAGTTTCGGAACGCCGCCCGAACGTGTCTTATAAGGTGAACCGTCCTTGCCGTTCACGGTACCGAATCCTACATGGATCAGCTCGCACTCGTCTCCTATGAGATCGGTCTTGCGTGCGCATCTGAATACCTGCTCGAAATACAGGTCCTGACGCTTGTCGGTCAGATATACCATCTTGGTCGGTGAATACTTGGCAACACGATCCTTGATCGTAGCCAGGTCGGTCGTATTATACAGAGATGCTCCGTCAGACTTGATGATGATGCAGGGCGGCATCTCCTTGGTATCCGTCTCTTCTTTTACGTCTACGACAAGAGCTCCGTCGGATTCATAAGCATATCCGCCGTCCTTCATGTCCTTAACCATGCCGGGGATCAGATCCTGAACGGTCGATTCACCGTTCCAGAGATCAAAATCAACGTCCAGTCTATCATAGTTGCGCTTCATGTCTGCGATCGAGACATCCATGATGCACTTCCACAGCGCACGGTATCCGCGGTGTCCTTCCTGAAGCTTGAGGGTGGCTTCCATCGCATGCGCCTTATAATCCGGATCTTCCTTGGACTTGGCCGATGCTGCCGGATATATCTCCTCAAGATCGGTAACGGTAAAAGCAGCCTCTGCGGGATACTCTCCCGTAAAAGAATCATCGAAATAGGGAAGCTCGGGCATTCTCAGACTCATCTCATATATGACGAGCCCCATCTGCAGGCCCCAGTCACCCATATGTATGTCTCCGTATACGGTATTGCCCATATAGCGGAGGATCCTCTTGATGCTCTCTCCGATGACCGCGCTTCTTAAGTGGCCTACATGCAGAGGTTTCGCTACGTTAGGTCCGCCGTAGTCGACTATCATCGTAGCAGGCTTAGGCATCTCAACTCCGAAATGTTCATCCTCTGACATCCTGACCACATAGTCGCAGATGAAGTCATTGCTGATGTCCAGATTCAGGAATCCGGGAGCAACTGCCTCTACGCGTGAAAAACAGGACGCGCCCTCAAGCTTAGCGGCCACATCCTGCGCTATCATGAGCGGTGCCTTGTGATATTGCTTTGCACCGGCCATGGCTCCATTACATTGAAACTCGCACAGATCAGGGCGGTTGGATACACCCACTTTTCCAAGTGATGCATCATATCCGGCTTCCTCAAAAGCCTTCCGCACATACTGTGATATCTCTTCAAGCAGATTTTTCATTATTTCTCCTCATTATTTTGTCCGTCTCTTTTGCTGAACACGCATCCGCAGTAATTCTGGCGGTAGAGTCCGAACTCCTCTGATAATTCTATCGATCTCTTATATCCGTCTTTTTTCTTGAAATCCGAGGGAAGCCACTTAACGGTCCCTCCGAAAGCCTTCGCTCCTTCCTCGATCTTTTCGCCTATCGTATTGATCCTCTCCGCATTCTTGAGAGGACTTATCGTAAGCGTGGTGGTCACGAAGTCCGCGCCGATCTTTTCCGCTGCATCAAAAGCTCTCTCCAGGCGGAGCGTGAAGCACAGTCCGCATCTGTCGCCGCCCTCCGCACAATCCTCATATCCGTAAACGGTATCGAAGAACATCTCGGGATGATGCTCGGGTGCGATCAGTTTTATCTCTGATGAGTTCGGACCGGGCCGGCTGTTAAATTCCCTGATCAGTCTCTCTTCCTCCGCAAGCCTCTTGGCGAATTCCTCGGGAGACGAGATGTTGGGATTATAGAAAAAGACCGTTATGTCAAAATATTCTCTCAGATATTCCAGACAATAACTTGAACACGGCGCGCAGCACGCATGCAAAAGCAGCTTAGGGCGCACGCCGTGAAGTCCATCTATGATCTGATCCAATTCTTTCTGGTAATTTCTCACTTAAAGTATTCTACGCCGGATTCAAAGATCTTCAGATCCTGTTCACCGTAAATGTTGATGGCCACCTTATCGCCGCGTCTCTCGGCATGAGCCATCTTACCGTAGATACGGCCGTCGGGACTTGTTATGCCCTCGATCGAACGGTAGGATCCGTTGATGTTGTACTCTTCATCCATGGATACTGCTCCGTCGGGTGAAGCATATACCGTAGCAACCTGCCCTTCTGCAAAGAGTCTGTTAAGCCATTCTTCGTTTGCTACAAATCTTCCCTCTCCGTGTGAAGCGGGGCTTACGTATGTAGCGCCGAGCTCGGCTCCCATGAGCCAGGGCGATTTATTGGATACGACCTTGGTATATACCATCTTGGATATATGGCGGCCGATCGTGTTAAATGTCAACGTCGGTGAATCGGCGTCCTGAGATCTGATCTCTCCGTAAGGAACGAGGCCGAGCTTGATCAGCGCCTGGAATCCGTTACAGATACCGAGTGCCAGACCGTCGCGGTTGTTTACCAGATCCATGACCGCTTCCCTGATGTGGTCGTTTCTGAATGCAGCGGCAAAGAACTTGGCGGAACCGTCGGGCTCGTCGCCGGCTGAGAAGCCGCCGGGGAACATGATGATCTGCGCCTGTCTGATGGCCTGTTCGAATACATCAACGCTCTCACGGATATCGCTTGCGGTACGGTTCTTGAATACCTGAACCTCTACGCTCGCGCCTGCACGCTCAAACGCCTTGGCTGAATCATACTCACAGTTGGTACCGGGGAATACGGGAATAAATACTCTGGGCTTACCGACTTTTTCGGTACATACATGAACCTCGGAAGCATTATAGAGATTGATCTCCACGGGGGACTTATCCTTCGCGGCATTATAAGGGAATACCTCATCCAGAGGTTTCTTCCAAGCTTCGATCGCTTCGTCGATGCCGATCCTCGTATCGCCCATGATGAACGCCTGCTCGGAGTTCACTTCGCCGATTACCGTATAGTCAAGTTCGCGCGCCTCAAGTACGGCCAGTGCAGTAGCCGGAACTTCGCATATTATGTTTCCGAGACCGTTTGCAAAAAGATCTTCGGGATCGACATCATCAGCAATGGTCACGCCCAGTTTGTTACCGAACGCCATGTGTGAGATCGCGGATGCGACTCCGTATGAATCAACCGCATAAGCAGCCTTGACATTGCCTTCATGAATGAGGGCCGAAACCGCCTCATACAGTTCAAGAACCATCTCATAGACCGGAATGTCGTACTCATCTCTTTCGATGCTGAAGAGAACGAGCTTGTCTCCGCTCTCCTTGAGCTCGGGGGTGATGATCTCGCTTCCGAGTCCGGTATCCACAGCGAATGAAACCAGAGTCGGCGGAACGTCTATATGCTCGAATGTACCGGACATCGAATCCTTACCGCCTATGGAAGGAAGGCCGTATCCGATCTGTGCATCATATGCACCGAGCAGTGCCGCAAAAGGCTGGCTCCATCTGTGAGGATCGCTCGTCATCCTGCGGAAGTATTCCTGGAAAGTAAACCTGATCTTGGATACATCGCCGCCTGCTGCCACGATCTTGGCCATAGACTCGGTCACCGCATATACGGCTCCGTGATAAGGGCTCCATGAAGAAAGATAAGGATCAAATCCGTAACTCATCATTGTGACCGCATCGGTCAGTCCCTTGGTTGTAGGCAGTTTTGCTACCATTGTCTGGACTTCTGTAAGCTGGGTGCGTCCGCCGTAAGGCATGTATACGCTGCCTGCGCCGATCGATGCATCGAACATCTCGACAAGGCCTTTCTGTGAGCAGACATTCAGGTCGGACAGAAGTCCCAGCCACGCCTTACGCACATCACCTGCTTCAAGTGCCTCAGCAGTGCCTTCTACAGGATATTTATTCAGATAATTATCATCTTCCGAAGGAGTATTGACTATTACGGTCGTTTCCTGATGAGCGCCGTTCGTATTGAGGAATGCTCTGGACAGATCAACGATCTTCCTGCCTCTCCAGTTAAGGACCAGTCTGGGTTCTTCGGTGACCGTAGCCACTTCTACGGCTTCGAGGTTTTCCTCATCGGCGTAGCCAAGGAATCTCTCAACATTCTCGGGAGCGATGACAACTGCCATACGTTCCTGGGATTCGGATATCGCAAGCTCGGTACCGTCAAGTCCCGCGTACTTTTTGGGAACCTTATCCAGATCAACTGTCAGGCCGTCTGCCAGCTCGCCGATGGCTACGGATACGCCGCCTGCACCGAAGTCGTTACACTTCTTGATGATGCGGCTGACCTCGGGACGTCTGAACAGTCTCTGTATCTTACGCTCTGTGGGAGCATTACCCTTCTGTACTTCGGCACCGCAGGTCTCGATGGATTCCTCGGTGTGAACCTTGGATGAACCGGTCGCGCCGCCGCATCCGTCACGTCCCGTACGTCCGCCCAGAAGAATGATGACATCTCCGGGATCGGATGTTGCCCTTATGACGTTCCTCCTCGGAGCAGCGCCCATAACGGCTCCGATCTCCATACGCTTGGCCACATAATCGGGGTGGTAGAGTTCTTTTACATATCCGGTAGCCAGACCTATCTGGTTTCCGTAGGATGAATAACCGTCGGCTGCGCCTCTAACCAGTTTCTGCTGGGGAAGCTTACCGTGCAGCGTCTCCGATACGGGAACGGTAGGATCGGCAGCACCGGTGATACGCATTGCCTGATATACATATCCTCTTCCCGAAAGGGGATCTCTGATCGCACCGCCTAAGCATGTAGCGGCGCCACCAAAAGGTTCGATCTCGGTAGGATGGTTATGAGTCTCGTTCTTGAAGAATACCAGCCACTCTTCACGCTCTGTACCCTGACCGTAATCTATGTCCACGGGAACTACTATCGAGCAGGCATTGATCTCATCGGATACTTCCATGTCCTCGAGTTTGCCTTCGCTCTTTAATTTCTTCATGGCCATGAGCGCCAAATCCATCAGACACGGGAACTTGTCATCTCTGCCTGCATAGATCTCTTCTCTGGTATCTAAGTAACTCTGGTATGAAGTCTCAATGGGAGTCCTGTAATATCCGTCCTCGAACTCGACATCCTTAAGTTCTGTCGAAAAAGTGGTATGTCTGCAGTGGTCGGACCAGTATGTATCGAGAACGCGGATCTCCGTCATGGTAGGATCGCGGTGCTCTTCATTCTCGAAATAGTTCCTGATATGAAGGAAATCCTTGAAGGTCATCGCAAGTCCCAATGACTCATAAAGGATCCTCATGTCTTCCTCGGACTTGGTGATGAATCCGTCGAAGACGGTTACATCTTCGGGCTCGTCATATTCCGTGACGAGAGTCTCGGGTTTATCGAAACCGGTCTCGCGTGAATCCACGGGGTTGATGCAATATGTCTTTATCCTGGAAAACTCATCATCCGATATGTCACCTATGATCATATAGGTAACCGCAGTCTTAATGATGGGTGATTCATCTTCTTTTATGAACTGGACACACTGAACGGCTGAATCAGCCCTCTGATCGAACTGTCCGGGAAGATACTCCACTGAAAAAGCGCGAGCCCCGGCAGGTATTTCTATTTCTTCATGATACAGGATATCGACGGGCGGTTCTGCGAAGACCATGCCGCAGGCCTTATCGAATATCTCATCGGATAATCCTTCCACATCGTAACGGATGAATACCCGGATCTTACTGATGGAATGAATGCCGAGGTAGCTTGCACACTCCTCTTCAAGCTGCCTGGCGTGGACCGCGTAGGGGTCCTGCTTTTCTACATAGATACGTTTGACTTTGCCCATTTTGCTTCCTTTCGTGATCTTTACGATCTGTTATTTAATGTATGGGAACATCCCAAAACTCAATGATCTTCTTAAGCTGCGTGATAGCCTCAAAAAATATCCCTCCGGTCACGCCTTCGGTCCACATCGTCCCCTTGCGCATGCCTTCCAGCACATACTTGCTCATGATTGCGCCGATATCTGAGATGTCCTTGAGCTCGCATTTTTGGATAAAACGGATCTCATCCTCGTGAGTCTTTAAGCGGTTACGGGAATATACATATACGTAGTTTCTGTCTATCAGAGGAGTACTCTGAAGAAGCTTGACCAGTGATAACACTGTAGAATCGTATACGGGAAAAGTAACCGAATGCTCAGCTATACCCTCGCCGGTAAACTGATTGCTCACGCTGCCGCCGCGCTTGGATTCAAGCCAGGGCAGATACGTAACGAGCTTCTCGACAATAGGACGATACTTATCCACGATCTCTCTGCGGTAAGCTAAGTCGTCTCTGTTATCCGAATTCATGGTCATTTTCCTCCTGATACTTCAATATGATACCATAAAAACATATGCAGGTGAATACAAATCAACCCCCGAAACATAGAAAAAAGCCGACTGAAATCAGCCGGCTTTTTGTTGAAATTTTTGTGTTTTTCGATGTTATGCTTCGGGAGTATTGTTGATCCCGGGATTCTGAACAGCCTTCTTGATGTTATTGGCTGCTACGAATACCAGTATGCTGAACAGTATCGAAGGGATCGAGCTTGTAACGCTGCTGCCGTTCGAAAGGGATACAACTGCACTGATGGCTCCCATAACGAGTGAAATAAGTGCGAGTACCCATGCCGGATTGATCTTGCTGTGATCCTTGGCTGCTCTTACGGCGAAAATGCCCTCGATCAGACTCACTATAGCGGATATAACAAGAATAATGCCGGCTACGATCACTAAACCGCCTGTTTCAGCATCATCTGTAGCTACAAGACCGCCTCCCAATAATGCCAGAATACCAAGTATTATTCCGAGTATACCTCCGATTATACTGAGTATTCCGAAGATCTTAAGAATTTTACTGCTGGTTTCAACTGTCATTTCATTCCCTCCATTGGTTCGTAACTTAAATTCTCAGATACGATTGGTTTATAGATACAAGGTAAGTATATCTGATAATAGCAGGTGTTGTCAAAAAAAGCGCATAGAAAGGCCGCGTAAACTTACTGTAGGATTTGAAAGGGCGAACTACCCTCTGACTGGTTTCGATGTTCAAACCTTAATCCATTATACAGTTTTCGTCTTGCTCAAACAACTTCATCAAAGGAAGCCCTGCCTACGGCAGGCCCTTGATTCAGAGTAGGTCATCGTATGACCTGATGATCCTTGATCGGCTTGGCTATGATCTTATCTGCCTGGAATGTAATGTCAATCCCGCAGCCACATATGTGGTGCGCTTCGCGCAGGATTGACCTTACATTCCGGGCAGATACACTGTGATCAAGCCGATTAAGGCTTATCAGGCGCTTTGCGCCTTTCATTAAAGAGC
>JAFZQY010000020.1 GCA_017620155.1 Lachnospiraceae bacterium | reverse complement strand
GGCATATATGGGATGGAATACCTGCCATCCACTACCAGTTTTGCTATCGTCTTGGGATCCTTTATATCTGTCTTTTTCGGACTGTTATCATCGAGTTCCTTGATCTTCTTGACTGAGAAAGGATTGACCATTACCAGTGTCATCTGATGGTCAGCCACGTACTTTGCAAAAGCAAACCAATAGTGGCCGGTAGGCTCGCAGCCTATCATAACGCCTTTTTTATCATTCTCCGTCCTGATCTTCTCTGCCCACTGATTAAAGGAATTAAAACCTTCAAGGCTGTTTTGGAATGAGATGACCCTTTTCGTAAGTTCCCTGCCTCTGTTATCAAAGGCTCTGGCATAATGGAGCTGGCTTCCGACATCCACACCGATTACCAGTGTCGTGTCTGTTACTTGTTCGATCTTTTCATTCTGCGTATAATTCATATGAGGCCTCCGTTAGATTTGATGTTTTTTCATCCGCCAAGATGAACACCTAAATCTTAACGCTAGGTCTCTTTCTATTCAATTGGCGCTAATTATGAATTACAGGAATGCTCCTACATATGTTTATTTAGTTTATCCGCCATTTGACCTTGATCTTTGCCTCTTTTTTGATCAGCCTGGATCCAAGTTCGTTCGATTTAGGATAATCAGCGCTTTTTTCATGGTTTGCAATGCCTCTTTCCTGCTCGCAACATAACCACGATTCATCAGTCACTTCTTCCAGAGATTCTATGCTTTCCACCCTCATGCCCATGCTTGCAGCCAGCTCTTGTGCAGATTGTTCGGATTTCAGCAGAGCCTCTTTTACAAGTTCCCTGTGGAGTTCTGCCTCATTGGAAAGCCTTTGGTCTACGTTAAAAATGAAATCATATTCACCTTTTTGCAGAATTGATCTCATTGAGTTAATAAGCTTCATATCTACTGCTGTGACGATTTCCAGACGACGTCTCGCATCCTCTTTCTCTTCATTTCTGTAATTGTACAAGCTGGACACCTCATCATCCGATATATGTACATCTTTCGGTTCTATGCCAAGCTCTGCGATTTCTCCCAAGAAACGTTCACAGGCATCCATTACACTTCCGGATACCTTATCCGTTCTTGTCCCTGACGCTTTAAATGTGATACTGATCTCAGCTATGTCAGCTGCCACCATACGTTCTGCCTTATTTCTGATTTCAAATACTCCCATGAGTGTCTCCTTTCTCAATTCAACTTAAATAACTCACCCGATTCCAATACCTAAAAATGCTATTTCCCCTGCGCATTCACAATGCTTGACATCTCTCCCGCCTATTCAACGATACCTGCCGGATATAAATCCCCGCCCGGAAGTATGGGCGTCTCTGCTTCAGCATTTTCCTTAACAACTTGCTTTCTGTCACCGGGTTCGAGTTTTATGGTACCTGCGCTTGTACGGGCATAGATCACGACATCCCCTATATTCTCTATATACAATGGACAGCCTCCGGTATGCGCCGAGTAGAACTCAAGGTTCTGATAATGCGGAAAGTATCGAATATCGATCTCTGCCCCTTTGGCACTTATCAGGTAGCTGTCCTGGAAGGTCCCTACATGTGGCCACCCCGAAAACTCAAGGCGTTTTCCATCCTCAGAATCCTCAGGAACATAGTATAACGAATGGAAATAATAATCGCTGAAATTCGCCAGGACTAAGAGAACCTTGCCCGGTTCTATTGAAGGATATTCGATCGCATCCCGGTACCTTTCTTTTAACTTTTCATAATCCGGTAAAATATCCGGATACTCGTCCTGAGATTTAAAATCACAATATGCCAACGGGCAGTGATACACGCTGTTCCTTGTAGTTAGTACAACTTCCCCGGCCTCTTCATCAATATGAATACCCTCTACCGCTGAAGTATGCATATCTATGGCATCAGGAAGTTTCTTATGGCCGGTCACAATGCCATGTCCAATACGATACTTCTCTCCTTCGATCTCATGCTCCCCCACGTACCAGTAGTGAAGCTGAAGCTTCCTTCCTTCTTCGTGAGCTGCGAGATTTGTGATATAGGATTCAATGATGCTTTTTCCAAGATCCTCATAGTTTTTCCCAAAGAATTCCACATTTCTATCGATGCCCATCACAATCTCTTTACCCTCATATGTAAAGAAAAGTTTTGTCACCATCCCGTAGTCTCTCACTACTCCATGAATATCATACTTTTCAGAATAAACTTGTATCTCTTCTCTAAGCATAGATCCAGCCATTTCACTCCTCCTGTTACTGATCTGTGTGATTGCTTCTGTACACTATTGTATTGGTGTCTGATACGGGATACAATGAACCGCTGGTTTACATTTTGCTACCGGAAATTATAGAAAAAAGAGAATCCCCAAAACATGAGGATTCTCAACTTTATTTCAAGATGGAGCATATGGGACTTGAACCCACGACCTCCACACTGCCAGTGTGGCGCGCTCCCAACTGCGCTAATGCCCCTTTTTTATTTCATTCCATGAATGGAATGAGTGCATGGCACAATTATACATCATTATCAGGTAATCGTGCACTTTTTCTTCCACGCAGAAGCCATGATATAGGCTGCCTGCGCTTCTGCTGACGTTCCCTGCGCGACAAAATCCGGACATCCGCTGACTTCGTGAATAAGTCCGATGTCATCGACAGTCCCTGTCACGGTCTCAAACGCCTTGTCGGCGAGATCCATTCCGCAACTCACATATCCGCCCGCATATCCGCGATATATTACTGCAGCAGTCATCATCGAAGACGTCCCGTCAACGAAGCTTTCGGGATCATCTACGATATCAAGGAAACGTCCATCGGGAAGCTGACGTCCCAGCATGGTCATCAGCACTTCATTAAGAAACGGGATAAGTTCATCACATATGTCCTGACGTCCTCTGCGCTTTGCCTCCTCTATGACCCTTGCAAGCCCCAGCATGGCCCATCCGTTTCCTGTCGCCCAATGAACTTTTCTTACGAACCGGCCATCCTGCGTATCTACGATATGCCAAAACAGATGTGCATCCTCATCATACAGATGTTTCCTATAACCACGAACCTGCTCAAGTGCTTCATCAAGCCGGCCCATAGCCGCAAGGAACGGAGGTACCATATACAGTCCGTCTATCCAGAGCTGATAGGGAGAGAATCCTTCCGCAAAAGATATTGTATTATGACAGATGATCCCGTCCGATGTACGGGGCGCTTTTTCCTGAAGGTATCTGAGCATATTTTCGGCGCCTTCAAGATAAAAGCTGTCGCCGGTCGTTTCAAATGCGCGAAGACATACTTCGCCTGCTGCCGCCGGATCCGATACTGCGATATCACCGCCTATCATGGCAAGCCTGCCATCCGCACTCATTCTTTTTACCGCGTCATACGCCATCGGGATCCACAGTTCATCCAGCCCGGCCTCATACAGAGCCTGAGCGCATACGCCCTGTTCCCACGGGTATCTTTGCATTGAAAGCATTGCGTTAATGACTTTTTGTTCTATCATCCTTGCCTCCGATCAGGCGGAAAACCACTCATTCATTTTCTGAATGATTTTTTCTTCCATATCAGCGATATACCTTATCCTGGCTATCGTATTCTTCACTTCCGATATGCCCATGTTCTGTTCAGCTTCATCCTGACAATTCCCAAGGGCGCGCGTGATGTTATACTCAAGCCATTCGATCCAGGTATATGCTACGCCGAACACCGATGCATAATCCCTGAACCCGTTGTCATATGCCTCCAGATATCCTTCAAAAAAAGCCTTCGTTTTGTCGAGGTCCAGCGTACACGTGGTTATACCTGACCATTGAAGTGATAACTGCAGAACATGCGAAACGGGATTACCGTAGTCCAGGCATTCGAGATCGATCACTCGCGGCTCGCCGTTCTCCCACATGATGTTCTTCGGATCCATGTCCTCATCGGTTATGCACTCGATGCCGGGAAGTGATACGTTTGCCCTGTTCATCTCATCCTGAGCGTGAGTCAGTAGTTCCAGGTTATCTTTTAAGATTGGTTCTATCTCGCTGTTCTGAGCAACTGCCTCGTTTATGTAGTTATTCCAGTCTATCTGAGACGGCTCCTTTGTTTCTGCTTCGACCTGCTTCGGAGCGATCGCATGTATTCTGCCCTGTATGCTTCCCGCGATCCGGCACTGCTTTGGTGTTATATGATCCCAGTCGGTTATCTTTCCCTCATGCCAGTCAAAAACATAGAAATACTCTCCGTCACACTCCTGCATCTTTTTTTCGTTGATGACAAGTGCAGGGACTATGGGGATGCCTGCGTTCTCAAGCATAGTTTCAAGTGACTCTGCTCTTTTATAATTCTCAAATACTCCCGGACGTTTCATGACTTCGGGATTTAAGTGTTTCACCGCATACGAACCGTCGGATGTATCAACTCTGAACATCCGATGCATGAATCCACCCGATACGGGAGTGATGGGGCCTGTGATCTCGCTAAGACCGATATTATGAAAGAGTTTTTCTATTGTTTTCATACTCCAAGCGATGACATCAGTTCGTCACCGTGATCCTTAAGCCACTTGCGACGTTTCTTATAATCGGGACAGACTTTCTCAACCTCCGCCCAGAAAGCTTTAGAGTGGTTCATTTCTTTTCTGTGACACAATTCGTGAACGATCACATAATCGAGGACTTCTTCCGGAGCCCGCATCAGAAGACAGTTGAAATTGAGATTGCCTTTAGTAGAACAGCTCCCCCATCTGGTCTTTTGCGCACGGATGGTTATGTGTCTGTAATCGACACCGATGAGACCGGCGAAATATGCGACCTTTCCGGGTATGATCTTTTTTGCCTGATCGGCAAGGAGCTGCTTATCCGCATCGGATATCGGCGGCATATCGTCCGAACTGATCGCATCGGACTGTCCCTTTCTTATCCGCGTAAGAGCCTTTTCGATCCAGGTGCTTTTTTCTTCCACGAATCTTCTTATGCGGAAATTACCGACATTATAGGGCGCGCGGACTTTGATCTGTCCGGACCTGTCGATCTCTATGGCTATCGTCCGCCTGCGCGAACGTATGACTTCATAATCGTACATGATGACTTGACCTGATAAATGCGATATACTGTCTGAGTGTCAACAAAGGAGAAACTATGAGAGATAAACTTTTGAAATTCCTCGGATACGATCCCGATACATTCGACAGCAAGCTGTTCCGCCGAAACGCAATAATCAGTTTCGTCGGCATCTTCGGAATGGGCTTTTTCCTGTCGTTCCTGATACTGGCCGGATACGGCACCGATCCCTATACATTCATGAACCGTTCGATCGCAGCGAAGTTAAATATGTCGCTCGGAAACTGGCAGCTGATCATCAACGTCGTATTCCTTGCGATAGTGCTGATCTTCAACCGCAGGCTCATAGGTCTGGGAACGATCTTCAACATGGTCCTTATCGGTTACTACGCCGATTTCTTCACCTGGTTATGGAATAAAACGCTTCCCGCAACTCTGTTTACGGATCAGCCCGCCAGAGCGATCATATTCGGTATAGCGATCCTTTGCTTTGTAATATCCGCCGCCGTTTACATGAACGCGGACTCGGGTCTTTCTCCCTACGACGGTTCATGCAAGATAGCGGCTGATGGCGTTCAGAAACTGAATTCCAAAATCCCCTTCTTCATCGTCAGGATCATCTGCGATACTCTCGTGATACTTACCGGTATGGCGGCAGGAGGACGTCCCACTGTGGGGATTATCATAATCGCCGCAACCCTGGGACCCGTGATCACCATGGTCGGGAAATTCATGAAGCGCCTCATGCCTTAAGCATTTCCATGTGCAATTATATCATACCGGTTTTATTCAATATGATTCTTGTCCTTAAACTTCTTGGCGGCTTTGGCCCATTTTGAGATTTCTTTTTTCTTCGCGTAGTTGCGCTGATTCTCTGTGCTCAGGGACTTATAGAGCATGTACCTTTCTTCGGAAAGCTCACCTGACTCTATCGCAGCCTTGATCGCACATCCGGGCTCGGTATCATGCTGACAATCACTGAATCTGCACATACTCTCGAGTTCAATTATGTCTGAGAAAGTATTATCGATGCCTTCCTCCGAAAAAGCCATACCAATCTCCCTCATACCGGGTGTATCGATGATCGATACTCCGTTTTCCAGTTCGATCAGCTGTCTGTGCGTCGTAGTATGACGTCCCGTGGAATCATAAGATCTGATCTCGGAAATCTTCATCAGTTCTTCTCCGGACAATGTGTTCAGCAGTGTGGACTTGCCTGCGCCGGATGAACCCATGAGACAAATAGTAGTTCCCGAAGTCATGTATTCTTTGAGTTCGTCCAGACCGATGTCGTATATAGCGCTGATCGCATGGACACGAACTTTGTCTGATATGGTTTCAACTTCCCTTACAAATCTTCCCGGATTGGTGCACAGATCCGACTTGGTCAGGATCACGACAGGAATGGAACCTCCCTGAAGGACGACGCTCACATATCTGCCTATTCTGTTGTAACTGTAATCCTCATTAAGTGATGTGATGATAAATGTGTAATCCACGTTGGCGACCATGTACTGCATCACGCCAGTCTTGGCCTGGTCAGGTCTCTGGAGAAAGCTTGTCCTCTCGCAGACCGACTCTATCATCGAATCTCCCAGCGGATTGTGGATGAAGTTTACGTAGTCTCCCACGACGGGCAGTTCTTCCGCGTCGAGTTCATAAAAGTTTCCTTTGAGTTTTGCTGGAATATCTTCGCCGAGATATCTGATCGTATAGCTGTTCTTCTGAACCTCGGAAATTCTTCCGAGGCTGGTAGTGTTTGTGTTGGTTGCGTTGTTTGCATCGTTAGTAGTGCCTGTATTGTTAGTGTTATTCATTTTGGGTTTGCTCCTTAATTTGAGTAAATGTTAGTTAGCGACCTGACATGACGCCCCGGAGCAAAAAGGGCAAAGAAAAACCGTGACTAATAAGCCACGGTTTAAGTGCGATATGAGTTGTTTCTTTTAATCCGCCCAAACCGAGGTCGTCATGCTGTATGCAGTTGCAATCTCTGTTCTTTTCACACTCATTATTATGATTACCTCGCTTTCTTTCGGATTTATTACTCTCTGTAGTCTATCAGCATATTCCCGAGAGGTCAACCTTTTTATCACAGGCCTGTGGCATAACCGCCATCACGGCGCATAATGATCGTAGATCCGGTTTCTGGCCTTCTTCTCTTCCGTGGAGAGTTTCTCGCATCCTGCGATATCATAGGAGCCAAACGTATTCATCAGGCGCGATGTGGGATCAAGCTCCACATAGGTCACCCAGGGGAGCCAGTGATGAAGGGTTCCGAGTACCTGATCCGAGAACCCGCCGCCTTCCCAGGACAGGCCGCGTATCGCATATCCGAAATCGCCGTATACGTCGTTCCCGTTTCTGGAATTGTTATGGATGAACTCTGCATAATCACGGTAGTGATCATCATCAGAGATGACATAGAGCCTGTAATATATGTATGCGCAGGCAGCCATATACATGTCACCGCCGCCGGTGCCGATCGTAACCGGACTCATGCCGCTTATCGAACGCTTGGAAAAAGGAACCGAAGGATTATCACAGTATACGGGGAAGCCCCATGAATATGTCCATGTCTCCGTATAATCAGCTGCTCCGATCAGTGCCTCGAGCCACTTATCCTCTCCTGTCAGATCGTAGAGTGCAAGGAAGCCGAACATCGCATAGATACCTGATTCGTTATCCATGACATCCGTGTTGTCACAGGTCGATCCGCGGTACTCGAAGTTCTTATAAACATTATCGTATGACCACTCACCTGCTTTGATCGCTGCGGCCTTGTACTCTTCCTTACCTGTCACCAGATAGAGTTGGATGAAGAATCTGACTATGCTGATGGTGTTTGCCTTGGAATCCATTCTCATGGTTCCGTCGTCATCATATGCTCTGTAGAAGGATCCGTCCCCGTTCTGGATCTTTACAAAAAATTCCGCTGCCCTCTCACAGAATGCCAGCCAGTCCGGATGCTCTTCGTTATTCTTTTTCGTCAGGACATATGCGTCAAGAATGTTCTCAAGTCCGTCGGCCGACATACGAAGCCATATCGGATATGGTTCAAAGTCCTTATTGATCGGACTGTAGCATCCGTGCGGCGCTCCGTTTTCGTTTGCGCCCTTTGCCACCCAGAATCTGATGATGTTTTCACCCTTTTCATAAGCCTCGGAATCTTTCTCGCGAAGTCCGTAATCCATCAGCTGATAGCCTAATCCCGGCTGCTGTCCCACGAAACCGAACTGCATCGAGATGCTGTCCACATCCATATCGGGAAGGAATGCAGAAAAAGGAACTCCCCACGCCCCGTCTCCGTAATCCCTGGTCAGGAGTTTTATTGCTTCGATGTTGTTATGATACTGGAGATCCTGATCGACATCGAAAAGATCTTCTTTAAGCCTGTCATAAACCGAGCGCCATGCCCACTTCATCATGGGATAGAAATCATCAAAGTTTCCGAGATCGAGTCTTACCTCATAATGATCAACGAATCCTTCTTTCATCGGATGAAGCACACGGTTTAACGTCTTGGTCTTCATCATGTAATCGATGTTATAAACCTGCTGGTGATCGCCGACCTGACCGTCGGTCGCGGGATATACATAATCGATCGAGATGCCGTCTCTGACAGCACCCGTCTGCATCCTTACGGGGAATCCATAATAGAGATAATTGATGGTCTTATCCTCCGGCTTGGATAAGCCGATGGATGCGACGCTGTACTGCTCGTCTATAGCCTGCGTGAAATGATACATCCGCCGTCCGGGCAGAGTCACATCGGCTTTGTTTCTGGACATCATGATCGTCTCGCCGCTTTTCTTGCTCCTTGCGGCAAAAAGAGGCAGAGTCATCGCTGTCTCTTTTCTTAAAAAGTACTCACAGTCGGGATCAAAACCGATAACGTAAGGTCTTGCAAATTCGTTATCGCGGTACCATGTCGCGGGAGCAAAGCAATGGTAGTCGCGTATAGTCGAAGCATCAGCAAGAACGAACGAGATCTTGGATGCAAATCCGAGATCATCATCGCCTTTTTTCAGGATGGTCACATCTCGCGATATCACTACGCTTCCGGATACGGCTTCATATGTATCCTTAAACTTAAGCTCGGAACCGTTCGGAGTAGTAAGCACGCCCTCGGCCGTGACCGCATCGCCGTCTTCTTTTACCGAGTCATATGCGCGGTCGAAGAACTCCGTAACAGCCATGGCAGTCTTAACAAACGCATACATCGGACGTTTGTTGAAAAAGAGCACCGCCCCGGCTTTAACGATCTTTACTCCGCCGTCTTCAAATACCAGTTCGCGTTCCCCAAGTTTAAGCCCCATATATAACCCCCTGTAAATATCGATCACCTTCTGGTGAAGTTAGTCCAAACACGCTCCTCTGTTTCAGGAAGACCTATCTGCTCCTTACCGAGAGCTATGCTCTTCATGAGAAAGACCATATTTCTCGCAAGGACGCGCATGACCTGCTTGCCCTCGTCATCAACCTCTCCCTCACCGGGCGTCCAGCCGTATATATTGTTCCAATACTGGCTGGTAGCCACCGGCATGTTGGAAAGCGTAAAGAACTTGTTCAGCTCATCAAATGTAGCAGTACAGCCCGATCTTCTTGCGCTCACTACGCTTGCGCCTACCTTCAGGCTCTTATCAAAATGTGTGCTGTAAAACAGTCTCTGAACTGCGGACATGAGTGTTCCGTTTGCAGAGCCGTAGTATACCGGTGAACCTATGACAAGTCCATCAGCCTCTTCGAACTTCACTGCAAGCTCGTTAACGATATCGTCAAAGACACATTTTCCGCGCTCGCGACATGTCTCGCACGCTATACATCCCCTAATATCCATTCGTCCGAGAAGTATATTCTCATAGTCCACATCGTTTTTCTCGAAGACTTGTTCCATCTCGTGAAAAGCCAGCGCTATATTCCCGTTCTCTCTCGGACTTCCGTTCAACATCAGGACTTTCAGTTTTTTATCCATACCCTACCTCTCGTTTATTATCTCACATCAAAACTCTCACATCTCACATTAATTCACATCTCACATTTTAGCTTAGGTGAAAAATGTCGCTCTGTCACACCATCATCTTGTAGATCTTGGTGCAGTCATCTTCGTTCAGGGTCACGAAACCGGATATGGAACCGTCCCTTCCGTCGCCGCGGCAGAGAACCTCGACAAGCTTAGGAATATCCTCTTCTTTGGCTCCCAGTTCCTCAAAGTTCTTGGGCATTCCGATAGAGATCAGGAAGTTTCTGAACGCCTCGATACCAGCCTTAGCAGTTACTTCGGGATGAGCATAATCCATCTGGCAGCCCCATACGCGAACAGCCACCTGTGCGAATCTCATCACGTTATGAGACATCGAATAAGTGAATACTGCAGGCATCGTGACCGCAAGGCCGGCGCCGTGTGCACAGTCATAAAGAGCCGAAAGCTCATGCTCTATCGTATGGCTGTTCCAGTCCTGGCTCCTGCCGACGCCGCACATATTGTTATGAGCCATGGATCCGGCCCACATGATATTTGCTCTTGCATCATAATTGTTGGGATCTTCGATCACACGGGGGCCTTCATGGACCATGGTAAGCAGAAGTGCTTCGATGAGTCTGTCCGTAACCTCGACTTCTTCCGTGTTGGTCAGATAGCGCTCATAAAGATGCGCCATGATATCGGTGATACCTGCTGCCGTCTGATAAGGCGGAAGCGTCTGTGTAAGTGCAGGATTAAGAATTGAGAACTTCGGACGGATAGCATCTCCGCTCGCGCCGCGCTTGAACATCCCCTCTTCCTTGGTGATGACCGAATCGGGGCTTCCTTCGCTGCCTGCTGCCGCGATAGTAAGAACCGTTCCTATGCTCAGCGCCTTCTCTATTCTTTTTCCCTGATAAAAATCCCAGAAGTCGCCGTCGTAAACGGTTCCTGCTGCGATGGCCTTGGCAGAATCAATCGTGCTTCCTCCTCCGACTGCGAGGACGAAGTCAACGCCTTCCTTTCTGCACAGATCTATTCCTTCATAAACCAGCCCGCTTCTCGGATTGGGCTTAGCGCCTCCAAGCTCGATATAGGAGATACCCTCACTGTCCAATGAAGCTTTTACGCGGTCAAGCAGACCCGAACGGACAACGCTTCCTCCGCCGTAATGGATGAGCACCTTGGTTCCGCCAAACTTTTTAACATACGCTCCTGCGCTGCTTTCCGTGTCCTTGCCGAATACAAAACATGTGGGTGAGTAGAATACAAAATTATTCATAGAGATCCTTTCTGCCTGACGGGCTGATACCGTGAACCAAACATCGTACTCTATGATAATAACATTATTTCACCCGGCACATCTTATTGATATTTGACACAGGGCAGGTCATTTTTTGTTAAAGCATATGATCCGCTCTTTTTTCATATCGTTGCAGAGCAGGAAATCCTGATCCGAAACATCAATCACCCGGACTATGTCCTTTAATTCCTCAAAACCTTCCCCGTAATCACATAACCGGTTTTCATATCCTTCAAGCATCTCCGGAGAATACTGAATCGTCTTCTCATTTTCAAAGATAGCGTTGTAGAGAATCCCCGCTTCCACCAGATCCTGGAAAAAGTGGCTGCCGTATGACAACTCCGGATTATAACCTGCTCTTGAATCCGATATCTCGCATATCGCTTCGAACTCGCTTATATCCGAAAACATCGCGGGGACTCCGAGTTCGGGCGAGGACGTCCCTATCCTTCCGGGAACCATCAGGAGCATCTTTTTGTCCTTACCGCGCATAGCCCAGTTAATGCTCCCGACTGCCCGTCCGACCTTATACTTATCCTTGTACGGCATCTCATAGTATCTGACGGGATCGACCGTAACTATCAGATCCAGCTTCTCATACCTCGACAGTCCCATCGATGATCCGCAACATTCGAACAGGATACTGTCACTCTCCACATTTTCGGGCATATCCATTTCTTCTGAATCCTGATAAACCTGAAGCGGTCGGCATTGCAAAAGGTTTATCACATAGTCTCCGTCCTCCGACAGATTGATCGTAAACTCGGTATCCACGGGATAGTCATACTCGTGCTGTATGGCGCTTAATATCTCCCTCATCTGCTCCATAAGATCTTCTTTGCCGACTATGCCCTGACAGGAAACAAATTCGATGTCCCTTGACTGTCCGCGTTCGCGGAATCTGCTTTCCGCATCAAAGTCATGTTCGAACAATAGCCGTTTCAGATAATTCGGCAGGAAAGGCTTCACCACATCGGGATCGACCTGCTCCAGTTTCCTCGTCGTGCGGTTCATCAGTTCAAGTTTACGCTGGGAATACTGATGCTTCTCGGTACAGTTCCTGGATGTGGTCGCCTTCGGTTTATCCAGGCTCACGAGTCTGGGATATGATCCTTCCGTTCTGTCCACTGCCGACGTTCCGAGCCCCATGACCAGTCTCAGCATTCCTGCCGTGGGATTGAGATCATCCATGAAGCGGTACGGGCTGAAAGAATAACCGACACCGGCAACACATGGCATGTAGTATTCACCGTAATACGAACCCGAAACTCTCATCACAAGAAGCGCCATCTGCTCATCACGCTCCTGCAGCCCTCTCCTGCTCCTGTAATCCAAGGCCGATCTGCTCATCGTGCTGGCGTATACCGTCCGCACGGCATTTTCCAGTTCCTCCAGACGCTGGTCCATGTCTCCTGAGTTTGAGCAGAATACAGACTCATATTTTCCTGCAAAAGCATTGCCGAACCCGTCTTCAAGTATCGAACTTGATCTCACAATGATGGGATCCTGTCCGTAGTATTCAAGGAGCTTTACGAACTGCTCTTCCATCTCTCTGGAAAATCTGCCCGTTAAAAGTTTCTGAGCAAATTCCTCCGCAACGGCGAAGTATTCTTCTTTGCTCCGCTGTCTGATCCTCAGGTCCCAGAACTTGTTCTCAACGATAAATGAATAGAATACATCCGAGCCTATATAAAAAGAATCGTGCGGTTCAAGCTTCCTGTATATCTCAGGGCATTTGTTCTCGATTATCTTTCTGGCAAGGAGCATTCCGCACGCTTTTCCGCCGATCATTCCCGTTCCGATCATCCGCTTCCGGACAGCCATATAATCCTGCGGCTTGAAGTTCGCCTTGATCATCTTGCGCATTCTCTCGTCGCGGGACATCATGATATCGCACATCCGGTAACAGGGCTGGGTAACATCCATACCGTTCTCGTACATGGTCTCGGCCATGTTGAAGAATCTGTCCCAACTGTCCATGTTTCCGCGGTCGGGAGCGGATGCGTTATCACCGAGCACCTGGTAAAAATGGCTCGCCTGCACGCCGTCCAGGATCGGATCAAAATCCCCTGTCTTAGGATCATACAGATGAGGAAGGAACATGGTCTCGGAATAACGATTCCACACCTTATCCGGACGAACATATACATGATCCGCATCGGCATATACATCCAGGAAAAGCTGTGTCGTATCCCTGATCTTGGCTATAGCCTGAAACGAATGCTTTCCCCTGATCAAAGGGAAGAATGCGACCGTATCGAGGATGAACAGATAGGGACATGTAACCTGAAAGAAATTGCCCATCATGAGGTCTGTTGCCCACGCAGTCTGAAGTTCGGACAGACAGTCAAACACATAGAACGCATCGCGTCCTTCACGTGTGATATGCTCATGGATTTCTACGGTAAAGTTTTCAAATCTGTGGTTCAGTTCCACCTCGATGATCTTTAAACCTTCCCGCTCTTCAAGGAGAGGTTCGTGCGTCGCAAACCGAAAATAGATAAGGTTACGTTTATCAAGTATCGCCTGGTCCACGTAAGGCTTCATGAACAGTTTGAACTGTTCAAGATCATCAACACGCCATACGACATTGTCGCCCAGCCTGATATTGTCAAAGTTATCATCCATCCTGGGTATTCCCGATAACACTCTGTCAAATGCTGCCATACCGCTCTCCTTTCATGCTTCGTTACATATCTATTCTGCCAGCTCACATCTCACAATAAAAAAAGCAAAGGCACCTTGTAAGGCGCCTTTGCCTTTAATTCATCATACTACATCACAGCAGGTTTATCCATCATTTTCTTGATCATCCTGATTCAGATCATCATCATCGTCATTCATCGGGATC
The DNA here is from genome assembly GCA_017620155.1 of Lachnospiraceae bacterium. Classification (GTDB taxonomy): domain Bacteria; phylum Bacillota; class Clostridia; order Lachnospirales; family Lachnospiraceae; genus XBB2008. Next base: position 2,433 of record JAFZQY010000020.1, on the reverse strand, counting down.
CTCATCGATATCAACCTGATCCGGCACTTCATAGGTGACATCCCACGGATCATCCTCCCAATTCGGATTATCTGCGCCGGCTCTCTGCTCTGCCAGATACTCGGCTGCATCATCCGGAATGTCATCGAGGTTATCGCTTCCGGTATCCACATCTACAGGCTGCTTCTTGAACATGATGTCATACATGACGGGAACTATGAAAAGCGTCATCAGCGTGGCGTATGCCAGACCGCCGGCTATGACCAGAGCCATGCCCCTGCCCAGCTGTGCGCCCATGTCGTCGCCGATGATCAGACTTGATTCTGCGAGGATCGTGGTTAGCGCCGTCATCAGGATCGGGCGCATACGCGTCTTACCCGTTGCGACCAGGGCTGTATGCCGGTCGAGCCCCTGCTTGCGAAGTTGGTTTACATAATCTACAAATACGATACCGTTGTTAACTACTGTACCCATGAGCACGATGACACCCATGATGCTTATCACGGACAGATTCTCTCCTGTGAACCAGAGCGCCAGGAAGCCTCCCGTGAATGCGAGCGGTATAGTAAACAGCACGATGAAAGGACTTAAGAGGCTCTGGAACTGCGCGACCATGACCATATATACGAGCAAAAGTCCGAGCAGCATAACCAATGCCATCTGACGCAGCATTGTGAGTACCGTATCATACTCTCCGCCCAGTTCAACGGAATAACCCTGAGGCACTTCATAATCATCAAGCAGCGGACTTAAATTCCTGGTAAGCAGCGTGGTATTATACCCCTCTCCAACGTCTGCTGTCACCGTCATGTATCTGGACTGGTTCTTACGGTTGATCACGGCCGGTGAATCCTTGAGTTCTACGGTCGCAAACTCTCCGAGCTTGTGTGTTTCAGTTACGGTATCATAATCATCGTCGGTCTTCTGGACATTGAACTCATAGTCCAGAATGTTCTCACGCGTAAGAGGATCCATGTCGTCAACTACGACTATGTCCATATCCATGCCGTCTATCGAGATCGTAACTGCGCTCTTGGAGTGAGTGAGTTTGGCATTAATATCCTGATATATCTGTACGACGTTAAGTCCGAGCGACATCGCCGCATTTTTATCTACTGTAAGATGAAGAACCTTACCGGCGTCTTCCTCACCGTTGGAGATATTCTCATATCCGTCTATCGTATCGACGATGTCCATGATATCTCTCGTTATCTCTGTCAGTTTATCCACGTCCGGACCGTATACGTTGATCGAAAGTCCGGATCCGCCGGTCAGTTGATCCATCTCAGATGAAAGAGTCGTCAGTGTGAACTCAACATCCATGTCAGCCACGGATGCTTCAATATCCTTCATGATCTGACGGATCTCTTCTTCTCCGGCGTTCTTGTCCTCAGTCATCATCATGAATGACATGGACCTGAAACTGTTCGGATCGGATGCGGCCTCGGATACGATAAGCGCCGTATCATTGCCTGCCATTACTCCTATAGAACCGATGCCTTCCACTTCAAGGAGTCTGTCGATCACTTTTTCAGTCTGCTCATAAGCCTCTTCTCTGGTGGTTTCCTCGGAATACTCTATAGTAGCCTGAATCTGATTCATGGTCATGTCAGGGATCACGACTATGCCCATACGTACAACCATGAAACCGGAGAATACCAGAAGCCCGAGCGCTGTCAGGATCGGCACGTATTTGTGTTTCAGACAGAAACGCAGAACCTTGTCATATATCTCCATGGCCTTATCAAAAAGCGGATGCTCCTTGGGCCTGGAATTTTTAAGCATGGTAGAGCCGGCGGCCGGCACAACGGTAAGCGCTATAAGAAGTGACGCCATCAGACAGAAAACAATGGTCAGGCACATGGGCGCCAGCAGGTCATTCACCAGTCCCGAAGTATATATCATGGGCAGGAATACGCATACCGTGGTAAGCGTCGACGCAGTGATCGCTCCGGCCACCTGTTTTGCACCCTGAACCGAAGCCCGCGGAGCTTCGATACCCCGGTTCCTCAGCCTGTATATGTTTTCGATAACAACAATGGAGTTATCTACGAGCATACCTATACCGAGAGCGAGTCCCGATAGCGAGAGCATGTTCAGTGAGATATGTGAAAAATACATGCAGATCAGCGCTGTGAGAACGCTCACGGGTATGCTTATCGCCACAACGAAAGTCGGCTTGAAATCCTTCATAAAGATGCCGAGGATTATGATAGCGAGCAGCGCACCAATCGCCATCGACTGAAGAACGCTTCTGACTATCAGATCGATATAGTCGCCCATGTCTACGAGAGTGGTGATATTGATACCGGGATGAGCTTCTTTTAATTCATCCGAAGCCTGCATGATGGTCTTACTCAAGTCGTTGGTACCTGCTGTAGAGCTCTTGAATATCGACAGTATCACGGCCGGTTCGCTTCCAAGTCTTACGAAGCTGTCCTCGGAATTATCAAT
>JAFZQY010000019.1 GCA_017620155.1 Lachnospiraceae bacterium | reverse complement strand
GTCTCTAAAGGAAATCTATTTAAACGTGAGAAGAATCACGAAGTGATTCTTCAAAATCGTTACAAAATCTTGATCGCGGTATTATCGCGATCTAGATTTTGTTAGATTTCATTTCGAGGTCGCACTGCTGTGTGATCATCAAATTTGATTGATAACTTTTTCAAGGTTCATACGCCATCTTTAGAGGTGACGCAAGTGATATAATAACACCGAACCACAGACGCGTCAAGAAGTTTTTTTACTATATTTTTCATAAATTTCTCTTTTTGAAACGCCCCTGTCCGAAGCCACTTTTTTCATGGCTTCCTTGCGGTCCATTCCGGCATCAAGATATAGTGCCATATGGTCTTCTATGGACATATCTTCCCATAGTTTTTGTCTGTCGCGTTCTATCTCTTCGGGATCTCTTCCTTCTATTACAAGAACATATTCTCCGCGCGGTTCATTGTCCTCGTGATAGGCTACCGCTTCACTGAGTGTGGTCGGAGTAACCGACTCAAACTTCTTGGTCAGCTCGCGGCAGATGGTAAGTCGTCTGTCACCGATCGTATCGAGAAGATCGGCGAGGGTCTTTTTCAGATGATGAGGTGCCTCATACATGATGACGGTCCTGTGTTCATCCTTAAGACTCTCCAAAACGGATTGCCTTTCCTTTTTATCATATGGAAGGAAACCTTCAAACACGAAACGACGCGTGTTCAGTCCTGAAAGAGTAAGTGCAGTGATGCATGCACACGCACCCGGAAGTGAGGTCACCGTAATCCCCTCTTCATGGCATCTGCGTACCAGGACTTCGCCGGGATCGGAAATTGCGGGAGTTCCCGCATCGGTGATAAGCGCTACATCCTTGCCATCCATCATCTGAGCGATAAGCGTATCCGCTTTTTCATATTTATTATGCTCATGATAGCTGGTCATCGGAGTCTTGATCCCGAAATGATTGAGCAGGCGGATACTGTTTCTTGTATCCTCTGCAGCTATTATATCGACAGAGCCGAGAGTTTCCTTAACACGTTCTGTGATATCTTTCAGATTTCCTATCGGCGTGGCACACAGATAGAGCATGCCGCTTGAATTTTTCGGATCTTTCTTTTTTGCGGAATCAGAATCCATAATCTCTGACCATCTCCTCGGAGTAAACTCCCTGTGAATCATAAACAATGAGCGGCTTCTCGACGCGCATCCCCGGCTTGCCTCGGCGCACGGCCTGAATCAGGACCATGTTCGGTTCCTTATCTATATAAGGATAGACCAGGCGCATCCGCTTCGGTTCCATGTGATATCTCGTGAGCGTAGTGATGATCTCCGGCAGCCGGAAAGGACGATGCACCATGAACAGACTTCCGCCGGTCTTCACCAGATGTTCCGAAGCGCTGATGACATCCTCGAGCGTCGCACAGATCTCGTGGCGCGCTATGGCAAGCGCGGATTCCGGATTTTGCAGACCGTGGTCTGCGATCATGTACGGAGGGTTGCATGTTATCACATCAAAAGAAGCTGCCTCAAATATCGAAGCGGCTTCTCTGATATCTCCTGTGACTATGTCGATCTTTGATGACAAGGCGTTTAACTCGACGCTGCGCCTTGCCATGTCGGCACTCGCAGCCTGAATTTCAATGCCCGTCAGATGTTCCGCCTCCGTTTTTGCCGACATCAGGATCGGTATGATCCCGGTCCCGGTTCCTATGTCCAGACAGCGGTCACCTCGCGAAGCCGTTACAAATCCCGACAAAAGAACCGCATCCATTCCGAAACAAAATCTTTCGGGATCCTGAATGATACGCAGATCGCTGAGTTCCAGATCGTCTACGCGTTCTCCTTCTTTAACAAGATTACCGTCAGGCATTGTCGCCTCCGCGCTTGTTGTTATTGTTATTGTTGGAATTATTGCTGTTATTATTTCCGTTGTTGTTTCCGGAATTGTTTCGGCCGCCCCGACGGTTACGATTACGGTTATTCCTGTGGCGTCCGCCGCCGTTACCGCGGTCATCGCCGCCGTTACCGCCGTTATTTCTGTCGGCGCCTCCTGCGTTGTTTTGATCAGCGCCGCCGGCATTTCCGCCGTTACCTCGTTCGTTGTTATTCCTCTCTCCGCCGCTTCGGTCGTTATTGCGATTGTTGTTGCGGCCTCCGTTATTACGGTCGCCGCCCTGGCTCTGGTTTCTGTTTCTGTCTTTTCCTGCAGGACGATCCACTTCTTCGAAAACAGATTCCTCGTAATCGCTCTTAACCTGATCGGGTCCGGCAAGTTCCGCAGTAAGTTCTGCCACGTCTTCGGGTTCGAGCGCTTTTAACTGCTCGAGTTCTTCTGCACTCAGTTCCAGTTTGCCCTTCTTGCGGCGCTTCTTGAAACGGATCTCGTCAGCGTGATATTCCTTCATCTCTTTCTCGTCGCCGTTCTGAACGAGCACGCGGATGGTCTCGCGGAAGATGTTCACGCTCTGAACTATGCCTCTCTCTCCGAGGGCTGTCGTAACATAGTCGCCTGCGCTCGGAAGTTTGCGGTTCTGCTCTTCGTATACTTCCTCTTCGTTATTAAGGCAGCACATAAGCCTGCCGCATACGCCGGATATCTTGGTGGGATTCAGACTTAAGTTCTGCTCCTTCGCCATCTTGATAGACACGGGAACGAAATCGGACAGATAACTGTGACAGCACAGAGGTCTTCCGCATATGCCCATGCCTCCGAGGATCTTGGTCTCGTCTCTTACGCCGACCTGACGAAGCTCGATGCGCGTACGGAACACGCCTGCGAGATCCTTGACCAGTTCGCGGAAATCCACTCTGCCGTCAGCTGTAAAATAAAAAAGGATCTTACTGTTATCAAAAGTATATTCTGCATCTATGAGCTTCATCTCGAGATTATGCTCATGGATCTTCTGCTGGCAGAGTTTATATGCTTCTTTTTCTTTTGCGTGATTATCGGCAGCCTGCTTGATATCCGTTTCGGATGCGATGCGCATGATGGGCTTTAAGGGAGCCACCACTTCTTCGTCGGGAATCTCGGAAGGATCGTTCACACATGTACCGAGTTCTATTCCCCGCGCGGTCTCCACGATGACCTTGCTGCCTCTTTTGACATCAAAAGAGCCGGGCTCAAAAAAATAAACCTTACCGGCATTACGAAATCTTACACCTACAACTGTTTTCATTATCTATACACCTCAACCCTTTCGGGCGCCAAAACATGGCCTTTCTATTTTTTTCAGGAATTCTCCTGTATGGTGAGCATCAGAAGCTCCATCGTCAGTTCATAATTGACGTTGGCCTTAAGACGCTTTTTAGCCTTATCTATCGCATCGATTATAGTCTCGATCCCCTCATATGTCGAGCGGTCCGCTACGCGGGTTATGTACTGGATCTCATCATGGAAGATCAGTCCGCCGGCATCGCGGGTTGCTTTGAACATCAGAACATCTCTGTACCATACCGAGATGATATCGAGATAGTCGGTGGTATCGAACTTATACTCGCTGATCTGCTTGATGGCATTAGACACTTCCACGATCTCCATGTCACGGATGTTACGTAGAAGAGAAAGAGCCTCGGTCCTGACATTGTCGAACTCCTCTGAAAGAGCAAGCAGCTTGGCCTTGCCGACATTGCCTCTCGCAAAAGCGATGCACAGATCGGCCTTGTCCGAAGTCATTCCCAGCTCGCCGGTCAGATATTTACGCATCTGTGAATCCTTGACAGGCTTCATGTTGAGCGTGATGCATCTGCTGAGGATCGTGGGAAGCAGAGCTTCGGTCGATGTGGTGAGCAGCATTATGACGCCGTACTGCGGAGGCTCTTCAAGAGTCTTGAGCAGAGCGTTCTGCGCTGCCGGAGTCATCTTTTCCGCTTCATTACATATGTATATCTTCCACTGCGAAGAATAAGGTTTGATGTTGATATCGGAGCAGATCTGATCGCGGACGTCATCGACGCCGATGCTGCCCGGTTTCTCATGCGTCACGTGAATGATATCCGGCTGGTTGTCGTTTTCTGCCTGCTTACATGACGGGCACTCTCCGCAGGGCTTATCGCCCTCACCGGTACACTGAAGAGCTTTTGCAAAAAGATTGGCGATATACTCTTTTCCGCTCGACCGCTCACCGTTGATGATATACGCATGTCCGACGTGACCGCTTGCGATAGCACCCAGCATATGATCGCGTATCTGTTCCTGTCCTATTATGCTGTCAAATCCTGCCATGTGACTACCTCTGGTTTAAGTGAAAATATCCAATAACAATCCTCTGATCTCGCCGATCTTTGCAAGTATGGCGAGATGGTCTTTTTCTTCTTTTACAAGTTCCTGCGCAAGTGAATCAAGCGTCTCATCGACCAGTCTCACGATGCCGTACACTCTGTGGCGGCCCTTCCTGTCTAAGAAGTTTTCCCTGGAAAAGGAATGCGACCTGGTGATTATCTCGTTTAAGAACCCTTTGACCAGCGCCCTGTACTTTTTCATGTCACGGATGTCGTGATGCTTGGCCAGACGGTTGCCCTGACTCTCGATCTCCTCCATCATCAGAGTGAGCGCCTGCTGAAGATCGGCCTCTTCAATGCGGCTGGCGAGAGTGAATTTGAAAGATCCGTCTGCCTCCTGTACCTGCTGGGTCTGTTCTACCGGAAGGGTTTGTTGCAGCTGATTAACCTTGATGTCCAATAGTGTTCCTCACAATATATGCTTTGACTTCACTTAAGCACTCGTCCAGGTCTTCATTCTTAAACCTGTCCTTGATCCCTGCCGCTTCAAGATTCTCATCGCTGAAGTCTTCGGTATCAGCAAGAAAGCGTCTGCACATCTCAACGAACCTGGGCTCGGCCTGTTTGTGTTCCCTGCGGACCGCGCGGTCTATGCGGATCGAATCATCCACTTCGATATATACCGGAAGCACTTTATCAGCCCCAAGCTTTTCCTTTAACTTGTTATAAGCTTCAAGGGTTCCTATATAGATGTAGTTTCCGTCGGATGCTATCATCTGCTCATCCCGGATCGTGAAATATCTCCATATCCCGTGAGCCGTATTGTATGCACGGTCTTCAAGGATGAGGCCTTCGCCTGCAAACTTTTCGTATTCCTCTTCCGAAACGAAATGGTACTCGATCCCGGAGAGTTCATTTTTTCTGATCGGGCGTGTCGTATAAGGAACCAGGATGTTCAGGTTCAGTTCTTCATCGGCAACGAGCCTTTTGTATATCGTATCCTTGCCCGTGCAGCTCTTGCCCATCAGGCATATCAGTTTATTCATGTTCTTTCACGATCATGATCCTGTCGCCGCTCAGTCCGGTAACATTCATTCCGGCGTCTGCATAAGCGTTGACACGATCTGCCACTTTCTTATCGATTATTTCACCCGGTATAACTATCGGGATTCCCGGAGGATAGAGACATATATAGGATGCGCTGATGCTTCCTTCGGTTATCTCCGTCCTCGGTGCTGCGAAGCTTTCTTTCTCAAGCGCTTCCGATGCGCTCATCGCGCGCCTGGGGATATCCGCATAACTGTCCATCATCGGAAGATTTTCGTCACCGTCTTGATCTTCACCGCGCACCTTCAGCTCATCACTTATGGAAAAAAGTGCATCCCTCAGTCGGTCAAATGATCTCTCGTCATCTGCGGGAGAAAACATCGCAAGTACATAACCGGGGCCGTACATCTCGCACTGGATATGATGGTCTTCGCGCAACCTTCGATACAGTTCTTTCGCATCTATGACGGAGCGGATCACAACCTTCAGAGGATCGGAAGATGGATAAGCACTTACATCCAAACCGTGTATATCTGAAAGATCTGCCCGAAACTTCTCCGCAAGCGCTTTTGCTTTCAGGTTATCTTCCTGCAGTCTGCTCTCCATATAATTCAGGCATTCATCGATCCCCGCCATCAGCACATAGGAAGGAGAGCTTGACTGGAATACCTGCATATGATGCGATATCCTGCCGTAACAGCTTCGCATCGAAGGGGCAGATAACAGCAGCGCTGTCTGAGTGGGCGAAGGGAGCATCTTATGAAGACTCACTATCGCAAGATCGGCTCCTGCCTCTATTATCTTTTCACCGAAGGCGAATCCTAAGTGGGCTCCGTGAGCGCCGTCGACTACGAGCACTTTTCCGCGGGAATGTACCGCATCGGATATCGACCGGATATCGGCTATCAGTCCCTCGTATGTCGGTGATGTTACCAGCACGCATTTTGCATCGGGGTTTTCATCACAGGCTTGCGCGATCCGTTCGGGATCCGGCGGAAGAAGGACGCGGTGGTCACCGGCTACTTCCTGCGAAATATATACCGGATCCATCCTGCCGACTTCGGCCGCAAAGTAAACCGACTTATGTGATGCGCGCGGCATGATCAGTTTTTCGCCTGCGCAACATACGCTGATGAGCGCCGCCTCAATCGCTGCCGATGAACCGTTTACCGAAATCCACGCGCGGTCTGCCCCGTAAAGCGAAGCGGCCTTCTGCTGCATATCGGCGATGATACCGGTCGGGGCATGGAGATCGTCAAAATCATCGATCTCCGTGATGTCCATGGAATATATATCCTTCATTGAAGGGATCACACTCCTGCGTTTGTGCCCCGGCATATGAAGCGGAAGCATATCGCTTTTTCCAAGCGCCCTCAAACGATCGGTCAGCGTCACTGAACGTTCCCCAGTGAAATGCAGATATAGTTACGAAGGTTTCCGTAGAACTGATCGGTATACGAAGGCACATCAAGATATGCATTGGACTGCCATGCGATCTTGATGATCCTGGATACACATCTGCGTATCTCATCCTGCGTGAGCATGTTGTCGATGAGTTCAGAGCGGATATTGGCGTGGTCCTTGGGATTGCCGGGACAGATCAGATCGTTGCCTGCTCTGATGCAGCCGGACGCCGTACAGTCGTCACCGTGCTCGGTGGTCGTCCAGTCGGTCATGATGAGGCCTTCAAATCCCCACTCATCTCTTAAGACCTTGGTGCACAGATCATGGCTGTTGGCTGTATGTACGCCGTTCACCAGATTATAGCTGGTCATGACTGCCATGGGCTGCGCGGCCTTAACACATATCTCGAATCCCTTGAGATATATTTCTCTCAGGGCTCTTTCGTGAACTCTCGAATCGCAGTGCATGCGGTTTGCTTCCTGGTTGTTGCACGCAAAATGCTTGATGGTCGTACCGCATCCGCCCTTACTCTGCACGCCGCGTGTCATTGACGCTGCAATGATACCGGTGAGGACAGGATCCTCGGAATAGTATTCGAAGTTACGTCCGCACAGAGGATTGCGGTGGATGTTCATTCCGGGTGCGAGCCAGAGCGATGTCTGGAATTCCATCATCTCTTCGGCAACCGCGATACCTACATCTTCAACGAGCAAAGGATCCCAGCTCTGTGCCAGGGATGTTCCCACGGGGAAAGCCGTGCAGAACTGATAATATGTCGTATCGTTCTCACCCTTTTTGCTCTCGCCGGTCTTAAACAGTCCTTCTTCGACCTTATCCATGAATCCGCTCTGGACGATCCTGCCTTCGGGTGTCACGAAATACTCTTTATCAAGTCTTAAGCCTGCAGGTCCGTCGGATAATACCATCGATCCGATACCGCGCGATAAGCATGCGGTACTTGTCTCTGCCGCGGATCCGGGCACGGTCATTCCGGATGCTCCGATCTCTCCGTTTGATTCGGTACCTACGCGCGAAGGGTCTTCTGCCGCCATCTCGGAAAGAGAAGGTTCTCCGGTAGTCATCCTGATCAGTTCATCAAGGTTGAGCGTTTGGGTTACAGCCATTGCTTCGGCATCGACTTTATCGTCTGCGCCGTAGTCCACATTCTGCGTAAACAGGAATGCATCCGAAATGTTGATGAGCGGAATTCCGCGGGCTTTTCCTTTTTCAACCCAGGATTTGTATCTGGTGATACGGTTTGAATCCGCCAGGTGAAGCTCCGAGAAAGTTCTCTGAACGGGACAGATGGTATCGGTGCTCACCACGATGATGCTGTTGTCCATGCGAAGCATGCCCGTAAGCTTGCTTTCACCGAGGCAACCTCCTACCCACAGTCCGTAGTAGCCTTCCTCCAGGATATATCCGGGTTCGTCCTCGCTGTATGATGTGAACATATCTATCGGGAACTTGATGTCCATGGTCTGACTCATTCCGGGCCCGATCTCTTCTGTCTTGGCAAAAGCGACCAGTCTTCTGAATTCTTTCTCGAGTCTGCCGTCGGGACAGGATACATATATCTGAACGATCTCGCGTCCGGAGTATTTTTCTCCGATGTTCTTAACATTGACGCGCATCGTCACATAGGGTTCTTCGGAACCGCGGCCGCTGACTTCTATCTCCTCGGTCGTGATCGCGAACCTCGTATATGATAAGCCGAATCCGAATCCGTATCTTACCGCCTTGTGGAAGCTGTCGAAATATCTGTATCCGACATAGATCCCCTCATGGTATGCGGCATATTCAAGAGTCGCACCGTTGGTGGAAAACTCTTTTGCTCCGGGGTAGTCATCGTAACTGTAAGCCCATGAATCGGTGAGTTTCGCCGAGGGAGTAACCTTGCCGCTTAAGATATCCGCGAGTGCGGGGCCGCCCTCCATGCCGGGCTGCGACATATATACGATCGCCTCGATATTGGCGAATTCATCCGTAAAAGAAAGATCGATAAGACCGCCTGTATTGAGTACAAGTACCACATGATCGTAGACGTTGCACATTTTTCCTATAAAAGCATATTCCTCATCGCTCAGAAGAAAATCGCCGGGAGCATTCTTCCTGTCGGCTCCCTCGCCGGAAGTACGGCAAAGAACGTATACCGCAACGGATGCGTCTGAAGGGGCAGGATCGGATCCTGTCGGACGCTCCATCGGATTGCCGGCATATATCTCGAACATGCCGGGATTGCCGGGCTCTTTGTTCATGGCCACGAGCTTGTCGCGCCATTTGAGGCGCTCAGCCTGATAAAGATCCTCATATTCGCGGAGCCAGTCCTCATTGGCGATCTTAAATCCGGCCTGCCGCATTCCGTCGGCTATGCTTACGCATTCACGCTGATTCACATCGCCGGAGCCTGTGCCGCCTTTTACATAATGAACAGCACCGGAACCGTAAAGCGCAACCGAAGATCCGCTCTCGAGAGGCAGGACATCGTTGTCGTTACGAAGAAGCACCATTCCGTCAGCAGCGGCACGGCGAGCCACGGCTCTGTGGCGCGTTTCGTACTCTCTTACGGATTCATTGGCTACTCCGGTCAAATGTCTTAATCTTAATTGTCTGCTCATATAACTCTCCTTACGGCATAAACTCCCATAATCTGTTATATTGTAGCAAAATTGGGCGAATATGAAAAGCCCCCCGCATCCGTATACACAGATGCCGGGGGCCCAATAATATGCCGTTTTATCACAGAATAAAGAACGTCAACTGCCCATCCCGCCGAGTTTCGCCATGATAGTCTCGAGATTCTGAGCCAGGGTCTCGGTCGATACATCTTTCAGGCTTTCCGTCACGCTGCTCTCCAGATTGTCATCCGCATTCTCAAGGTCCGTGCCGGCAGTCATGACTATGCTGTTTAAATGTCCGCTGACCAGCTGGTCGACTACTCTCTGCGAACTAAGTCCGCCAGCCAAAAGGTCCGACGCGACTTCTTCGGAATCAAGGCTCGATCCGACTTTTCCCAGGATCGACTTATCCAGGGAATCTATCAGAAGTTTCATCTCGTTTAATGAAGCGTCGCCGGAACCGGAAGAAGTCTTCGTTCCCGAGGAGCCGCTCGAACTCGTGGCCTGTGAAGATTCGCTCACGCCTATACTCTCACGGACAGCTCTGGTAACATCCGCCGCAGTACCGCCCTCCGAGACTATCTTCTCCGTCTCCTCGGTAAGCCAGGTCTTGAAGTCCTCCCGGATCTCAGAAGTATCGGACGAGGATTGTGCTGCGGTGGTTTCAGATTTTTTCTGTGTCTGAGCCAGAGCCTGCGTCTGCTGAGTTAAGCCGGTGGCCTGCGTTATATGCCGTCCATTCAATTGCCATGAAAAATCTATGCTCATAGATACAGTTTATTCCATCGCCTGGCGCATGACAAGGCAAAGCTCCTCTCCACCCCTAAACTCGTTTGGACTCAATTGGACTCAAGGTGTTTAGGGCAAAGAAAAAGCCTCAACCACTAGGGTTGAAGCCTTCTCAAACGAGTGCCCAGAACCGGAATCGAACCAGTGACACGAGGATTTTCAGTCCTCTG
>JAFZQY010000018.1 GCA_017620155.1 Lachnospiraceae bacterium | reverse complement strand
TGCTCCTCCAGGATATCCTGCCCCTGCATCGTCTCGATCTCGGACGGCAGATATGTGAGGATATCGTAATTGATGCGGGTATTGAAGTACCCGATTGCTGCCGGAATGAGCAAAGCGATCGATAAGATAAGGATCACGAATCTTGACTTTACTATTCCTTTTGCAAATCCTTTCATAATAATTTTCCCTCCTGACTGGTTATGACCGTTGGCGTTCAGATCAATTATGATTATTGCTCTCGAATCATTTATGACCGTTGGTCATTTTCTATAATCCTGTTATATCTCAAAACTGACCATCGGTCAATAATCAATTCTCACATTTTATTTTTTCTTTATAATTTGGTATGATACTGGGGAAAACTTAAAGGAGATTCCCATGGGAAAAGCGGATCTTAACAAGCAGAAAAAAAGAGAATCCCTGCTGGATACTGCATTCGAGCTCTTCACCACGAAAGGACTGCCGCAGACATCCATCGCGGACATCGTTGAGCGCGCCGGCGTTGCCAAGGGCACCTTTTATCTGTATTTCAAGGATAAATATGATATCAAGGACAGGCTGATCGTTCATAAGACCGGCCAGCTGTTCGTAAATGCCTATGACGAGCTTAAGAAAAGGCCCGATATCACAGACTTAAGCGATCGCATAATATTCATATGCGATCACGTTCTTGACGCTCTTTCAGCCAATAAGGCGCTGGTAAGCCTGATAAGCAAGGATTTAAGCTGGGGAGTTTTCAAGAGGGTACTCACCACGTCCGATGACGGAGTGGATTTCAGGGATATATATGACAATATGATAAAAGAATCCGGCCGCGGAATCCGCTCGCCGGAAATGATGCTGTTTCTTATAGTAGAGCTTGTCGGAGCAACGGGATACAGTGCGATAATGTACAGTTCTCCCGTAACTCTCGACGAACTCAAACCCGATCTGTTCAGATCGATACGTTCAATAATTGATCAGTTCACGCAGTGATCATCTGTCTGCTTTTTTCATGATGACCATCTCGACCTTGTCGCCGGCCACCGATACACGGACATCATCCGCGATATTGGCTACGATGGACTTCTCCAGTTCATCCCACGCGCTGCGAACGCCCGAGTCGGAGTCGAGCTGATCCTTCATGGTACTGCGGTACTGATTAAGTGACCACATATATGCCGTGGAGGAATCAACATCACACAGGCCCATTGAACCGTACATAACGGGGGCCCCTTCATAATCAACCTGAAGAGAACCGGCTTCATCTATGCTGTGAATGCCGTTCTCGATCATCTCGCGGATTTTGCCCATAAAGCCTTTGGCCGCGAGATTCTTTTTCTCTGTGGAAGCATCGATGAGCTCTTTCTTTTTCTCATAATCCATCGCGGTCTTGGCCGTCAGATGCATCAGATACTCATCGTCGTCGTTCTCTTCTATCCAGAATACGCCCTTGAATCCGGAGGTGATGGCCTGAACCATGCCAAGAGTCTCCTCAGCCAGAAGCCTGAAGCGGAGCGCACTCTTAGAATCCATCATTTCCTCATCAGCGAAGCGAGTGGTAGCCTCGAGCGCTTCGTCTAACCCATCGCCCGTGCTGGTAACTATTATCTTTTCAGTTTGCATAAGGACCTCCTTACTCTATGGTCAGGATGTCCGAGAAGCCGGTCACTTCGAAGATCTCCATTACATCAGGAGCCACATTTTTGATGACCATGCTACCCTGCTTGTTCATGATCTTCTGGGCGGACAGAAGCACTCTTAAGCCGGCACTGGATATATATGCAAGCTTGTCCATATCGAATGTCAGTGATTTTACTCCGTCTATTACAGATCTGAGCTGTGCGTCAAGATCGGGGGATGTGGCGGTATCCAATCTACCCTCCAGTGTGATAGTAAGATCCGTTCCGTTTGATTCCTTGGTAATGTTGAGCATCTGTTGCTTCCTCCCTTTATTCTAGATTCTTGGTGATAGTGAAGATGTTATGTCCTTCTTTGTATTCATATTGAACATCATCCATGATGTTCTTGACCATGAAGATCCCGAGGCCGCCTATCGGACGTTCCTCTACACTCATGGTCACATCCGGATCCTCTTTTGCAAGAGGATTGTACGGAACTCCTGTATCATTGAATGTCAGTTTCACTTTTACCGGATTGGTTCCGACGATATCTATGGATATCTTGGCAGGTCCCGAGTCCGGATCATAGGCGTATTGGGCGATATTGACGAATACCTCCTCCACCGCTATGTCGATCTGGGTCTGCATGCCTATGGAACATCCGGCCGTCTCCAGCTGCTCGTCCACAAAGGAAAGTACCTTATCCAGATTATCCACTTTTGCCTCAATGGTCAATTCTTTCATACTTTTATCCTTTTGAGCCTAAGTACTTAAACGCTAACATGGTAATATCATCAAACTGTTCTTCACCTGCGACGAACTCTTCTATATGATCCATCACATTCTTTAGTGTCTGCTCCGCACCTGCATCGGGATCTGAATTCAGTGCTTCAAGCATTCTGTCCGTACCGAAGAGCTGGTCTTCAATATCCGTGGCCTCGGCTACACCGTCAGTGTATACGAAGATGCTGTCACCGGGCTCAAGCGTAAACTCACGCTCCTTAAAGTTTATGCCTTCCATGGTGGATACGGCGGGTGAATGCCTGTATGTCACGAGTTCATAGTCAGAACCCGCATGTTTCAGAGCGGGATGCTCATGTCCGGCATTGACCGATATGCCCTTGCCTGTGGAGATCTCGATCACCGCGAGCCATACCGTTACGAACAGTTCGGCTTCATTACCTTCCAGCAGCTGGTTGTTTACATTATACAATGCTTCGCCGGGACTTTCACCTGTACAGATGCGATTCTTGATCAAAATCCTGGAGATCATCATAAACAGTGCCGCCGGAACCCCCTTGCCGGATACATCCGCCATGACTAAAGCGATATGATCGTCGTCGATCATGTAGAAATCGTAGAAATCGCCGCCGACCTGCTTCGCAGGCGTCATGGAGGCATAGATCTCGAATTCTTCACGCTCCGGATAAGGAGGGAATATATTGGGAAGCTGACTTGCCTGAATAGCCTTGGCCATATCAAGTTCAGCCTCGATATGCTCTTTTTCGGCGGTGACTCTGGTCACCTCGTTTACATACTGGATCGTCTTACGCGATAGATCCGCAAAGGACTGTGCCAGCACTTCTATCTCATCGTCTGTACGGAACTGGTCCTCCATCATGAACTGGAGATTATCCTCGCTGATCTCGCCGATCCTCTTGGTCAGACCGTTAAGAGGACGGACGATCCTTTTAGCCAGAGAAAGTCCCATAGCCAGGCTCATCAGTAATACCAGTCCGAGAAGCACAAGTATGGTCGCATTGGAATGTGAAAGACTGTCGCGGTAGCCGACTGCAGCTTCTTCAAGATATTTCTCATACTGCTCTTCCATGAGATCGGTAGGTCTGTCCGTCACGGACTTGTCCACGACATTAATGAGCGCCCATCCGATCGTAGGCATCTTGGTTCCCGACATGTACCAGGTACCGCCGTCCGCATCGAGCTGTCTTACATCTGTTTTCCCTTCGATAGCATCCGTTATAAAATCTGCAAGTTCGGCATTTTCCGACTTACGCAGATCTACTTCGGCCGTCTCGGGAGTCGCCTTGAACGCCCCTTCGGTCTTGGGAGAAAAAATGACATGCCCGCTGTCGTTTACAATAAATACGAACGAGCCTTCGCTCGCGGACTGTTCTACGGAATCTGCGATAGAATCCAGATAAAGGTCGATGCCTATGACTCCGGCAAGCTCACCGTCCCGATAATATACGGGTTTGGAGCAGACTATGGTCTTGCGGCCGTTAAAGGTATCCGTCATGATATCGGAGAAATATACATCCCCCGCTTCGACGGCGCCTATATACCAGGGGCGCTGCTCAGATTCTATGGTCAGGTAGTTGCCGTCGGCATCTATGCGGTCTCCGGAATACGGATCGGCTACTATCATGATCCCTGCCGGTGTGGACATATAACAGGAATTGATATCCATGCTGTCGTAGGTCGCTGTCAGAACGCCGGACATGTTGCCAAAGAGCCTGACATCATGGACTACATCATGATCATCGATATCCACGCCCGATGCCGTGACCAGCTGAACCGCCGTAGTGCCCTGTAATCCCTTCTGCGGACGTGACAGATGTGCCTCGGGATAGTCCCCCGGATTCTCGGCGATATCCGTGGCATACTCTGCGAGCAGATTCACTTCATTCCTGAGCTCACGGAATACATCATCGGCTATGTATGCCTCCATATCCGTAGTATTGCTCAGGCTTGAGTCTATGACGGCATCCATGGTATCGGATGATATCGTAAGCACGGCGGTCTTCTGTCTTTGGTGGGTTTCTTCAAAGATCCGGTTGAATGTCCGGAACTGATAGATAGCCACTCCGGTGAAAACGCCTATCATCAATATGACCGTGATCAGGATCAGGTTAAAAACCTTGTTCTGAATACCCCCGATCACCAGATTCTTAATCTTCTTCATAAATCAGTCGTCCTGTAATAAGTCATGGATTACAGATCAAGATAATCGTTCAGCAGGTTCGGGAACTCGGCCGTCCCGAGCGAAGCCCATATGCATAGAACTATGGACATCCCGACCACTACTCCATACCAGAAATATATGTTTCTGCCGAAAAACTCATGACACCCGGCAGCCATATATTTTCCGTAAATGATCACGCAGATCGTACATATGGCGATAACGAAAAACGCCAGTGAATAACAGATCAGTGCATTCACTTCGATCTCAGCTATTTCAATCAAGAATACTTCGAGGAAATACACCACCACGGTGTGTATGCAATAGTACCTGTTAATGTTGCCTGCAATGAATCTGATCGGCGCAGCACCTTTTTCGGATAACTTAAATGTCAGGAAAAATCCGAGCGTGATCATCAGCGTGTTGCAGAACAGATGCATTATGGCATCGAATATGTTTACGCAGCAGAATGTCCGCCATTCTGAAAACACGGTAAATACAGGCTGATCGACACATATCCCTATGTAGTAGTATACAGCAAATATAACGGCAAGAGGACCGATGAGGATGCTGTAGAACTTCTTCTTGTCCTTAACATGCATCAGCTGCTCACCGTAGAGCATGCCGAATGCAGGATATATGAGCCAGTGGAAAAGAGGGAAATAGCTCTCGCTGTTCGTGAATACAAACAGTCCGAAAAGCTGATCCAGTGCGTAGAAGCCTGTACTGATACGCAGTTTCAGAGCCATACCGATCAGGTTGAGCACGATCGCTATGACGAAAATATGCCATGACTTAAGCTTCAGTTTCCTGAAGAGTGCCATGCATAAGAAAAAGAGGCCTGCAAATTGCAGGATATCCCCGCTGAAGACCAGAAATGTTCCGGCCTTCATAACGGGGTTGCCTGAAATAATATATCCGGTTATATACGGGAGTCCGTATCTGAAGAGGTTTAAAAGCTGACCTGTGATCAGGAGGCTCACTCCTCTTTTGGCATGATCTTCGGGGTTATAGCTGCGGGAATAGATGATCCCGATCCCCATACAGATCATGAATCCTGAGGCGCCTACCGATTGTGCGAGGTAGTCATTGATGATGACCGCCAGGGCATTCTCTGCATATCCCGCATAGAGGTCATCTATGCAATGGGTTATGATCATCATTATGATCGAGAATGCCTTAAGCGCGTCAATCTCTCTCTGCCGTCCTGTGTTTACTCTGTCTTTGCTGAATAATGCCTCTTTCAAGTCACTTCATCTCCGTGTAGTATTCCGGCTTAACTTTATTTTGCCTTAGCTTTGCGTCTTGCTTTGCGATAGTTGTGCTGATGTACGATCAGTATCAGGAAGCATGTAGCTGCGATACCGAATGCCACGATGGCACCGCCTGCGAGCCAGCCTATCAGGCTTCTGGAGGAAGCTACTTCCTTGGCGATCGCATATGATGAGAATCTGTCGGTACGGAATGTGATCGTCCTCGGATTGTCATCAAGGTCGGGAAGAACTGTGAGTTCTCCATTGTGGATCCTGAGTACCGAGTAGGTCTTGCCACTCTGATATACGGCTTCGGGGATCTCTACGACTACTTCCATGGTAGTAGGAAGTTCTGTGATCCTCTCGGTATATCCGCCGCTGGTCTTGAGCATCGTCAGATCGAAGTACTCAACAGGTTTCTGGCCTACTGCATTCTTCATGATCCTCTGAGTTACGGCATCGGGCTCTGCTACCTTGGTAAGGCTTACGGATACGCCTACCTGTCCGCCCTTGGCCATGCTCATTACATCATCTGTGGAAAGCATCTTCTCAACAACTACATCGAGATCGGGAAGTGAAGGGTTGATCTCGTCGTCAGATACGAGCATAAGTTCTTCTCTGGACATGTTCTGGTAATCAACACTTCTCATGCCCGTGGGTTCATAGTCGTTCTGAACATATGCACCGAGTGCTCCGGTATAGAAAGCCGCATCCAGTACGGGCATCTTGTTGCCGCTTACGACCATGGCCTCAACATCGTTTATGGACATGCCGAGCATCTGTGTTACTTCTGAATATACCTGAGGTTCAAATACTTCATCGACCACACCGAGTTCTTCGTCGGTAGGGATCTCGATCGACTCAAGATCGGGCATCTCTTCTACATATGTGTCTCCGCCCTCTCCGGAAGCTGCCTGAGCGATGCTTACGGTAGACTGTGCGGTTGCGGTATTGGTTTCGGTCTTGGCTACAGGCTCAACCTTCTGAGTCTGAACCGGCTTGCCTGACTGTGCAGCTGCCTGCTGGCCTGCATTGGTCTGTACGAAAGCTGCCGAAATGGTGTGAGGACCCTGTACATTGGTAAATGTATATGTTCCTACTGCTCCGATCTGGTGTCCGTCGACTGCGACTGCGAGGATCGCAAACCCTGCCTTGGGAGTGATAGTGTATGTGATATTGGTACCCTGAGCAACATTTACTTTACCGCTGGGGCTGATGGTTCCGCCTGTGGTAGCTACACCTGATGAAATCTCATATGCGGTGATGCCTTCTTTTTCAAAAACAGCTGTTACTGTACAATCATACTCAACCTTTTCGATTTTGCATGTAGCTTCTCTGTTTACAACCTGGTTATTGATCATCCAGCACACGAATCTGTATCCGTTTGCGGGAGTAGCCTTGATGGTGGTTCCCTGTCCGATGGCAAATGTTCCGCCGCCTTCTACCTTACCGCCTTCAGCGGGATAGCTGTTGAGCACAACGGTATGTGCAGTCTTGTCGAATACAGCTGTGAGCTTACGGTCTACCGTAAGGTTATCAAGCTTGATCGAAGCATCTCTGCTGACTACGTTATTGCCTTCTTTCCAGCAGGTAAATACATATCCGCTGTATGCCTTTGCGGAAAGTGTGGTGCTTCCGCCGTATGTGATCGTGCCGCCACCCACAACGTTACCTCCGTTGGGGTTGTTGGCTTCTGCTTTTACTGTAACATATGTCTGTGCGAATTTGGCTGTTATGCCTACGTTGGACTGTACATTGGATACAGTGTAGTTGGTGGAGTTTGATACGACCTGGCCGTCACGTACCCAGCCTACGAAGTAGAAGTTCTTGTTGGGTACGGCCGAAAGGGTTACCGATCCTCCCTGGGATACGGCACCGCCGCCGCTTACGTTTCCGCCGCCTACGGGATCAACATTGGCACTTACATTATAGCTGTTACGCTGAGGTGTTACGGTAGCATATCCGGATACCTGCGCATTCATAACGCTGCTTGCCATAACCGTGATCGCGGATGAAGTCTCGTTTGCCGCGATGGTCAGATTACCTGTACCGGATATATATGTACCGGTTGACTGCTGATTGGCGATCGTCCAGTTAACACCGTTGTTGTAATCACCCGTTCCGGTTACATTTGCATAGAACTGATAACTGTTGCCTACTGCAAGCGTAGCCTTGGAAGGAGTAATGGTAACGCCTGTTACTGTTGCCTGCTTGGGTGTAACAGTACCTCTGAGCTGGATCATTAATGCATTTACGAAATTGGGATCTCTGGTCTTATCTGCAAAAAGCAGGTTTGCGGAATAAGATCCGGCCTGAAGAGAGGACTTCATCGATACATTGAATCTGGCTGTCTCGCCGGGTTCAAGATGAGTCTTATCGCCGTGGAGCGATACGCTGAAAGCGCCGTCGGCATCCATGGTCTCGGTACATATAAGATCTACCGCATTATTGCCTGTGTTGCTGATGTTTAACGGGAAGTAATCTCTGTCTGTTCCGATCTGGGCAGATCCGAAATCAAGTACAGTCACTATATTAGTCATGCTTGACTGAAGAGTTGCTACAAGTGAATACTTCTGATCTTCCTCAGCCTTGCGGGCTTCCTCAGCTGCTTTTTCAGCTTCCTCGGCCTCTTTACGCTGCCTTTCTTCTTCTTCCTCAGCCTTGCGCTTAGCTTCCTGAGCGGCTTCATCAGCCTCCTGCTGCTTAGCGGCTTCTTCAGCCTCTCTGGCTGCCTGTTCCATAGCCTGCTGACGCTCGGCTTCGGCCTGCTGCTGCTGAAGCATCATCTCGGTGATATGAGCATCCCACTCTTCCGACTGCTGGGATTCGGTAGCGGGATCACCGGGATCAACGACTTCCTCCGCCTCTTCAGTGATCTCCTGGGCTCTTGCGATCATGGTAAGTCCGATCACATCGCTCACGAATACTGTTGTCGCGAGCACGAAAGCCAGGATAAGTGATAATGTTTTTTTCATGTTGCTCCTCCTGTGTAGTATACAGCTACTATGATTTTAGCTTACGCTATATACCATATCAGGCACTGTCCAACAAATGTCCAACAAAATATAGTATTTTTTTAAAAAAAATAAATTATTGCGGAAAACAGCGCAAAGACAAGCACTGCAGACAGATGGACCCATGGATACATTGCAAGTATCGCTATGGTCTCCCGCAGAAACGCGTTGGGCCAGAAGTACCATTTGGTATCGCAGCCGATGACTATGGCGTCAAGTCCCGCGCGGTGAGCCAGAAGCCCGCTGCGCAGGACGTGGAAGTTCGATGTGACGATAGCAACGCGTGCTGTGCGACCGATGGTGCCTTCATTGGTGCCTGGCACCATTGTCTCAATCAACTTCTTACTAAAAAGAATGTTTTCTAAAGTGTTACGCGACTCTTTCTCGGCGCAGACTTCGTTCTCCTCGGCGCCGTGGCTTAGCAGATACATCTCCATCGCGGATCCTTCGCTTATCGGTTCATCCGGGCCCTGACCGCCTGACGGGATATAGATCAGGCTCTTGCCTGTCTCTATCTCCTGCTCCCAGGCGTAATGGATCGCGCGGTTGACCCTGCCTTTGATGAGAGGCCGCAGCTTACCTTTTTTACTTATGGAACAGCCGAGGATGATGCAGTAATCCCTGTCATACTCAGGCTCACGGAGCGCGGTCAGATACCCCATCACGCATATCGCAAGGACCGTGCACTCGAGGTAGCATACGCAGAGCCTTATGAATATCAATACAGGGTTTAAGACTTCGGGAAGCGTGCTTATCGGCTTCCAGAGTAGATTCACGCCGATCAGATACATGCTGCCGAATATGAATCCAAGCAGATTGTTAACGCGGTATCCCTCCTTAAGAAGCAGAACCACGTTACTTATGCACACGAACAATATGAGCAGACATATGGGGAGCATCAGATCGCGGCTGAACTGCCACAGAAACACGGCCACCCTGCGTATGAGCGCATCACCTGTTCCCGCCGTCTCCAGCGGGATTATGGATATGCGTCCAACTATTATCGCAAAAAGAAAAATGATCACGGATGCGATCACTATATTCATATATGAATAAGGATTCTTCTTAAGACTCATGGGAGTTCTCACACTCCGGGATACTTACGGCGCAGATACAGAGCCAGGACAACGATACCGACCTGATCGATTACATGATAAAGGACGGAAGTCCAGACTATGCCGACCGTATGTCCGAATATGGACATCGACTGCATGTTGAGCGTCATGAAAGCAATCAGGAAAACGATCGCATAGAGTACGCTTACAACTTTTAAGAGATTGTTCTCAAGAAAGATGCCCGTGATCGTGATCCCTAAAAGGATCGCGATGACCATTCCCAGATATTTGAAGCCGTGGGTATTGTTATATATGGATACGAAATAATCGTACGGCGCATTACTTATGTCAACCAGTTCGGACAGCTGAATGATGAACGAACGGTATAAAGATGACGAGATATAGTAGGCAGTCTGCGCTCCGACCAGGATGACCGCCCATATCTTCATGAGTTTGGAGATATCCTCAGCTGTGAGCGCAGAGATATTTTTCCCGAAAGACTCTTCCTGAAGTATGCCAAGCTGCTTACGGTCCTCGGCGGGTATCATATTGATGTATCTGTCCAGCCTTTTGTGGTAAGTGGCAAAGACAGCCGCTATGAGAAGTATCTCAAATATGGCTATCACGCTCTCCGCTTTCCAGAGGGTCGGATCCATCATATCCGGCAGGGCGGGGTCCACATTTTTGATGATATATCTGACCGATGCCGAGAGCAGATCCGATATTATGCTGATCACGACACACAGAATCAGTGCCGTGGACAGGATTCTTTTCTTTGAGCCTAAATACATGTCTGCCTATCCTTTTTTGTCTGCCAGTTTGGCAAGCGCATCCTTCTTAAGCGTCACGGTATCGATCTTGCCGGTGCCCAGCATCGGGAATGCGTCATATACCAGGAAATACTGAGGGATCTTGAACTTCGCAAGCCTGACCTTCAACTCTTCTCTCATCTTATCTTCGTCGAATACGCAACCTGGCTTTAATTTGATGCACGCTCCGACTTCCTCGCCGAAGAAATCGCTCGGAACGCCGATGACCTTGACATTATCGATAATATCGCATGCGGAAATGGCACTCTCCACTTCCCCGGGCATGATATTCTCACCGCCCCTGATAATGAGTTCCTTAAGCCTGCCGGAGAGACATACATATCCATCCTCCGTCATGTACCCCAGGTCGCCGGTGTGAAGCCATCCTTCGTCATCTATCGACTGGTCCTCGATCGGAACCTTATAATATCCGGTCATCAGGTTGAAGCCCTGCACGAGTATCTCACCGGATTCTCCCACCAGGCAGTCCTCCCCGGTCTCCATGTTCCGGATCTTGATATTGATATGACGCACGGGCTTTCCAACCGTATGAAGCACATGATCATTGGTATCGTCATACGGTGTGATGCTAACCGGTGCCATCTCCGAAAGACCGTATGATGACAGGAAGTGATTATTCGGCATGGCCTTCTGGAACATGAGTATCTGAGACTCGGTAGCAGCCGCCCCCGATATGATCGTACAGCGCAGCGACGCCAGTTTCTCAGGCTGAAAATCCTGATTATTCATGAGCGCTATGAGCATGGTCGGTACGGAATGGAAAATCGTGCACTTCCTGCTGCTTATGAGTTCAAGCAGCGTTCCTGTCCTGATATCCTTCGGAATATATATGGTGGAATCTGCCATCCCGTTTGCAAGAAGGCCGGCAACCAGACCGAATATGTGGAAAAGCGGAAGGATCAGGCATGTTCTGTCGTCCGGATTAATCGTCTGGTCCTCACAGTTTCCGCTTGCTGCATTAAGTATGTTATACGAAGAAAGAAGCACGCCTTTGGGACGCCCAGTAGAACCGGACGTGAATATCACAACGCAGGGATCGTCAGCTTCCACATGCTCCTTATATTTGCCTGCGACAGCATCATATTCGTCGAATCTTGTCTTTATGTCTATACTGTTTCTTATGGAAAAAAAGGATTTAACAGGCGAACCTTCAGCGTCTCTGATAGCGCCCAGAAAATTATCCTCATCATCGCCCATCTCGGGAAGTTCGCCGTATATGAGCGTGGCAATGTCTCCGACCTTTGCAACCGATGCAATCTCAACGGCACGCTGATTGGGATTGATGAGCATGGACATGGCGCCCAGTTTCTGAAGTGCGTAAAAAGCAAGGATCCAGTTGACTGAATTAAGTCCGCATAGACCGACATGGGATCTGGGACCAACTCCCATCCTGGCCAGGTCATCGGCCAGTATCTGTGACCCCTTATCGATATCTTTCCAGGTATATTCACCGCACTCTCCGACAAGAACTACCTTATCGGGGTTCTCCGATACCTTGCTGGCAAGGAACTGTTTGATCGACATCTGCACATACGTGCTCATGTCGCGCTCTGCTTTTTTAAGGGGAATTATCGTATCGAATCCGGTGGTCTCAAAGATTTCATATACCGCCGGTGAGACGTTCTCCACGGACATGGCGTCTTTCTGGTATCGCTTCCTGCATACCAGTAGTTCGCGGAGTCCCGCAGAAGAAATATAGGCAACCTCGCGAAAATCTATCAGGACTTTTCTCGCCTTCTCATATATTCCGGATAAGGCGGTTCTGAGTTCCGCGGAAGTATTGGTATCGATTCTGCCTGACGGTATCAGCTTAAACAAGCCGTCTTCAAGTTCCTGTATCTCGATATTCATATTACTCAGTCCTTATAACGAAAATACTTGAATCCGAGCATGGTTATATCGTCGAACTGCTCTGCCCCGCACGCGAAGTCCTCTATGTCCTTCCTGATTGCGGGAAGCAGGTCTGTCATGCTAAGATCGGCAAATTCATTGAGCTTCTCCTTAAGCCGGTTCGTTCCGTAGAATTCTTCAGCCTCATTTATCGCTTCAGGCACACCGTCAGTATATACATAGATGGTATCACCCGGGTTAAGTTCAAATTCATGATCCGGATATTCCATGTCTTTAAGGGCGCCCATGACCATGGAATGATCATATATAACGATCTCATATGCCCCATCGCCTCTCCTGATCACGGGATCCTCATGCCCGGCATTTACGGCTACGCCCTTACCGGTCTTCAGATCGAGCACGGCCATCCATACCGTAACGAACATGTTCTGGTCGTTGCGTTCACACAGCAGGTTATTTACATCCGCAAGGATCTGACCCGGATCGCCCATATTCATCTTAGTTCTCGTGCGGATGAGCGTCATGGCGTTCATCATGAACAATGCCGCAGGCATACCCTTGCCGGATACATCGGCTATAACGAGTGCGATATGATCATCATCGATCAGGAAGAAATCATAGAAATCACCACCGGTTTCCTTGGCAGGATCCATGATCGCATAGAGTTCAAACTCATCATGATCGGGAAAAGCAGGAAAATCGGAAGGCAGCATACCGGCCTGAATCTTCTCGGCCATAGAGAGTTCGGCGGCTATACGTTCCTTCTCCTCAGTCATGTGACGGATCTCATCCATGTATCTGTCAAGCTCCGTGATCATGGATGAAAAATTCACTGCCAGCGCTTCTATCTCGTTATTGGACACAACTTCAGCAAGCCCATTGATCGCTTTTTCGGGGTCCTTATCCTGACTGTAATTGTCAAGAACCGTCTGTTCCTTACTTACGGGATCGACCACGTTCTTTCTGAGCAATTTACCGGTATGTCTCAGGATCAGGATGAGTACTACCGAGGATGCGAGCAGAAGAATGAAGCTCATATCCACGCCGCTGGATACGAAATCAAACCAGTCATAGGATGCGCCCACTATCATTACCATCTCGCCTTGCGGAGAATAAACCGGGCCGAACATGTGAACGGAACCGTCGCCGTTCTTGAACTCAAATTTCCATAAGTCCCCGATTCCGTATTCCTGATCAGCGTCATCAAAATGGAGTAATACATCGAGCTGCGGATACATCCCCCTCTCATAGGGAATCTCGTAACCCAGTTCGTATATATCTCCACCGTCGCTTACCCTCTTTTCATCGGGGTACGCACCGGTAATAAGGAACGTGCCCTTTTCCTCTTCGGGGTCTATCACAAAAGCAAAGAGATATTTAGGCATAAATGAATACTTCAGACTGTCAAATTCACTGATCAGCCTTGCGTAGCATACCTCGGCATATAATTTCTGTATTTCGGGATCCTGTCTGTTGATGTTTTCGT
Organism: Lachnospiraceae bacterium; assembly: GCA_017620155.1. Classification (GTDB taxonomy): domain Bacteria; phylum Bacillota; class Clostridia; order Lachnospirales; family Lachnospiraceae; genus XBB2008. The sequence goes on along the minus strand of JAFZQY010000018.1, from coordinate 20,181 downwards.
AAGTTACGGACTTAAACGTCCCCATTTCGGTGAATTCTTTTTCGATCTTGTCTATCTGAACCGAAAGTCTCGTCTTGTCATAGATCAGTTCCATTTCATCGTAGTGCTCAAGCCAGTATTCCGTAAGCCATCCGATAGCTTTATACCCCTCCAGCATTTCCGCGGTATAATTCACCAGATTTATCGCACCTACCTGTTTGGTCTTGATATGTCCGCTGAGAAAGAATGCAAGCAAAAAAGCCTGCTCAAAAAAGATCAGGATGATGAGAAACCAGAAAAGCGGTTTTATGATCTGCGAAATAATACCGGTCCTCTTTTTATTGAAGGGCCGGTTATTATTTACCAATTCTTTAAACGTAGTCTCTTCCTTCATTACTATTCATTATACACTGTTTCCCGCTGAAATGAAGGTACAAATAAAATGGCCAGGCACATGGCGGCACAGATGAGAGCCATCACGAAGAGCCATATTCTCATCCCCAGTATCGACCTGCCGGATTGCGGGAGAAGTGACAGTTCCGCTTTGGCATCCGATATATCGACGGTTTGTTCATCGATAGTCGATACGGCAGTTACAGCCGGTTCGTCCAACGCTGCCAGCATGTCCACGGACTTAACGACTATGGAATAATCCGAAGCGTGACTCATCCTGAATGCGGCATAACCGTCGTTTCCTATCAGAGAAGACTGAAGCAGCTTAAGTTCTCCGGCAGCCTCATCATAGTAATACAGATTACCGTACATTCCCGCGCTCGACTCGCCGAAAGGAACACGAAGCGTAGCGGTAAAGCCAAACTCCCCGTCATGTGCAATATCTATCTCGGTATGAGGATAAGCATCGATTATAGCGCTCAGCAGTTCGTAGGGTATGGTCTTGCTGTCCTTAATGACCCGAAGATCGATATCCGATCCGATCGCTCTGTCTACATCGGTTCCTGCGATGACCCACTCGATGCCATCGGCCATCTTTATAGTCACACTGACATCCTTGTTCTGAAGCGTGCTAATCATGGAGCCGGGGATCACGGATAATCCGCTCATTTCCACACTCATCCTGGTACCGGACTGTGCATTGGTAACTTCATTCTCTATCTTGTCCCAGCCACCGGTTTCTAAGAGGCCTGTTCTGGTCCCCTCTGTGGCTTCGCTGATATACGGTGTACGATTGATCTCACGGTCAAGAGGATTGGTCTGCGATGTTGATTCAGGCAGGTTAGCCCAGTTGCTCGTAGCGGATGAAGGAGTGGGTTTAGTGCTTCCGGATCCTGCTATTCCGTTGGATGCAGCCGCACCATTGCCTGCGCTTCCTTGCTGATCACTGATGCTGTTCTTGGATGCGGAATTATCCGCACTTGCCTTACCCTTGGCATCATAAACGAGGACTTCGCCGATATTGCCTGCCTTATCTATGGCCACACCGTAGAAACGATACTCCTTATCGGGATCAAGCCCCGATACCTTCAGTCTGCCGGCTGCGCTTAAATCGTCCGTGGTCAGTTCTTCTATATACTTATTCTCCGCTATGACCTCCGCGGCCGTAGGAGTCTTGTTGCCTTTATTCTTCTCCTCATACTTCAGATAGAATCTCCAGATACCGCTTAAGTTGTCCTTACCGGTCATGACTGCGACCGTCTCACCTTTTTCATCTGCGAGCGCGATCGTATTCACGGTCGGAGCCTTGGTATCGTATATGACCTTGCCCGTTGAGAGATATCTGGTATTACCGGATGCATCCGAAACTCTCGCATAGATATACTCAGCGGTGTTCTCGGTAAGAGTCGGTTTGCCCTCACTGTAGTAGGTCTTCCATTTGGCCTTCTTGTCAGTCACGGCACCCTCGATCTCGGATCTGGTCACATAGAAATTCTCACTGGTGAAGTACTCGATGGTGACAGGTGATCCGTCATCATCCACAGCCTTGATATCGATCTCCTTCTTGTCCTTGGTGATGTATACGACATCCTTGTACTGGGCGATCTTATCCGACTTATATGTGTCCACCGTGATGGAGCCTGTGGGCGCACCTTCATCCGCCTCCGATGTGCCGGATACCACGGTGATACCGGTGATGAGTTTCTTGACCGGAGTTGCCGAAGTATCGTTCTTGTCTACAAAGTACAGATAGAAGCTCTGATCCTTACCGGTTTTGGTATGATCATATCCGGATGAAAAAGGACCATCCATGGAGGTTCCGACCAGATAGTTGTCTGCGGATATGGTGACCTTGTCGACATAGGAAGTCTTCTTCGTCAGGCTGCCGTTGTATTTAACCGGGATACCCACTTCATCGGCCTTATATACGGTTATATCGGAAATGAGTATCTTCTGAGGGGCACGATCAGGATCTGCCTTCTCCACAAAATACAGATAGAAGGCCTGCTTCTCTCCGATCTTGGTATGAGTGTATTTATCGCTGAAAGGACCGTTTGTGGAGGTACCGATCAGATACCTCTGTGCGGTTATGACCACCTGATCCTCATATCCGTCGGGATTCGGGTTCTGCGCTCCGTTATACCGGATGGGAACTGTTTCACGCACTACGGTAAATCCGGAGATCCGCTTGGGGATCACGGTACCGGGAGAGCCATTCGGTTTGAAATAAAGGGTCTGATCGATAGTGCTGCTGTTGTTACCGGCTCCGTTGTGGTCATAGCGAAACGTATATGAGTCATTGAATGTTCCGTCAGCTGAATCCGATATGGTAAATCCCTGAGCCGTGATATCGACACTTTGCGTGTATCTGTTGAGTTTGGTCGTGCTGTCACCGTATTTGACAGGGATCTCGACGACATTTACGGGTACGGATTTCTTATAGACAATAGGGTTATTGGGTTCCTTGCAATAGAGAATGAGCGTTTCATTCTTTGGAGCCTCAATGGTCAAACTGTTACTAAAGGTTCCGTCCGGTGAAGTCGAGACCTGCCATGTGTTATTACTTGCATCCTTAGCGGTAAGCGTAAGTTGATCATAGTATTTATCCGGATTTGCATTGTCTGCTGTGCCGGATTTATTCACATTAATAACGGGAGTGGTAACAGTTCTTGTGACACTGCCACTATATGCTCCCTTTCCTTTTATGATCACATTGTATGTTTTCTGATCACCCGTGCCGGAAGCCTCGGGAATAACCGAACCATTCGGAACATCGGAATCATCCACTGTAAAATCCTCACCGATCACCAATGTGGTGGAGCTAGGGTAAGTTCCGTTATCCGTGGGGGTGAAAGGGAAGGAGACGACATTACCACTGCTATTCTTATATGCGTGATATGCACTATACAGAGCACTTGAATTACTTATGGTGATATCATTGTGTGTAAGTGGTTTTGGAGTTATTGTCGGGAATAAATAAAATTTTATAACCCTTGAATCCGACCCAAGTTTACAATACAGGAAATAATCAGTTCCTTCGACAACATTCTTAAGAGTTATGCTATCCGTATAGTCTCCGTTCTGACTTAATGATATTTGATATTTATTTGTGCTTCCCTGAGTAGGCAAAGCCTCTATGTAAGCCGGACCTGTGCTGCTAAATTCGCGGCCAGGCTGCCATTGACCGTTTACACGGAAAACACCTCGAGCTTGGACAATCCCTAATTTAGTTCCGGTATAATTTCCTTTTCCTACGATCCTTACTTCGTACTGACCCCAGGGAGAAACAGTGGTATCCATAACATCAGGAATATCCGTATACGTTACAGTATAGTCGGTATCTTCTACCAATGTTGTTCCGTCCCATGCAAGTTCAAATCTTTGTCCTTGCAAATACTGGTCATAGTACAGCGTAGGGGGATTCACCACTGCGTCCCCAATATTTGCGGGGGTAATGGTGTGGTTATAATCCGAATATAGATGGTATCTTTCATCGCTGCTGTTCTTTACTGTAAACTCTACCCTTACTTTATAATTACCCGCCTGAGTACCACCAAACCAGGCATTTCCTGGATAAGAATCTTCAGACATAGTATTGACGGGCAAAATCTCTTCATTGTTTATGTATCTATGCCATGCTACACTCCCCTCAATTTGGTAGGGGCCCTGTCCAAGTTCATTCTGAAGAATGTTATCACCTTCAATTGGGTCAAAATTTGGTATTCCGAATTCAAAATAATCTCTAGAAATTCCGTTATACGTTCTGGACGCCACCAGAATTCTCGGTTTATATTCCGTGAAGAACCGATCAATTAGTTCATGTGAGTTATCATTAATATCAGTAGCTCCGCCCGTTCCGGCAGGATCCCCCAGAAGCCTGGGCGTAGCACCAAGTTTCCTGTTGGTTGGTCTTGATGATAAAACAGGAGTCGGTTCTTCATAACCGCATCTGGTACATACCCCGTCCACATAATTGCAGGTTTCGGAATAGGGGCTCTCGATGGTATCTCCGCACCCGTCACAGTACTCGACTTCGGTATGCGTACCGTTATTATTGGACACATACAGAGTCCTGTATGAATGAGTATGCGTACCCGTCCCGGTATCATCACCCATATCGGGATCACTTCCGTTAGCAGAATCAGTATTAGAATTGGTATCGGTATTGGTATTTGTATTGGTATTTGTATTGGTATTTGTGTTGGTATTTGTGTTGGTATTTGTGTTGGTATCGTTATCAGGTTGAGATGAATAAGACAGATCCGTATATCCGCACTGAGTACAGGTGCCACCGGACATATTATGAGGCACTTCGGCAGTTGCTCCGCACAGCGTACAATACCTGATGTGAGATGATTCATCCTTGGTCTGATATTCATAACGGCAGGACTCATCCCCCAGATTGGCATGACAGCTTTTGCAGATGCATCCGTGCTTATCTTCCGCATCCGAAGCACTGTATACGCAATCATACCCGGCATCATGAGTACATGTTGCGGGATCATCGGTCGGACCCGCATATGCGATAAGCGAACCCACGCCTGTGGATGTGAAGATGATACATATGGTGAGCAGGGCTACAAATGTCGTTTTGGCCCACTTTTTTAAGCCCTTATAATTCTTTACAACCTTCATTTTCTATTCAAGGTATTCCTGTTCATGTCTGAATGACGGAACGAGAAGTATGGCCAGACACATAATGGCACAGATGATCGCCACTACGAAGAGCCAAATCCTCATGCCCAATATCGATCTTCCGTTCTCGGGAAGAAGTGACAATGTACTGCTTGCTACATTCGACGTCAGAGTATTAACGGATATCTCGCCCTGTCCCAGAGCTTCCGCCATATTCACAGTATTCACGACAACGGTATAATTCGAAGCGTGATCCAGCTTATACTCCGCATATCCGTCATTTCCGATCACTGCAGACTGAAGCAGTTTCAGTTCTCCTGCATCGGTATCATAGTAAAACAGATTGCCGTATTTGCCGGCATTCTTTTCGCCGAACGGGATCCTTAATGTCGTTGCAAATCCGAAATCCCCACCATGTGCTATATCTATCTCAGTATGGAGCTGATCGCCTGCCATATCATCTAGCAGTCTCCTGGGTATCGATTGGGTATCCCTGCGTACACGCAGGTCGATATCCGTGCCCTTAGCCTGAGTAACATCCTCTCCACGGATGATCCACTCGATATCGTCAGCCATCTTCAGCGTGACACTCACATCCTTGTCCTTGAGCGTTTTTATCATGGAATCCGGTACCACAGTCGATCCGCTCATTTCCACGCTCATTCTGGTCCCGGATAGGGCCATGGCCACTTCTGATTCAATCTTGTCCCAGCCGCCGGTCTTGTTCAGACCGATCTGGGTATCTCCGGTCGCATCCGCAATGTACGGTACGGGAGTCGCTGCTGTTCCGGAAGCACTTCCCGATCCTGAAGCCGGGCTGTCAGGTGTGCCTGCTGCCCCCGATGATGCCTCGGGTCCCGAAGTTGGCTTGGGCTTGGGTTCGGGTGTACCCGATCCTGCTATGCCGTTAGGTGCGGGTGTAAGACCGCTTCCGGCGTTCGGATCGTCTATGCTGTTCTTTGAAGCCGAATTATCGGCAGAAGCCTTGCCCTTGGTCTCGTATTCCTTGACTTCACTGATATTACCGGCCTTGTCTACAGCCACTCCGTAGAATATATATGTCTTCTTCGGATCCAGCGTCGGCATCTTGAATGATCCGCCGGCGGCAAGTTCATCCCCCGTCAGATTCTCTATATACCAGTTGTCTCCTATGATCTCAAGAGCTGTCGGTGTCTTGTCTTTTTTATCTTTCTCTATATATCTGAGATAGAATCTGTATATGCCGCTCAGGTTGTCCTTACCGGTAAGCACCGAGAGGATTCCATCATTACCTTCTGCCAGCATGATGGTGTTCACAGTCGGAGCCTTGGTATCATAGATGATCCTGCCGGTGGACAGATATCTTGTATTACCGGATTCATCCGATATTCTGGCATAGATGTATTCTCCGGTATTCTCGGTAAGCGTCGGCATGCCATCGCTGTAGTATGTCTTCCATTTGGCATTTTTATCAATCTGAGATTTATCCATACCGGGATCAGCGGCTTCGGTCACCGCACCTTCTATCTCGGATCTGGTCTCATAGTATTTGTCGCTCGTGAAATACTCGATCTTAACAGATGAACCACTTTCATCCACGGCACCGATCTCGATCAGCCTCTTCTCCTGTGTTATGTAAACCGCATTCTTATCCTTCGCAAGTTTATCGGAAGCGTAGGTGTCAACCTTGATGTAACCGGTAGGGGCACCTTCATCAGCTTCCGCAACACCGGCAACTATGTTTATATCCGTGATCAGCTTCTTGACAGGAGTTGCGGACGGGTTACTCTCATCCACAAAATACAGATAGAAGTTCTGATCCATGCCAACCTTTCTGTGAACATACTCCTTGCTAAAAGGACCTTCCGCAGATGTTCCTATCTGATAGCCCTGAGCCGTAATTGTGACCTTATCAGTATAGGAAGGCTTCTTGGTCTCTTTTCCGTCATATCTGATCGGTATCTGAGCTTCAGCGCCCTTTACTATGGTAATATCGGTGATCAGTTTTTTGGTCGGTGTACCGTTAGGGTTACTCTTATCCAGGAAATACAGATAAAAGGCCTGTTTCTCACCTATTCTGGTGTGAGTATATTTCTCTGTGAACGGACCTTCTTCAGATGTGCTGATCAAATACCCTTCGGCGGTGATATCCACCTTATCGGTATATTCATCGACCTTGTATGCTCCGTCATATCTGACGGGAATGGTCTCGGTGATCTGCAGCGGGCCTGCAGTCTGCTTAATTATCAGGCCTGTGGATGTCTTAAGGTATACAGGGAAACTCTGAGCTGTATCGGTTGGAACCGCGTACAGGGTCGAATCACTGAACGGACCGCTCTGTTCTAAAGATATCTGAACTTCGGAAACCGATGAGGAGAGTCTTACCTGGTCCACATAGGATTGTGTAGTATTAAGATCTCGATCGTCATATTTCAGCGGTATGGCTGATACAGTAGCATCAAGAGTAACCGAATCGGTAAAATTGTTTCTGCCTGTAACAGTCACGGCACCGGGAATACTTGCTGTCGTGCTTGTACTCAGATCGATAAGCGAAGGGATCGTATTAAGTGAAATAGTATAATTCAAATTGGAGACACTTGAGGAATTATATGTAACTGTGGCAGTCGCAGAATTTGTGGCTGCATTATATACAACTGAAGAAACTGTAACGCCATAATCCGGAGTAATAGGACGTGGAGCGATATAATTCCAGAAGGATCCATTAAAGCTTGTTTGATGCCCTTGGTAAGGATATGTATTATCCTTAGTGAAAACAGCACTGCGATCCATCCTATAGCTCCCGGCATTTACCGCAACATTGGTCTGAATCCCATTAGTGAATGAATTATTCCTGCTTCCTCCCAAATAATAAAACTCAGCGGTATCTGCTGTTAAGTTATGTGTAAAAGGTCCATCGCTGTTAACGCCGACGTTTACGGATGTTTTGGCTGTCCCCACATTAAATAGACCAGATAATTGATCACTACCGTTATAGATAATAGTATCTGAATATGCTGCGGGTTGATCATCCGTATATCCACCGGAAAAACGTGTACCCGGGGAGTTGTATGCTCCCAGCATCGGAGTTGACGTAAGGCCACGTGTCTGAGTCTGATAATCTGGTGAGACAGAACCGGTTGCCGAGCCTGTTCCAGAAGCTGTACCAGAATCTGTTCCAGAGTCTGTCCCGGAGCTTGTTTCGGAGTCTGTTCCGCTATAAGACAGATCTAAATATCCGCAGACAGTACATGCTCCGCCTGACATATTATGAGACTCGACCGTACTTATCGTATCTCCGCATGAACAGGTTTGCACGATTGTATGAGTCGATTCATCATTCGGAGTCTTACTTGTCACCGTATATGAATGAGTATGAGGATCAGCAGGAGTTTCAGAAGGATCCGATGCGGGTGTGGAATCGGGCGTCGTGCCTGTTGCAGGATCTGTGGCACCGGATGTAGGGTCTGTTGTTGTGCCGGAGGAACCGGATCCCGAGCCTGTTTCGGGGTCAGTGGAACCGGGCGTTGTGCCTGTTGCAGGATCTGTGGAACCGGACCCCGAGCCTGTTTCGGTACCTGTGGAACCGGGCGTTGTGCCTGTTGCAGGATCAGTAGAACCGGGCGTCGGCTCACCTGTAGATGCCGGATCTCCGGTTGGATCCGCATACGCGATCAGTGAACCCACGCCTGTTGTCGTGGTGATGATACATATGGTGAGCAGGGCGATAAAGGTTGTTTTAGCCCACTTTTTCAGGCCCTTGAAACTCTTGACTACTTTCACAATGATCTCATCCGATTCATAAAACTTGATTGCAGAATCTCATGCTGTATATTACATGTCCCATTCCAACATTATTCCAACAAAAGATAAAGTCGGAGTTTATGACCTGAGAAGCACTTTTCCGCCTGTAAGTCATAAACCTGTTTGAAGTTCATGCCACATCGGATTTTTTCACCATATAGTCTTTGATCGGATCGGTGTTATGACCCAAATAAACTTTTCTATGCGGTTTAGGTCATGATATTCCGATGTTTCCGGTCGAATCCGCTCAGATATGAAGATAACCGGAGCAGATACTAAGCAAGCTTATGACTCAAATGGCAGATTCGATGGGGTTTGGGTCATGAGATCACTTAGGGCTTATGACCCAATCGTCATGTTTCACGGTGTTTGGGTCATAAAACCGCCGCCTGCGCCACGAAACCGGTCATAAAACTGCCGCATGAGCCACGAAAACGTCACGCAGCGAAAGCACCCACGCACCGAAAGCGTCCTGCGTTGATACTGTATTCGTGGAAGCTTAGCAACTGTACTACGCCAGGATCCATCCACGGCGTACCTCTCTCACGCCAATCCTACGTCCTCGGCGTAGGGCTCGAAGTCGGACTTCGTGAAGACCTTGCCGACCTTGACGAACTCGTACTTGATGGCATTCAGGTAATGTCTCATGCACACCTGACCGTTTGCTGTAGGATCAGCAGCGGCAAGGAAAGCGGCGTTCAGGATACAGTTCTTGATATTACCGCCGGCAAACTCATACTTCTCTGCCAGGAATCTGATGTCAACATCATCCGAAAGAGGTGTGTCCTTGGGTATGGTCGTACGCCACAGCATCTCACGTGTATCGACATCGGGGAACTGGAACTCAACGATGTACTTCATACGTCTGAAGAATGCGGGATCGATGTTGTGCTTGTAGTTCGTAGCCAGTACACAGACGCCGTCGTATGCTTCCATCTCCTGAAGCAAGAGAGCCGTCTTGTTATTGGCCGATGCCTGGTTACTTCCACCGTCGTCGGAACGCTTTGCGAATATGGTATCGCACTCGTCGAAGAACAGGACGACATTACACTTTTTGGCTTCCCTGAATATCATCGACAGGGACTTCTCAGTCTCACCGACATACTTATCTACAACCTTGGATATATCTACGCGGTAAAGCTCGAGGTTAAGTTCATGTGCCAGAACCTGCGCCATCATGGACTTACCGGTACCGGGAGCACCGAACAACAGGACCGTAAGTCCGCGTCCGTACGGATACTTCTTCGTATAGTTCCATGACTCGTATACCTGCTTCCTGTAGGTCATCTGCTCTATCGCATGCTCTATGGTCTCACGCTGGGTCGGGTTCATGACAATGTCATCGAAACCGAACTTGGCTTCTACTCTCGTGGCCTTCTGTGACAGTTCCGAACTCATCTGGGCATAACAGCCCTTGAAGAGGTTGGCCCTCGATATTTTCTCCTCGTTATCCATGTTGGAGAGGGATTTGGCCTTGATCAGGGCGTCATGGATCTTGCCCGATGTGAACAGGAACTTCGTCGACATCTCGAGCAGATCGACTTCATCAGCCAGATCGAATCCCTTGGAGAAGTATTCCCAGCAGGTCAGTCTCTCACCGGTGTTGGGTGTAGGCAGCTCAAGATCCGTAAACTGGCTCTTGGTGACCTCTCTGAAATCTATGTAGAGCTTACTCATCGCAAACACGAGGATATCCTTTTCGGTAAGCTTTGAGAATGCGAGGTCCATGTATCCGAAGAACTTCTCTTTTTCCTCATCATGATAGGTAAGTTCGGTCAGACAGCAGCATGACTTTGAGAGGATACACTCTCTGGTAACACTCCAGAGCGCCTTTTCCACGAAGGAAAAATCATAAATGAAAAGTTTCTTACAATCGATGGCGATCGCACGCAGGCCGTTCTCGCGGCAGAAATGCTTAACAAAGAACTTACGTCCGCTGCCGTCGTCGCCGTAATAGTAAAAGATACGGACGCCGTCATTGTAGGAAATCTTCATCGCATTTAAGCGGCTTTCGTTGGCCATGACGGGATCAAGAGGCGCATCGTCGGTCATCATGTATATGAATCTTTCGAAGTTCTCATCGATCGTAAGAGGATTACGACCGAAGAGGAAGTCGATCATACGCTTATCGGGTGATACTATCGTAGAGAAAGGCATGCTGTCGATGACCTGAAGAGGCAGCACGGGCTGGAGCTGCTCGAGACATGCACTCATGTCACCGAATGCGCTGGTGATCGAGAAAGCCGATCCGAAGAATACCTTGGCGGCCGATTCTATGGTAGGCGCGGACAGGCCGGCATTCTCATTGATGATATGGAATACGCCGGCGTAATCTGTCTGTGTTGCTGACAGGATACCGCAGGCGAAACAGAACTGAGTAAAGGGTTCAAACTTAAGCCTGCTGCACAGATCGTAGAAAGGAAGGTCGATACCGTTCTCAACGGTCAGTTTCGCACGCTCATCTATAACACGAAGTCTGCTTACGATGGGAAGATCAGAATCCTTCTTAATCTCATCCCAGACTTCGGCAGACTCCTCTTCACCGGGTTCATCGGAGTCGATATTCCCGGATGCGAAGTCGCCGAGGAGTTCCAGAAGACTGGCATCAAGCTCATCGTCTTCATCAAAATCGTCATCGTCTTTATCAAAAGAGCCGCCATCCGAACCCGAAGAAGAACCAAAGAAATCATCACCGAAAAGGCTGTCTTCATCGTCATCTGCCGACTTATCCCCGGCGGGGCTTTCTTTCGCGGAGCTGCCTTCGGATGAACCCGTCTTATAGGACTCGGTCAGTCTGTTACGGCAGGTGTCCCCTGCGAGTTCGATATCGGGATACATGATGTTCTTGTATCCGCCCTCACCGTTTGCGTATATGACTTTCAGCCCGGATATGTATACATCCAGGCTGGAGTTTACGCAATCGAATATATATTGCATATATTCGCTGTAACTCTTGAAGGGTTTTGTATTTAATTCATCATTGAATCTTGCCATATCCTTACCCTTAAGCGGCTGTCAACACCGGGTCATATACCGGTCTTAAATACTGCGCCCCGGTCAAATACACTCTTGGCCGTGTTTATGCCTGACTGATTGCTTATATCGAACATCCCGTGAGTGTTCTCATTGATGAACTCCATGGGCTTACGAACAGCGTACATGTAGGTCTCAACATCCTCTTCATCCTCACGGAAAGCAGTCTGTTTCTTCTTGATCTCTTTCTGCTTGTTATCCTTAAAGAGCCTCTGCTCAAGATTCATTGCGCAGCCTCCACTGTTGAATCAGTTGCAGGAGCAGCCGCATCTGCAGCGGGAGTAGCTGCAGTATCTGCCGGTGCTGCTTCTGTCGTGCCTTCTGCCGGCTCAGCATCTAAGGCCTCAGTTTCATCAGTAAGTATGTCCTCGGTTATATCTTCAGATGTCTTATCTATCAGAAGAGTCGTGAACGCAGGAACATTCAGTTCCTCCACGGGTGCTTCCACTCTTTCAACGAGATCTGCCGGGAATGCATCCTCGGTAATTTCCGTAAGAGTCAGGAATTCCGTAGCACAATATCCTTCAAGGCCGGAATTCATCATCACATGACACCATTCATTACCCGGCTGAAGGACGACGCCGTGCGATCCCGGATACATCTTCTTGATGATCTCCGCTTCCTCGGAAGGTTCGGCTCTGAGTCTTAAGATCGTAGTGGAGTTATTCGTCTCAAGAGTAAAGTACCTGATCTCAAATACCTGCTCGGGTTCGGGCATCTCAACTTCTGCTTCCTCGGCCTCTTCTGCCACTACCGGTTCAGGTTCGGGCTCGGGTTCAGGCTCAGGCTCAGATACTGCGGGCGTGGTTTCCTGCGGTTCTTCAGCGATCACCGTCTGTGTCATGACAGCAGGTTCCGAACCGTAATCAGGGTTACTGCGGTTAAATACGGATCCGTCTCTGGACAGAAGCAGGAGCGCTCCTACGGCCACTATCACAAAGAAGACTGCCAAAGCTATAAAAATGGGAGTATTTCTCTTCATATCTTTTCTCCTTCAGCCTCCTTATGTGGTGGGCAGCTGTATGTATATGCCCATTCCGCTGCCTTCGGGGCTTCTGGCATATATCGTCCCGCCGTAATGCTCCACGATAGCCTTGGCCTGTGTTAATCCGAGCCCGTTTCCGCTTATGCGGTTGGAACCCTGGAAGTTAAGTTCGAATATGTGCCTGGTCTCGTTCTCGGGCAGACCTTTGCCGGTGTCCTTGAGCACGATGAAGATATCATCTTCGATCGCGGATATCGTGATCACGAGTGACCCTGCGGTCTGCATGTATTTGATCGAGTTATCTATGATGTTCCTGAACATGATGAGCAGACGTTTCCTGCCCGCATGTACCATCAGCTTATCCGATGCGCTGGAGATATTGATGATAAGCCCTGCCTCCCTGGCCTGGTCGCGCAGATCTGCGATGGCCTGTCTCGCCACATCGATGATATCCACGGTCACAGCCGGATCTTCATCATCGGGAGGCAGAAGGCTTTCCATGAGTTCGTCATTAGAGCGTGAAGGCTCTGCAACAGGCTGCTCTGTAGCGGCGTTCTTCGCCTCTTCGAGAGCCGCCTCTGTCTCCGTTATCTTAGTGTTCAGATTGTCGATCTCGAGCTGTTTCTTATAGAGTTCGGAATTCTTCTCGTTTATATTCGCTTCGTTCTCACCCTTTAATCTGGCGATCTCGGCATTAAGCACACCTATCTCCTGCTGCAGATGATCGGCGCCGGTGTAGTCGCGCTGAACGTGGTAGCACAGATAGGCAAAGAGCAGGATGGATAATGTAAAGAGCACGAACAGAGCTATGATGATCGGCAGATCCAGATAGAAAAAGCCGAATATCGTCGCCACATAAAATATGCAAGATAGGCATATAGCGAGTTTCTGTGTTCTTGTCATGTTATGTTAACCTCCACATTATCATCGGATTCCGATGCCGCCTTCTCGGGTGTCGTCATCTCTGACTCGGGATTCACTTCATCCAGATTAATCCGCCGTCTCTCGGGTGAATCCGCCACACTTATATCATGTGTCGCCATGATCACCGTGATCCCCTGGGCATGTATGATATCCAGCAGTCTGACCATGTCCGCGGAATCCAAGGGGCCCAGATTCCCGGTAGGTTCATCGACCAGCAGGATCTTCGGATGATTGATCACCGCCCTGGCCAGACATACCTTCTGCTGTTCGCCACCCGACATTTCTCTCGGGAAGCGCTTATGGAACCGGTCTATACCGAGCATCGTCAGCACATGTGTGATCTTCTTCTCGGCATCCTTACCCGATCCCCCGGTAGCCAGTATCGCATAATACAGATTGTCATATACGTTCACGTCGGGTATCAGTTTGAAATCCTGAAACAGGACCCCGATATTTCTCCTGTAAAAAGGAATGTCCCGGCGTCTGATATCTCTTATGCTCTTGTCATCGATGCGTATGATCCCTTCATCGGGCTCGATCTCTTTTAAGATCATCTTAAGGAGAGTCGTCTTGCCGCTGCCACTCCTGCCGGTAAGTACTATGAACTCACCGTCAGCGATCTGTTCGTTGAAATCCTTATATACAACGGTCTCTCCCTCATCGGTCTCATACCGGTGACTGATATGTTCAAATGTGATCATTGTATATTGAGCGCCTTATCAAGTCCCGTCACGCGTAAGACTTCATTGACAGACTCACCCACATTGATCAGTGTGAATCTGCCTCCTTTTGAACCAGCTGTCTTATGTCCGATCATCAGCCCGCGAAGTCCCGCACTCGAGATGTACTGTACATTACGCATGTCGATGATGACGTTAGACGACTTCTGGAATGCTTTGAGTATCTCATTCTGGAATTCCGTCGCCGTCATTGCATCGATACGTCCCTCAACATTGAGCTGTACGGTGTTTTCGCCTTTGATCTCTTGAATTGTCATAATTTCTCCTCAATCTTTCATGTCAGGGTTATGACCCCGTCATACAGAGTCTCCTGATCCAGTACTACATTCTTTTCACCCGGAATGGTGGCATTCATATCCAGGTATGAGTTGCCGTCCATGACAGCATCGTTCTCCATCTGAAGCAGACGGATGCGAACCCTTAAGGGTTTGAACTGGTCAAGCATGAAGGTCAGCTGGTGTCTTAATTCCTCGGTCAGTTTCTTCCTGATGAGAACCGTAACATCATATACCCCGCCGCCCTGCATGTGGTTCTCGAAGAGAACTGCAGGTTCGCCGAGTATGATCTCCAGGATGCGCTCTATGCCCTTCCTGGTGCCCTTCATCCGGTTGAGCTGATAAGCTTCCTTGACGATCGTCCTGAGCACATCTTCCGAGAGGAATCCGCCGATCAGATCTATGCCGAACCAGGATCCGTACATCTCAAGAAGTTCGGGAGAGCACTTATCCAGATCCAGTATCTCGTAGAGCTTCTCGTTCTCCTCACCGATATCGTTGTATATGCTCGAGAAGACCGACATGAATCTGTGGAAGAAACTGTTCCTCTCCTGATAAACCTGAGGGAAGGTCGCCATGAAGTTGTCACCAGTGGCATTGACTCTGATACCGCTTATCGAAGCCGACCCGTATCCCATCATTTCGATGGCTATATACAGATAACGTCCGTTTAAGTCATACAGGAGCTCGTCTTCGCAGTTTACGAATCTCTTCGCCCCGCTCTGAGTCATGAGGTTTATCTTGGTGTAAGTATCGATGTCCGGATCGCACAGCATATCCTCTATACTGCGGCTTATACCCTCATCTGATATGACCTCTGTCGCATCAGTGGCCAATATATAAGTATAACATACCATTTCCTCCGACGAAACCAGGCCGGCGCATATACGGCCCCATCCGGAGCCGGCTGCGACACCGTCAAGCGGCCGGAAAAAAATGCTGTGCTCGTGTGCGCTCTCATCCAGACTGATGGTCCCGTTTTCGTCATAGGTCATGCCCTTGATGCAGGCATTCTTTATTCTGTTATATTTCAGGGAATACCATATTCCTTCTGCCATCGGGTATGCTCCTGTGTACTATTTTTCTGATGTTACTATATTAAGCTGAATGGTTCCGGGATAACATATGCAGTCGTATCTGGGTATGATATCGTTCTCCTTAACCTGTGCCAACTTGTTGTTCTCGGAGTGGAGTGAGAGTTCATATACATACTCTACGCAGGGCAGATCTTCTATCGCATGGAAAACATCCTCGAACATAAGTCTGTCTCCGAAATTGCGATCGGAATGGATGTAATCCACACATGCTTTTATCCTGTCTTCTATCATCCTGCGGCAGTCCGTAAAATGCTTCTTCACATATACCGTACATTTCACTCCCACTGCCACATATGCAGGCTGTTTGATCTGGAATCCCGTGGTGATGAGCCTGCGCTCCTCCAGTCTCTGGGTTATCTTATCTATGTAGATGTCATTAAGTTTGGGCTGGTTATCGCCGGTATCGGGCATGACCACGACCCTGACCATATTCTCATGCTCATCCGTGACGGCTTTGGTCTTACGGATGCACAGTCCCGGAGTCGTACGGACCAGTGATTCGTAGTCGCTTGCACATACTGCCGTAAAAGGCGTCTTCATGTCACGTAAGAAACGCGCTCTTACCTGTTCGAGAGTTTCTCTGTAGCAGCCTCCGGTGCCGTCGCCCGGATTCATGAAAGTGGCATCTATATCTTCATCGTCGATCAGGATATGATTGCCGGATGTTATATTTCCGTAATCACCGTTTGTTACGGCCACACCGCCCATGAAAAGTTCTGCGTCGATGAAATCGCCCGGATCTTCGATTATGATGCGGCCTTCTTTTTCCAGAAGATGATAGTAGAGACCGCCTTCTATCTTCCTCTCGGGACGGACGAAATCATACAGGTATCCTTCCTCGTCCTTTCGTCTGGCTATCAGGAAGAAACTCTCATGTACCACGTTCGATACCGGCAGATTAAGTTCCTGATCATCAAAACCGATCACGCGGCCTACCGCATAGGAACGCATCATCTGCTCGTTATATATGAGCACGCGAACACATTCCTTGCACTTATACGGAGCATAGCCGTATGCGGTTTCATTGAATCTGATATCTATGCTCCCGCGCTTTTCGGAATACTTGCAGAACCGTCCTGTCAGATCGTCGGACATGACCATCTCGTATTTGCGGTAGGATGAGCCTTTCTGCTCCTTACCGAATACCAGATAGTACACATCTTCACCTATGGGTGATCTGACATTTATCTTGTCGGCGCGGTTATAGCTTACGCTGTGTACCAGTGTGTCCTTTTGCCATACTTCAAAAAGGAATCCGCAAAGGTTAGTCATCCTCGGCACGATATCATAATCTGCGCGCAAAAGCGTGCATCTTATGCAGTAACCGAATTCCGGAGTATCCGTATAGACGGCAGTACCGCAATCGGCTAAGGACAGCCTGATCTCGCCGCTTGATACGAAGGATCCGGTGTAGTCTCTGACGCTTACTTCCTCGAAGCCGGCTTCCGTGAATACTTCCCACTTCGTATCGGCAAAAATGTGCTCGGTACGGTCAACGGTTTCATTTCTCTTCGCATTGGCGTACATGCGGACATACATGATGATCTCTTTTAAGTCCGTCACATCACCGTCAAAAACAAAGTAGACCGCATTGCCGGGTTTGGGTTCTTCTCCGAATATCCTGGCCGGGACCGAAAGTTCTTTATCCAGTACGAAGCTTATGTCCCTGAACTCTTCATTTTCATATGCGTACACACCGGTAAGTCTGCAGGCTCCGGCAAGCGTCTCTCTGTTGGTCTCAAAACAGATATTGCCAAGATGGAACCTCTGTCCCGAGGGGAATACATGAGGTGAATCCAGTTCGTCAGCCGAAAGCAAAACTCTGGAGCACTTACCGCGTGCGGGCACAAAACCTGCCATCTTGAGCAGTGCCATGCGGGCACGGTAACTGAGAGTCGTGATTTCCGCTCCCTGAAGAGCGGAAAAAGCTGTCAGGTTCTCAAGGATGGTGATACCGGGATCCGAAGGATTGTAATTGGTCCATTCGGAGCTTCTTAAGGGAAGTTCCCGCATGACATCATCCATGCGCTCTTCAAATGTTCTGCTTGTAAGTTCCTCTACACTAAGCATGTTGCCTCACTGATCATTTATTGGTGACATACACCTTATGCTCTCCGTTCCTGATGACCATGAAGGGAGAGACTTCTATATCTTTGGTATCCAGTTCATGTTCTCCGCTTGCATCCACGTAGTGTCCGATCATGGTCACACGCTGGATGATCGCACGGCTCCTTAAGACTCCGAGTCTCATAAGAAGCTGTGATTCCTTGGGAATCACGCCTATGTTCCATCCGTCATCGGTATCGGTTCGGGTAGGATTTAAGTAACTGTTGAGCACATTCTTCACATCCGACTGAACTTCAAAGCTGTCGTCCATGTTCATGCATGTAGCCCATACATTTACGGATATGTCCACGAAGATCGGTTCCACGATATGGAGGTTATCTTCCGAAACCGTCAGTTCACAGTTCTTTAAGAGTTCCTTTTTCAGAAGAGCGGCTATCCTGTGGAATGAAAAAGCTCCGTCCGCGAAGTCTTTCATCAGCAGGACTATCGATATATCCGAAGGCTGTCCTGTGCCGTCTATGGTCTCACCGGGCACTACTCTGGCTCTGTCTATGCTGTCGGAGAACTCCATGATATGACGCAGATAATCACGCTCGCTGACTAGTTTGCCTCTGGAGTTCATCATGCCTGCGCCACGAAGCAGCGCATGGTCCAACGTCTCAAGATTGGATCCGCCGTGTGATCTGATAGGGTTGCCCACGGAATCCACATACGGAGCATCTCCGAGGAATCCGTTTATCTCATACTCCGGAACATTGCCGTGCTCGCCGTCCGTGGATCTTATTCGTACCTTAAATGCCACGTTGTCGGTGACTCTTGGCATATCACAATATGTTCCGTCCGCAAAATGCAGAGTGCCTCTCATCCTGTCGATTCGATAGCACCTTCTGGAGGGAGCCTCTTCGAAACTGTCGGTCTCATCCCAGAGCACATAGAATGCGGATATCCTTCCGAGGAAATCATATTCGGGGCGTACCCTTTCGGGATTTTCTCCTATCATCCTCTCCATCTCTTCGGAATGGAGCGAGCCCATCTCGTTGACCCATACCTCGGCATCAAGTATGTTATCCGATCCCAGGACATACCTCATATTGGGCATGACTTCATCCACATAGAAGTCTGTCTCATCGCCGGTCTGTACGTTAGTTACCGATACGGCATTTAAGCACAGTTTCGCAATACGCGGCAGGAATGCATCCGAGCCTTCCGATTTCTGGGCCGTGGATCTGATAAAACGGATCCAGTAGAGACGGTTACCCTCGATGATCCGCTCCGCCATATCGGACGGGGGCAGGAACATGATCGTACCCGATCTGGTGAATTCCTCAGTCAGATCATTGAAACGCATCTCCTTGAATCCTGAGGAAGTGCTGTATTCCATGCGGAACTTCACGCCGTTCTGGTTATTGGTATCGGCCAGCTGGAAATATATGCTTATCGGGCCTTCCTCAAGTTTCCTGTCAAGTCCTATATAGAGCATATCGTTAGCATACTCGCTGCCGGACAGAATCGTGAAAGCTTTTCCCTTCCCCAGTCTGTCCGTGATATCCTCTTTGACGGTTCCGGCTATCTTCTCAAGTTTAAGCGGTGATACGAACTTGCCCTCGTAGCTGTAGGAGCATTTGATGTTCTCTATGACGGGATAGGTGTGGATAGCGGGTCTCATATAGCAGTTATCTGCGCGTACCACTCTCATGCGGATGCATCTTCCGCTGTAAGGACCGTTCTCCGTTTCCTTCCAGTCATCCGGGCATAAGAAACTCATATGAATGTTTCCGTTCTCGGTATTTTCGAATAGCCCGGAATACTCGGAATCGAATTTAAGTTTCTTCCATCCTATGCCGTTGTAATACTCAAATATGACTTCATTAACAGCAACCTGTGCAGGATTATCAAAGAGGGTCTTCTTGGGTTTCCTCTTGATGACCGTAAGTTCCGCTTCCTCCTGCTCCATCGTGAGCCTGATCTGGTTTTCCCTGTAAGAGAGTTTGAAGTCCAGGGAGATGCGTGCACCGTTCTTGGAGAAGCACTTGTCATGTCCTATATAGCATTCGTTATATACGGCGAGCGTATCGGTGAAAGGGACAAACTTCGCTACATCCATCTCGATCGAGCCGTCACCGACATATTCAGGAGCCCTGGAATCGCCGCCTGCCGAAATTGTGATACCGCCCACTTCCAGTGAATCCGTCATCACGCCGTTACATGTAAGTATAACTACGGAATATTTCTTATCCCCGCATCTGACTTTCCTGCATTCCCCGCTCTTAAGC
>JAFZQY010000017.1 GCA_017620155.1 Lachnospiraceae bacterium | reverse complement strand
GAAAGCCGGGGCAGGATCACACAGATAATCAGTGCTGTCCTGGACATCAAGTTCCCCGAAGGAGAGTTGCCTGATATCAACGATGCTATCAGGATCCCTCTCAAGGATGATGCAGAACTGGTCGTGGAGGTTGCCCAGCATTTGGGTGACGATACCGTCAGATGTATAGCTCTCGGACCCACGGACGGTCTTGTTCGCGGTATGGAAGCTATCAGTACCGGAGGTCCCATCTCGGTTCCCGTAGGCGAGAAGACACTGGGACGTATCTTCAACGTACTCGGTCAGCCCATAGACAATAAGCCCGCTCCCGAAGTTGACGAATACGATCCTATCCACAGAGCTGCTCCCGAGTATATCGATCAGGCAACCGATACCGAGCTGCTTGAGACAGGTATCAAGGTCGTTGACCTGCTCTGTCCTTATCAGAAAGGTGGAAAGATCGGTCTGTTCGGTGGTGCCGGCGTTGGTAAGACGGTCCTTATCCAGGAGCTCATCCGTAACATCGCTACAGAGCACGGCGGATATTCGGTATTCACCGGCGTAGGCGAGCGTACCAGAGAGGGTAACGACCTCTATCACGAGATGCAGGAATCCGGCGTTATCGATAAGACAACGATGGTGTTCGGTCAGATGAACGAGCCCCCCGGAGCAAGAATGAGAGTCGGCCTTACCGGCCTTACCATGGCTGAATACTTCCGTGATAAAGGCGGCAAGGACGTGCTGCTGTTCATAGATAACATCTTCCGTTTCACTCAGGCAGGTTCGGAGGTTTCCGCGCTGCTCGGCCGTGTGCCTTCAGCCGTTGGTTACCAGCCTACACTGCAGACTGAGATGGGTGTTCTTCAGGAGAGGATCACTTCCACGAGAAACGGTTCCATCACTTCGGTTCAGGCCGTATATGTGCCCGCCGATGACCTGACAGACCCCGCGCCCGCAACGACATTCGCCCATCTGGATGCGACCACCGTTTTGTCCAGATCTATAGTTGAGCTCGGTATCTACCCCGCAGTTGATCCTCTGGAGTCAACCTCCAGAATCCTGGATCCCAGAGTGGTAGGTCATGATCACTATCAGGTAGCCAGAGGAGTTCAGGAAGTTCTTCAGAAGTATAAAGAGCTTCAGGACATCATCGCCATCCTCGGTATGGACGAGCTTTCCGAAGAGGAAAAACTTGTCGTTAACCGTGCACGTAAGATCCAGAGATTCCTGTCACAGCCGTTCTTCGTAGCAGGCCAGTTCACAGGTCTTGAAGGAAAATACGTACCTATCAGCGAGACTATCCGCGGATTCAAGGAGATCCTTGAAGGTAAGCATGATGATATCCCCGAGGGCTACTTCCTCAACAAGGGTACCATCGATGATGTCCTTGCCAGCGTAAAGTGATCTGACCCAATCTCTTTGGAGGAATTATGGCTTCAGGAAGCAAATTCAAGTTAAAAGTGATCACTCCGGACAGAGAGTTTTTCGAGGGTGATGTGGATATGGTCGAGTTCAACACGATGGAGGGAGAAGTCGGAATATATAAAGGACATATCCCGATATCCCTGTTCGTTTCACCCGGCGTACTCACGATAACCGCTGACGGAGAATCTAAGAATGCCGCACTCCATGCAGGCTTCGCAGAGGTCCTTCCCGACAGTGTCACGATACTTGCAGAGATCGTGGAATGGCCCGAAGAGATCGATGTGAGCAGGGCCGAGAACGCGAAGGAGAGAGCGGAAACCCGTATCAGGGACGTGCTGGAGGGTACCGATATAGCCAGAGCCGAACTTGCGCTCAGACGAGCAACGACGAGGATCGATGTCGCAAAATAAAAAGATACTCTCAAACATAATAAAAGGTATATATCTGGCCGCCATTTTTGTGGCGGCCTGTTTCTGTTTCAGTCATCTCTTAAGTCAGGGCAATGTCGACATGACCACCGTGATGACCGAACCGACCCTGCCCGTGATCCATCTTCATGTCGGTGACTATGAGGTGAACTATCTCTACGGATATGAAGTTCCGATGGAGACGCCTTATATGCGGGATTGTCTGACTGTGGTAGGCAGCGACAGGCGTATCGATTACTGCGTGGATACCTATGGTGCCCAGATCAGTTCTATGAGATTCGAGGTCAGGAGCATAGACGGGACCAGACTCGTGGAAGATACCGAGATCCGCTTTGGCTCTCCCGATTCGGAGGGGCGGCTGACGGGCGATTTTACGATCAAGGATCTGATCAGCCCCGGGGATGAGTATATGCTCATCTTCGTATTAAACTTAGGCGATGAGCGCGCGGTCAGATACTATACGAGACTGATCTGGTCCGAGGATCTGCATATAGAAGAGAAGATCGCCTATGTCTATGATTTTTCCGACAGGACATTTAATAAGGAAAAAGCCAAGGAACTGACGAAATACTTAGAGTCCAATGCATCCGGCGATAACTCGAGCTTCATGTATACCGACATTAATTCGAGTTTCAAGCAGGTAACCTGGGGCAACTTAAACATCCGCAGGCTCGGTACTCCCCGCATAACCATACTCGAGCTTACTCCGGCTACCGGGTATTTCAAGGTGGATTATCAGGTATCGATCGTCGAAGAGTCGGGCGAAGCCGTCTGCGATGTGAGCGAGTACTTCAGGATCAGATATACGACTGACCGTATCTATCTGCTCAACTGGGAGAGGTACTTAGCTCAGATTCCCGATGAGACCAGGGATATTTTTGCCGAGGATAAGATAGAGCTCGGACTTGCGCAGGACGTAGAGGTCAGGGAGAGCGACGGCGGAAATATATTTGCTTTTGCGGATCAGGGAAAACTGATAAGCGTCAACATCCCCGACCAGAGAGTCGTGAGCATCTTCAGCTTCAGGAACGATGATCCTTCGGACATAAGATGCGGCCATGGCGACCACGCGATCCATATCCTGGATGTGGATGAAAACGGCGATGTCACATTTATCGTATACGGATATATGAACCGCGGACCTCATGAAGGCCATGTCGGTGTAACGATATATAACTACAACAGCGCTTATAACACATACGAAGAGCTTGCCTTTGTGGAATATACGCGTCCCGCGTCGATCCTGATGTCGGGCATAAACGAGCTTTCCTACATAGACAGGGAGGACCGCGTGTATCTGATGATCGAGAGGGATGTCTATGTGATAGATACCTCCGAGCAGCAGATAGTCAAGGTCGCATCGTCTCTTTCGGATGACGCTTACCGCGTGTCAGAGAGCGGTCAGATGCTCCTGTGGCAGACCGAAGGCGATGTGTATTCTTCCGCGAAGCTCAGGCTCTTAAATCTGTCCACGGGATTAAGCGAGGATATCAAGGCCGGATACGGCGAGTACATCATGCCGCTCGGATTCATGGATGAGGACATGGTCTACGGCCTGGCCAAGACCAGGGATGTCGTGACCGATATAGACGGAACCATCGTGTTCCCGATGTATAAACTGATCATACGGAGTGCATCCGGGGAGATCTTAAAGACATATATGGAAGACGGCATATATGTGATGTCATGTTCGTTCAGCGAAGGGATGATGAACATGACCAGGTCGTCTTTTGATGAAAAGACCGGTATGTACGTGCCTGTCACCGATGATCAGATAGTGCGGAATGCAGAGACTGTCGGAAATGAAAACCATGTAGAGATGGTGGTCACCGAGTCGCTTGAGACCATCGCACAGATCAGCATGAAGGATGCTATCGACGACCAGAGTATCCTGCGCATAGTGCCCCGCGAGATAGCTTACGAAGGAAACAGGACCCTTGACCGCGAAGAGATCGATACCACCGACCACTATTATGTATATGGTTTAAGAGGTTTCATGGGAAGCTACCTGAAGGCTTCAAATGCCTTAAACAGCGCCTACGGCATGTCGGGCGTCGTGACGGACGGACAGGGACAGGTTATCTGGTACAGGACCGGCAGAGTCAGCAAGAACCAGATCATGGCGATCACCGAGCCCGAGCAGACCACTCCCGAAGAAAGCCTGGCAGAATGCGTGGATACGATGCTTCGGTTTGAGGGAGTTACCACGAATACGAGAGTGCTTCTTTCACAGGGACAGAACGTTCAGCAGATCCTGACGGATTTCCTGGATGAATACAAGGTATTTAACTTAAGCGGATGTAATCTGGATACCGTGCTTTTCTATGTGAATAAGGATATTCCGGTACTGGCGATCCTGAACGATCAGTCTGCGGTACTGATCACGGGATTTAATGAATCGGAGGTCGTATTATTCGACCCGTCGACAGGGGAACTTAGAAAAGAAAATATGACCGACGCCGATAACCTTTTCAAGGCTAACGGCTATAGATTCCTGACATACGTAAGATGAAAGACCGGCTGAAAATCAGCCGGTCTTAATCATTCCTGTTCTAATTCGCCGTTGTTGTATCTGGCGATGATGGTCTGAATACGTTCAACAGGATTTAAGAGATCGCTGATCGATGAATCGTGGTTGAGCGTGTCGATGATATAAGCGATGTACTTACTCAGATCGCAGCTGATATACCAGTCGCGTGACATGAGCTCATCTGTCTGATATATGAGATTGGTCGTTAAGACCTTG
This sequence comes from Lachnospiraceae bacterium, assembly GCA_017620155.1. GTDB lineage: Bacteria > Bacillota > Clostridia > Lachnospirales > Lachnospiraceae > XBB2008. Next base: position 25,881 of record JAFZQY010000017.1, on the reverse strand, counting down.
GTGATATCTCCGGCTGCACATGCGGCATCGAATTTCTCCAAGCCTGCGGTAAACAGGCCGAAGGTCGCGAAGATGAATATCCTTCCGGCGCCCCTTTTCTTAAGAGCGGAAGCTACTTCCAGAACACTTTCTCCCGAAGAGATCATATCGTCGATGATTATGAGATCCTTGCCTTCCACGCTGGAGCCGAGGAACTCGTGAGCTACGATCGGATTCCGGCCGTCCACTACCTGAGTGAAATCGCGGCGCTTGTAGAACATGCCCATGTCAAGGCCGAGGACGTTGGCGATATAGATCGCGCGGCTCATTCCGCCTTCGTCGGGGCTGACTACCATCATATGCTCCGAATCGATCTTGAGATCATTAACCGCGCCGAGCAGACCTTTGATGAACTGATATGCGGGCATGATGGTCTCGAATCCGTTGAGAGGGATTGCGTTCTGCACTCTGGAATCATGTGCATCGAAAGTGATGATGTTGTCGACGCCCATGTTGACCATCTCCTGAAGTGCCAGTGCGCAGTCGAGAGACTCTCTCGCGGTACGCTTGTGCTGGCGGCTCTCATACAGGAAAGGCATGATGACCGTGATCCTGCGGGCCTTGCCGCCGACAGCGGCGATGATACGCTTAAGATCCTGGTAGTGATCGTCAGGGGACATGTGATTTTGATGTCCGCACAGTGAGTAGGTCAGCGAGTAGTTGGCTACGTCTACGAGGATGTAGAGATCGGAACCTCTGACCGATTCCATGATCATGCCTTTGGCTTCGCCGGATCCGAATCTCGGTACCTTGGCTTCTATGATATAGCTGCTACGCTGATATCCGGAAAAGGCAAGCGAGTCGTGGTGCTCGTTCTCGCGCTCCGTACGCCACTTGACCAGATAGTAATCAACCTTTTCTCCGAGGGTCTTGCATCCTGCAAGGGGGATGAGCCCTAAGGATCCTACGGGAATAGTCTGCAGATTTCTTTTTTCTTCTCTCTTTGGCATAGAGTCCTCCGAAATTAGTTTTTGGCCGTCCGAAGCTTCATGCGAAGATCGGGGCCGGTCAGTTTAAGGATTGTATAATACCCCGTCAGGCGGGAGAATATGCGGTCCGAATATCTGCTCTGGATATCTCCGAGCGAAAGGTTTGTGCTTATTATAGTCGATCTTCTTTTATTGTGTCTTGCATTCAGACAGGCGAACAGCGTTGAACTGACGAACTGGTTGGCATATTCCGTCCCAAGATCGTCAATTATCAGCAGGTCGCATTCATAGAGATCGTTATCATCAACAAGTTCGTCTTCGGATCCTCTTCCGAAGGCAGTGTCCGCACAGGCATCAAAAAAGTCCGATGCCGAAAAATAGATCACCGAATGCTTGGCCTCGAGCAGGTCATGTGCTATGCATGAGGACAGAAAAGATTTGCCCGTTCCCACGCTGCCCGTAAAGAGCAGGTTATCATAAGCGGTATCGAAGTTATCCACGAAGTCATGACAGATCTTCACGGCCTCGCGGAAATGCTCAAGGTCCGGACCGGTGAACAGATCTTCTCTTAAAGTAGAGAAGTTATCGGTCTCGGTGAGCGTATGCATGTGCGATTTGTCATAAAGCGAATTATAAAGGATATCGTATTCGGCCTTTTTCAGGCAGTGGCATTTGTTGCCGTTAATATATCCGGTATCCTCGCAGTCTGGGCATGTATAAGCAGGCTCCACATACGAAGGATCGAAGCCATTCTCCCTTAAGAGCTGCGTTTGCCTTGCGCTGATGCGCATAAGTTCGCGGTCCATCTCATCAAGGCTCAAGCTCTGATCATATATGTATCTTCTGGCAAAAGAGGCTGCCACGTTCGTGGCTTCGTCCTCAAGCGCCGCATACTCGGGGATCGCCGTTCTGATCTCTTCGAGGTGCTCGCGTCTTATGCGCTGTGCCTGGGTTCTGCGGATATCGTATTCCCTGGTCAGATCTCTGTGTTGTGCTTTGGTCAGTGCCATATCAGTTGCTGATCAGCGCTTTTTCGAGCGCGTCGAAATCATAGGTGTTCTGAGTTATATTGTTAAACTTGTTTGCGGCATTGCTGCTGCTTGCGGCAGTCTTCTTGGGCGCATTATCAAAGCCGGGTACGTATGCGGCAGCCTGTTCGGGCGTCTTGATGCCGGACTGGGCCCAGTCTATAGCTACTTTCTCGATATATCTGTGGCTCGTCTTGCCGCGTCCCACGCAGTACTGGAGCAGGAAATCGGCCAGATCGTCCGAGAAATGCAGAGTCTGCGAGATGAACATCAATGTATTTAAGTCGGCGGGCGTCAGCGTCTTATGCAGATACTGCTCGGCAACGAAGATCAGCTGGGAAGTCTTGAATCTTGACAGATCATCGGCGGTATACTGCGGCTTAACGGTAGCGATATCCGGAACGGGCGGTACGACTGTCAGTGAAACCGGTGTCGGGTTTGTAACAGGTGCCTGCGCGGCGGGTGCTGCCATACGGCTGCTTGTGTCCGCTTCCTGTCTGTCTGTATCTGTAGCCGGATCAAGAGGGAGCATATGTACTCCCGTCAGATTCTTCGCAGAATCATAATCCAGGCTTAAGACCTTCTTCTTCTCCCAATAGCGGAGCGCCCTCATGACGTCCTTCTCGGTATAGTTGAAACGATCGGCAATGTCTGATATCCCTGTCGACTTGTGTGCGCTGAGCATACGAGTCAGATACAGATATATCTTAAGCTGCGCGTCGTTGGCGTCCTCCATGTACTCGTCGATAAAGTGGTTGGACACAACCGTAAAATCAGCATAGTTATCCTGATAGATATTAAAAGTCCCCATATGTATTTCACCATTCCATTAGTTTAGCGATAGTGATTATAGCATCATAACGAGGCTTTCAAAATGGTAAAACTCACGAAACGGTTTTCGAGGATTATCCACAGATCAGGTCCTTATGTGTGGATAATTATTTTCCCCGCATGCAAACCCCGCTCTTTCGGGCCCTTACGGAAAAAAATATCCACATCCCATTGTGGAAAAACCACTCATCAGGAATGTGGATATTGTGGATTACGATTTATTTATCAATGACTCGCCGATGTTTACGACATCTCCCGCGCCCATCGTTATCAACATATCATTCTTTGTGCAATTTTGCAGAACGAATTTTTCTATGTCATGAAAATCCGATATGTGGTGACATGATGTGCGCTTGCTGCGGATGAGTTTCATCAGCGTGGCAGAGCTGATCCCCAAGTCGTCCGTCTCGCGGGCAGCATATATATCGGTGAGGATCACATGGTCCGCCGGCGCAAGGGCTTCGGCAAAATCTCCCATCAGGGCCTTGGTCCTGGTATAGGTGTGCGGCTGGAAGATCACCCAGAGCTCGTTATGCGGAACCTTGAGCGCCGTATCGATCGTCGCGCGGATCTCGGTCGGATGATGGGCGTAATCGTCATATACATGGAAGGTACCGGTCTTGTCCGAAGTCTGGACGTCGCCCTTATATTCAAACCTGCGCTTCGAACCTCTGAAGCACGAGATGGTTTTTAAGGTGATGTCTGAGTCGATGCCGAGGTTGTCAGCCAGGGCAATCGCCGCGAGGGAATTATATACATTATGAAGTCCGGGAACTCCCACATGGCATCTTCGGCCCGCATCATCGGTGCCTCGCATGACCGTGTAGGTGGCGTGGGCGTTCTCATCCAAGACGATGTCCTTCGCATAATAGTCGCTGGATTCGTCGTGGCCTGTCGTGATGATCTTGCACTTAAGTCCCGCGGTGAACTTATGCAGGTTCGGGATGTCTCCGTTTATGATCAGGAGTCCGTCATCGGGGATGAGGGCGGCGAATTCATGGAACGAATGCCTGATGTCGCTTAGGTCCTTGAAGAAATCCAGATGGTCGGCATCTATATTAAGGATGATTCCGATCCTCGGGAAAAAGTGCAGGAAGCTGTTGGTATATTCGCAGGCCTCGGTCACGAACTGTGTGCCTTTGCCTATGCGGAAGTTGCCGCCGATCGAAGGAAGGATACCGCCGATAGAAAGCGTCGGATCGGTATCGGCAGCTAAAAGAATCTCTGAGATCATGGATGTCGTGGTAGTTTTGCCGTGGGTTCCGCTGACTGCTATCGGACACTCGTATGTCTTCATCACCAGACCTAAGAGCTCTGCCCTGGACAGGACCGTGATCCCGCGCTTTTTCGCATCATCAAGATCGGGGTTCCCGTCATGGACTGCCGCAGTATATACCACGAGATCGGTGTCGTCCGTGATATGGCTCACCGACTGGTCGTATGAGATCACGGCGCCGAGGCTCTCTAATCTCTCCGTTAATGGCGAGCGCTTCATGTCGGATCCCGATACCGCGAAGTGCCTGGATAAAAGGAGTTCAGCCAGACCGCTCATGCTGATCCCGCCGATTCCTATGAAATATACATTTTTGGGTTCGTTTAAGTTAAAATCGCACATAGCCGTTTTTGTCACAGACCTCTCTTTCTACATAATTAAATATATCGCGAAGTTATGGTAAAATCTATAGCAAGAATACTGAAATTAAATACCATGCAGCAGGTGATTCTATGAATGATTATCGGAAAAATATCACGCGCACAGCGCTGAAAGGGTTAGCGGCTCTGCTCATATTCATCGTGGCGGGAACCGTTCTGATGATCGCCGCATATTGTTTTCCCGTATCCATGATACAGAAACATACCGGCGAATCTATCGATATCCTGGAGAATGAATACGAGTACTACGGCTATGCTCCCAGGGTATCGACATCCTACCCCGACCATTATACCGATGCGCTTATGCTGAGCATGGCGGCGGCCCCGAGAACGGGCTCGGTCATATATGATGCGATGAATTGCGGTCCTCTGTTCATTCCTTCTTTTTCTTATGGAGAGACGTTGATGTACATATTCGGAGAAGGACAGATAGATGAAGCGTTCGTCGGCTCCTATCCCAGGTACTGGCACGGCTATCTTATCTGGCTCAAGCCCATGCTGACCGTGATGACCTATTCCGAGATCAGGATCCTGGCCATGTGCTTCCAGCTCGCACTTCTTTTCTGGGCTTTATATGAGCTCCGGAAAAAGGACATGCGCCTTGTTCCCGGATTCTTCTTCGCATTCCTGTTCTTAAATCCCATAACCACTGCGCTCAGCATCCAGTATGCGAGCGTCTATTGCATAACGCTGATCATGACCGCGATCATGCTGCATTTCGATCTTTTTACCGATGAAAAATGCCCGTGGGTCCTTTTCGGGGGCGGCATAGCCGTGGCGTTTTTCGACTTTTTCACATATCCTGTGGTCGCGCTCGGCATACCGCTCATCATATCGGTATTTCTATCGTCCGATCAGGGCTTAGGGCGCAATATCAGGAAGATCCTCACCGGCTCTTTTGCTTATTTTGCAGGATATGCGGGGATGTGGGGAGGCAAATGGATCACGGCCGATCTGCTGATTAAGAGCGGAACGATACGGGATGCAATCAATGAGATCTTCATTGATGCGACGGGTGCCGAGGACAAAGCGGTCTATACGATACCTTACGTGTACAGACAGATCCTGATGCACATCACGCATAAGTCGATCGTGATCATCGCGTTCATCTTTTTAGCCGTTTTGGCGTTCCTTTTAATAAGAAAAAAATGCCGCATAAAACCTGACATTACAGCGGTTCTTCTGCTTGTCATCTCGCTTTATCCTTTTGTCTGGTATGCGGTAGTAAAACAGCATTCCGCGACCATGACCAGGATGGAACAGAGAGAGCTTGCCGTGACCATCATGGGTATTGTATCTGCTGTATTGATATGTCTGAAACGAGATGATATAATTGGTTAAAATACACATAAATTGTTCGGGATTTTGTTTTTTTTTGTTTATGTTTGAGAGAGGGTAAAACAGAATACCCGCACATGAAACCAGAGGTGACGAAATGATCAAAAAAGAAATGATCGCCATGCTGCTCGCGGGGGGCCAGGGCAGCAGACTTGGAGTTCTGACATCCAAGATGGCTAAGCCTGCGGTATCATTCGGAAGCAAGTACAGGATCATCGACTTTCCCTTGAGCAACTGTATCAATTCCGGCGTAGACACTGTAGGTGTACTGACCCAGTACCGTCCGCTTAAGCTGAATACCCACATCGGTATCGGCATTCCGTGGGATCTTGACCGAAACATCGGCGGTGTCACGGTACTTCCTCCTTATGAGAAGAGCTCGAACAGTGAGTGGTATACCGGTACGGCCAATGCTATTTACCAGAATCTCGAGTTCATGGAGACCTACAATCCTGACTATGTACTGATCCTTTCGGGCGATCATATATATAAGATGGATTACGAGGTCATGCTTGATTTCCATAAGAAAAATAAGGCAGACGTAACGATCGCCGTTATGCCCGTTCCGATGGAAGAAGCCAAGAGATTCGGTATCATGATTACCGACGGCAACGGCAGGATCACCGATTTTGAGGAGAAACCCGAGAAGCCCAGATCCAACCTGGCCAGCATGGGTATCTACATATTTAACTGGAAGACGCTGAAAGAGGCGCTGGTCACCAATGCTAGCCAGCCGGCACTCGACTTCGGCAAGCACATCATTCCCTACTGCCACCAGAAGGGCTCACCGCTTTATGCATATGAGTTCAACGGCTACTGGAAGGATGTAGGAACCTTAAGTTCATATTGGGAAGCCAATATGGAGCTCATCGATATCGTACCCGAGTTCAACCTTTATGAGGAATACTGGAAAATCTACACCAGAAGCGAGATCCTTCCTCCTCAGTACTTATCCAGTGAGAGCGTTACCGAGCGCAGCATCATAGGCGAGGGTTGCGAGATCTACGGAAAAGTATATAACTCCGTTATCGGATGCGGTGTCACGATAGGCAAGGATACCATCATCCGCGACTCCATCATCATGAACAACACGAGCATCGGCTCCGGCTGCGAGATCTACAAGGGCATCGTAGCCGAGAACGCAGAGATCTCGGACGGCGTGAAGATGGGTATCGGTGAAGAAGTAGATAACGAGACCGATCCTCACATCTATAATCACGGCATGGTAACGATCGGCGAGAGGAGCTTCATTCCTCCCGGAGTCAGCATAGGCAAGAACTCCGTAGTATTCGGAACGACCGCTCCCGAAGATTATCCGGGCGGATTACTTGCGAGCGGAAAGACTCTGATAAAAGGAGGTGATGAGCGTTGAGAGCTGTAGGAATCATCTTAGCAGGCGGTAACAATCACCGTATCAAAGAACTTACGACCAAGCGTGCGGCATGCGCACTTCCCGTAGCGGGCAGTTACAGGAGCATAGACTTCGCACTGAGCAACATGTCCAACGCTCATATCAATAAGGTAGCCGTATTTACCCAGTACAATGCGGGCAGCTTAAATGAGCACTTAAGTTCCTCCAAATGGTGGGATTTCGGACGTAAGCAGGGCGGTCTTTTCGTGATCACTCCTTCTGTGACAGCAGAGAGCAATGCATGGTATCGCGGTACCGCGGACGCCATCGCGCAGAACATGTCGTTCCTCAAGAGTTCGCATGAACCTTACGTAGTCATTTCCTCGGGAGACTGCGTATATAAACTTGACTACAACAAGCTTCTCGAGTATCATATCGACAAGAAAGCGGATATAACCGTTGTATGCAAGGATATGCCGGGTGAGACCAATCTCGAGAGATTCGGTACCGTGAAGATCGGCAAGGACGATCGTATCGAAGAATTCGAGGAGAAACCCGTAGTAGCCAAGTCAAACACAGTATCTTGCGGTATCTATGTCATGAGACGACGTCTCCTGATCGAGATGATCGAGAGATGTATCGAGGAAGACAGATACGATTTCGTCAACGATGTGCTCGTTCGTTACAAAGACATGAAGCATATCTGCGGCTACAAGATGAACGATTATTGGAGCAACATAGCCTCCGTTGACGATTACTTCAGGACCAACATGGACTTCCTTCGTCCGGAGATCAGGGATTACTTCTTCAAGCAGTATCCCGACATTTACTCCAAAGTAGATGATCATCCGCCGGCAAAATACAATGTCGGAGCAGCTGTTCACAACTCGCTGATTTCCTGCGGATGCATCGTTAACAGTGTTGTCGAGGACTCTGTAGTCTTCAAGAAAGCATACATCGGCAGCAATTGTTATATCAAGAACTCCATAGTACTGAACGACGTATATATCGGTGACAACACGCATATAGAGAACTGTATCGTTGAAAGTCACTCCACAATACGCGCTAACTCGTACTATAAAGGAGAAGGCGGCATACAGATAGTGACTGAACAGAATGACCGATATGTGATCTGATGTCTCCCGTTACATTGGCAGGGTGTGCGGACGCCCGGCAGAAAAGAGGAGAAGAAAGATGACTATTACTGATGTGAGAGTGAGGAAGATCACCGGAGAAGGCAAGATGCGAGCAGTCGCATCAATCACGATTGATGATGAGCTTGTTGTTCATGACATTAAGATCATTGAAGGTGATCGCGGTTTGTTCATCGCAATGCCCAGCAAGAAGGGCGCGAACGGAGAGTACAGGGATATTGCGCATCCCATCAACTCCGAGACCAGAACCAGGCTGCAGGATCTGATACTTGATGCGTACAGCAAAGCTGAAGACGTCGCTGAATGATCTAAATTAAAGTAAGAAAGACCCCGGGCGCGGTAGCTCCGTGTCCGGGAGTTTTTTTCGTCAACATTCTTCGTCGGAGGAAAGATCAATGTACGTTATAGCCGGGTTGGGTAACCCCGGAACTAAATATGCGCATACCAGACATAACGCCGGCTTTGATACGATCGATATCCTGTCTGAGCGCTATGACATACCGCTTCGCCGCCATCTTTTCCGTGGTCTTTACGGAAAAGGATTGATAGACGGCGAAAAAGTGATATTATTAAAGCCCCAGACCTACATGAATAATTCCGGCGAATGCATAAGGCCTCTGTGCAGGCATTACAAGATCGATACGGATAACGAGCTGATCGTGATATCCGACGATATATCCATGGGCGTAGGGCGGCTTCGTACCCGCAAGAGCGGGTCTGCCGGCGGACATAACGGTTTAAAGAGCATCATCGCAAATCTTGGTAACGATAATTTCACCCGTATCAAGATAGGCGTCGGTGATCCCGGAGCCGGAGGAGATGTGGTTGGGCATGTTCTCGGCCGCGTGACCGGCGAGGACGCGAAGACCCTGGCCGAGATAGAGGAACGTGCCGCAGACACTGCGGTCGCTATTATAAAAGAAGGCGCAGATAAAGCAATTTCCAAGTACAACTGCTAAGGAAAAGTGATTTCCGGGCACAACTGCTAAAGAATGAGAACCCTTCTTACTCCCGTGAGGGAGATGGAAAAATATGATGAAATGAAGACCACCCTGGCTCGCCGAGCCGGGGCAATCGAGCTTATGGGTTGTGTTGCATCACATAAGCCATGCATGGTCTATGCGCTTGGAGACGGATACCGCTGCAGGCTTATCGTCACATACTCGGATGCGAGATGCCGCGAACTCTACGAGGACTATCTTTTCTACGATCAGAATACATCGATATTTCCCGCAAAAGACATGATATTCTACGAGGCTGATGTCTCGAGTAACCAGATCGAGCGCCAGCGCCTGATCTGCCTTCGGAGCATCATAGAAAACCGCCCCATGACGATCATCACGACATGGAGCGCGCTTATGATGCCCTGCGTCAAGCCCGATATCATCCGCGACGCGGTAGTCAAGATCGCCGTGAAGGGTATCCTGGATATCAGGGAGATCAGCAGGCTCCTCGTTAAGATCGGATATGAAAAAAGAGACATAGTCGAGAATCCCGGAGAGTTCTCCGTCCGCGGAGGCATCGTGGATATCTTCGATATCACCGAGGACAATCCCTACCGTATAGAACTTTGGGGTGATGAGGTCGATTCGATCAGAGGCTTCGATGTGGAGTCTCAGAGATCCATATATAAGACCGAGAGCGTGACGATCTATCCCGCCACCGAACTGGTCATGGATGACGATCAGATGCGAAGGGGACTCGATGCGATATCCGCCGAGGCGGAAGAATATTCCGAAAAACTGAGAGCGGAGTTTAAGACTGAGGAAGCGGCCCGCGTCCGCAAAAGAACGGCCGAACTTCGCGAGCAGCTCCTTGAACTTGGAATGAGCAGAGGCGCGGTCAACCTCGAGAGCTACATCGGATACTTTTATGATGACGTAGATTCGATGCTTTCATTTTTTGATAAGGATAAGAGCATCGTATTCATAGACGAGCCTTCCAGATGCGCCGAGCACGCGCACGCCACGGAGGAAGAGTTCATCCAGAGCATGTCCCACCGTCTGGAAAAAGGCTATATCCTGCCCGGACAATCCGGACTCATCATATCTTCGGAGCGGACGGCCGCAATGATGGGGGACAGATATGTAGCAGAGCTCTCAACCTTGGGCGGCGCGAACGGGCTGCTCGATCCTATCGCGGAGTACGATGCTCAGGTTAGGTCCATCGCTTCTTATAACAAGAGTTTCGATGCGCTGGTAAAAGACTTAAAGAACTACAAGTCCAAGGGCTACAGGATGCTTCTTATCTCAGCGTCCAGAACGCGCGCAAGACGTCTGGCCGATGACCTGCGCGAAGAAGGTCTGACGGCCCTGTATACCGAGGATTCGTCCCGTGAGATTGCGCCCGGCGAGGTCGAGTGCTTCTATGGCAGGATCAGGAGCGGATTCGAATATCCGGACCGGAAGTTCATCGTCATATCCGAGACTGACATATTCGGTCCCGAGCAAAAGAAAAAGAAACGTAAATACGCAAAAGATCCTTCGAACGCCATTCATGATTTTGCCGAGCTCAAGATCGGCGACTATGTAGTTCATGAAAACCACGGTTTAGGTATATATCGCGGTATCGAGCAGATCAGCGTCGAGGGCGTAGTCCAGGATTATATCAAGATAGGCTACCGAGATGGCGGCAATCTCTACGTGCCCGCCACCGGCCTTGATGTCATTCAAAAGTACGCCTGCGGAACCGACCGCGCACCGAAGCTTAACAAGCTCGGTACCAAAGAGTGGTCCAGGACCACATCCAAGGTCCGCGAGGCAGTGGATGAGATCGCGGATGATCTCGTTCAGCTCTACGCTGCAAGACAGAGCCTCCACGGATATAAGTACGGTCCCGATACGGTATGGCAGCGTGAGTTCGAAGAACTTTTCCCTTATGAGGAGACGGAGGATCAGATCCATGCGATAGAGGCGACAAAGGAGGACATGGAGTCCGACCGCATCATGGACAGGCTTATCTGCGGAGATGTCGGTTTCGGCAAGACAGAGATCGCGATCCGCGCCGCTTTCAAGGCAGTCCAGGAAGGCAGACAGGTCGTATATCTCGTGCCCACGACTATCTTAGCGCAGCAGCATTTCAATACTTTCACCATGCGCATGAAGGACTTTCCGGTGAGGGTGGAGCTCCTCAGCCGCTTCAGGACGCCCGCGGAGCAGCGTCGCGTCATAGCTGATCTTAAGAGCGGAATGGTCGATATCGTGATCGGAACACACCGCGTCCTGTCCAAAGATGTCGGGTTCAAGGACTTAGGGCTCCTGATCGTCGATGAGGAGCAGCGTTTCGGCGTAACTCATAAAGAAACGATCAAGAAGATGAAGCAGACCGTGGACGTGCTTACGCTCACGGCGACGCCGATCCCCAGGACGATGCACATGTCCCTTATAGGGATCCGTGACATGAGCGTGCTCGAGGAACCCCCGGAAGAAAGGCGCCCGATCCAGACTTTTGTCTGCGAATATAACGAAGAACTCGTAAGAGAGGCCATCGTGCGAGAAGTATCGCGTGGCGGCCAGGTCTACTATGTCTATAATGTCGTGGCCAACATCGCCGATGTGACCGCGCAGGTGGCGGCACTCGTACCCGAGGCGAGGGTCGGTTTTGCGCACGGGCAGATGCACGAGCAGGAGCTTGAGCGCATCATGTACGACTTCGTAAACGGCGACATCGACGTGCTCGTATCCACGACTATCATCGAGACCGGCATGGATATCCCCAATGTCAACACGATGATCGTGCATGACTCCGATAAGCTGGGGCTTGCACAGCTTTATCAGTTAAGGGGCCGCGTCGGCAGATCGAACCGTACGTCTTACGCCTTCCTCATGTATAAGAGGGATAAGATGCTTAAGGAAGTTGCGGAGAAACGACTCGAGGCCATCCGCGAGTTCACCGATTTCGGCAGCGGATACCGCATCGCGATGAAGGACTTAGAGATCCGCGGAGCAGGAAATCTCTTAGGTTCACGCCAGTCCGGACACATGGCGTCAGTCGGCTATGATATGTACTGCAAACTCCTTTCCGAGGCGATCCGTACGCGCCGCGGCGAAGAAGTGAAGCTCGATTTCGAGACACAGATCTTCATAGACGTCGATGCATATATCCCAGACGACTACATCATGAACGAGAGGCAGAAACTTGATATCTACAAGCGCATCGCAGTCCTTTCCGATGAGTCTGACTATCGCGACATTACGGACGAGCTGATCGACCGTTTCGGCACTGTGCCCGAGTGCGCGGACAACCTCCTTCGCATCGCACTGATCAGGGCGGCTGCCAAGCGCCTGGGCGTTGATGAAATAAAAGGCGGCGCTGGGCGCGTTCGCGTGATCATGCGTACCGATGCACCCGTGCGCGTGGAGAACATCCCTGCTGTGCTCGCTTCCGCGAAGGGGCAGCTGTCGTTCTCTGCGAAGGGGACGCCGGAGTTTAACTACAGATATAAGCGCGAGGACCTTGTCGAAAAAGAGTCCCGCAATCTTCTGGATCAGACCGAAAAGCTCATCAAGGAGACATTCGCTCCGCTTCTTTCGGAAGCTTAAGTCTCGGGTCTCAGGTTTCGAGCCATAGGTTTCGACGTCTGCATTTCGAATCTCAAGTTCACAGAAAAAACACAATTCGACCATAATTCCATCATATCCGCACATTATATTCATCTTAAAAGATGCGAGGTGAAGGCCGCCAAACACATATTTATGACCCAAACGGGTGTAAAAAGTGCTTTTGGGTCATGAATCTTGACCGGAAAACCATGAAATACGATCAAAGGTTAGGCGCTTAAACTGAAACATATGACCCAAACGGGCAGTATAAGCGCATTTGGGTCATAAAATGCAATCTGATGTAAGCCTCGCAAGCTGAAATGTATGACCCAAATGTGTACTAAAGAGGCATATGGGTCATAATGAGGAGGTAAAAGAGATGTACGAGAACGAATACGGAAAAATAGATAACGGGCAGCAGCCTTACGTTACGCCGCCGACCGGCGGAAGATATACGGATTATACGGGATACCAGGCAGGACCGGACATGACATATGGAAGCCCCGCACCGCAGCCGAAGAGGACCGGCAGGATCGTCGGCGCGTGCATAGCTTTAACGCTCGTAGGCCTTATGATCGGCACCGGCATCACATATGCCTACATGAACGGCTTCAATATCCTGCACAAAAAAACGGACACAGTCACAGAAGAGAGCGCCGACTCACTTTTCGCTGACAAGCCTCAGCATGTGGAACTGAGCAGGAATGAGAACGAAGCGGATCTTAAGGTTGAGGATATTCCCACCACGGCCGGCACGGGAACGATGAGCGTATCTGAGATCGTGGAAAAGTGCATGCCGAGCGTAGTTGCGATCACAAATAACAGCGTGAGAGAAATCCAGGACTTCTGGGGACGCACCTATACATATGATTCTTCAGGTGAAGGCAGCGGCGTCATCATCGCCCAGACGGACGATGAACTCCTGATCCTTACTAACTATCATGTGGTCGAGGATAATAAATCACTCTCGGTAGTATTCAGCTGGGAAGAGGATGTTGACGAGATCGATGAAGAAGATGTGATCTATGCGACCGTCAAGGATTATGACGAAGCACGCGACATCGCAGTCATATCCATCCCGATCAGTTCATTAAGCAGTGACGTTCTTTCCAAGATTTCGATCGCAGCCGTAGGTTCATCCGATGACCTTAAGCTCGGTGAGCAGGTAGTAGCGATCGGTAACGCTTTGGGATATGGCCAGTCTGTAACGACAGGCATCGTATCGGCCCTTAACCGCCACTTTACGGATTCAAACGGTAAAGTTGATGAGAACGCCTACATCCAGACGGATGCTGCGATCAATCTCGGAAACTCCGGCGGTGCGCTTTTTAATCTGAAGGGCGAACTGGTAGGTATCAATACCGCGATGATGGATTCGTCGGTAGCCGAGAACATGGGTCTCGCGATCCCAATCTCAGATGTAACGGGTGAAGTTGAGACCATGATGAATCAGGTGACGCGCGAAACCGTATCGGATAACGAGCGCGGTTATCTGGGGATCAACATCGTGGATGTTACTGCTGAGATCAGCGCGACATACGGACTGCCCGAGGGCGTGTATATATCAAACGTGGCTCACGGCTCAGGCGCAGAGGCAGCAGGCATCGAGAAGGAGAACATAATCGTCGGCATCAACGGCAGGACGATCAAGACCAGCGAGGAACTCACGAGCTTCCTTTCCAAGTATAAAAAAGGCGAGACGGTCACCGTTACAATAGCCTACCACACTGATGACGGATACGAGACCAAAGATGTTGAGGTCACTCTCGGTGAGAGCCCTACATGATGTAATGCCGTAAAAAACCCAATAAAATAAGCCAATCACATTTCCCTCACGGCCCCCTCTGTGCTATACTTGCACTTAGGGGGCTAATAAAATGGGGAAGAGTTACGACAAAGATCTTTCGGCCAAGCTTAAGACCTTGGCTGATCATGCTTTTTCAGGTACAGATATTCAAACATTCGGAAATAAGATAGCACCTGATCTGCTTGGCGAAGGCGAAGAAAAGTATTTCGCTGTATTTATCGCGGTCTGCGATACCAAAAAGCGCGCGCATGTGTTCCACGCGGCGGGCCTTTCTCTTGAAGAGGCCATGGAGCAGGCGACCAAATACGCGCTTGATGGCGTGAAGTCGATGGGCCTTGAGCCCAAATGGGTCAAGCTCGAGATCATCACACATTCCGAAGAAGTCGATCCGCAGGATGCAGTCAATCGGATGTTTTCTTCATACCACGAGTTTTTCCGCCGTGGTATCTCTCTGGACAAAAAATACGAATACGCCTACACCGAGGGTGAGATCAACGGCAACCGCCTCCTCAACTACAAGGAGTCAGTCCTCGATCTGCGCTCTTTTAACGCTTATTCATTGAAGCGCGATGACGATGTCATCCTTAAGACTCCCCGGACCCTCATCCTTTTTGATACCGATTCATGGTTCATTGATGAAAAAGACCGGACCTATACGCTTTTCAATAAGGGGTATCAGATCGGCCGCCGCGAGATGGATATCATCACCAAGAAAGACATCAAGTCCATCGTCGGTTCCGCGATGCGATATCTGAATACACAGCTTCATCCCGACGGAAGTTTCGATTACGGATATTATCCGATCTCGAGGAAATTGATCCCCGGCTACAACATCATGAGGCACTCGTCGACTCTGTGGAGTCTCGTGTGCTCGACCGAGATCGAGAAGAATCCGGAAGTTTACAAGACAACACAGGCTGCGATCAAATACATGATCAGCCAGATCGAGCGCTATGATGACGGTACTGCATATCTTATAGAGAAAAGTGCGAACGAGATCAAACTCGGCGGAAACGGAGTTGCGATCATCACGCTCAGCCAGTACATGAAGGTTTATGAAACCGACGAGTATGTGAAACTATGCACAGAGCTCGGGCGCGGGATCCTGAAGATGATGAATCCCGACGGCACTTTTGCGCATGTATTAAATGCCGATTCGCGTGAGCTGAAAGAGCAGTTCAGGACGGTGTATTACGACGGCGAGGCCACTTTTGCGCTCTGCCGCCTGTACAGCATGACCGGATCATCGCTCTGGCTCGAAGCTGCTCGCAGGTCCGTCGACCACTTCATCGAGGCCGACTACACGACGCACCGCGATCACTGGGTAGCCTATGCGGTCAACGAGCTCACGATGTATATCAAGGAAGAGAAGTATTATGAGTTCGCGCTCAGGAACCTTTTTGTGAATCTGGACATGATCCGCATGCAGCCCACGACTTACCACACATATCTGGAACTGCTGATGGCAGGTTACGAGACCTACAAGCGTATGGTTGAGGAAAAAGCGGAAGTCGCAGCGCTTAAGCAATACGATGTACGCAAACTCGCAGACACGATATTCGTAAGAGCAGAGCATATGTTAAACGGCTATGGCTATCCCGAGTATGTGATGTATCTGCCCGAGCCTTCGAAGTTCAAGGGAACGTTCTTTGTCCGCCATGACGGATTCAGAGTGCGTATCGATGACGTACAGCATTTCTGCGGAGCATATATCGCTTTCTACAGACATTATGATGAGATCAAGGCATTGAGAGGAATTGAGGACAGCGCACAGGAAGAACAAGAAACCGCATGAATCAGGACTCATAGGAAACCGCGTGAATCCGGATTTACAAGAAAGCGTATGAATCAGGACTTACATGAATCAGGACTCAGGTAATTTGCTGATAAAGAATATCAGGATAATAGATCCGGCCTCGGGACTCGACGAGGCCGGTGATATATTTATAAAAGACGGACGCATCGGGAAGATTCTCATTGGAGATGATTCGCGGTGCGTTAGTAATGTTGAGGCGGGTAACGGCAAAGCGACCGTTGGCGGCGATGCTTCGGATGCCGTAATCGACGGGACCGGGCTCATATGTGCTCCGGGGCTTGTCGATGTACATGTGCATTTCAGAGATCCCGGCTTTACCTACAAAGAAGATATCGAAACCGGCGCCCGGGCTGCCGCGGCAGGCGGATTTACTTCCGTCGTCATGATGGCCAACACGAAGCCCGCGATCGATAACGAAGAGACTCTTAAATATGTTCTCGATAAGGCTGCCACGCAGCCTATACATGTATATACCTGCGCGGATATCACGATGGGACTTCAAGGAGAAGAACTGGTCGACATGGAGAAAATGGCCGGGCTTGGCGCGGTAGGATTTACCGATGACGGCATACCGCTGCGGGATTCCGATGTCTGCAGGCATGCGATGGAGACTGCTGCGGTACTTGGGAAACCGCTGAGTTTCCACGAAGAGGATCCGAGCTATATTACGAATAACGGGATCAATGCCGGTGCAGCATCGGAGCATTTCGGTGTGGGCGGATCGCCCAGAGAAGCTGAGATATCGATGATCGAGAGAGATATCAGGATAGCAGAGGAACTTCGCTTAAGGGGGGAGGCTGCCGGTGGTTGTCCCGATATCGTGATTCAACATATATCGACAGCAGAAGGTGTCGATCTGGTTAGACAGGCTCGAAAGACGAACCCGCATATACACGCTGAGGCTACGCCGCATCATTTTTCCTTGACGGAGGAAGCTTTGATCGAGCACGGCGCGATGGCCAAGATGAATCCTCCGCTCAGAACCGAGGCAGACAGGCTGGCGATCATCGAAGGTCTGCGCGACGGAACCATAGAACTCATATCAACAGACCACGCCCCGCATTCTGCGGAAGAGAAGTCGCGCCCCGTTACGGAAGCCCCCAGCGGCATCATCGGACTTGAGACTTCGCTGGCACTGGGAATTACGAATCTGGTAGGATCAAGCAATGGAACCGATTCTGCCTCATGCGGGATATCCGGTGCGTCCGCTTTGGATGAAGCCTCATCGGATCGTCTTACTTTCCCTGAATTACTTGCCAAGATGACGATAAATCCTGCGCGGCTTTACGGACTCGACGCAGGCCGCATCTATGAAGGCGGCCCTGCTGATCTGGTCATATTCGATCCTGAAGAAGAGTGGATCGTTCCCGATACATTCGCCTCTAAATCCACTAACACACCGTTCATCGGCACGCGCCTACGCGGCCGCGTCCGCATGACCATCTGCAACGGTAAGGTAGTTTACAGATGCCATCTATAGGTGCCAGGCACCAAGGTTGTCTATTCGATACAAAGACAACAGGCGGAGGAATACTCCTCCGCCTGTTTTATCATTATTCCGTAATATGAACACAATCAGTCTTTCGGTGTGATCCCCGCCTCGATCAGCTGCTGGCGATATACATCCGCCTTAGCCGCCTTTTCATTTGCCTGATCCAGCTTCATCTTAAGCCCGTTCACGCGCCTCTGACGATCTTCCCAAGCTTCCTGTTGCAGTTTGAAACGTTCTTCATCTGAAAGCCTGCGAAGATGACTGGCCGCTTCTTCGATTATCGGATATTCTTCTGCTAACATATGGATTTCCCAGGTCGTAGATTTTTCTTTTACAACAGGTATGTTCATATTAATGCCACAATAAGCAAAAAGCAAGACTTCCGATGACATGAATAATGGAAAACCGCCCGAATTTAAGGTATTATATATGTTATGGAGAACAAGACGAATGACCTCAAATTTTCCGTGATCACGCCGTGCTTTAACAGCGCTTCCACGATCAAAGATACCCTGGATTCCGTAGAAGCCCAGCACTGTGACAACATGGAGCATATCATCATAGACGGCGCTTCAACCGATGGCACGCTCGACATCGTCAGAGAGTACAGCGAGCGCGTGCCCTACGAGGTGAAGATCGTTTCCGAGCCTGACGACGGCATCTACGATGCGATGAATAAGGGCATCCGGATGGCGACCGGTGATCTGATCGGCATAATCAATTCTGATGATTATTTTGCCCCGGACGCTTTTGACCTCATCAAAAAAGCATACTCCGGAGCAGAGCATGAGGTTATCTACGGCATGATCCGCACCTTTGACGGCGACCGCCTGAAGACCATGGAGTTCTATCATCACGACTTCCTTCTCGACCGCATGATCAACCATCCCGGCTCGTTCATCACGCCGGCCTGCTATCGCGACTACGGCCTCTACGACACATCTTTTAAATCCAGCGCAGACTACGCCTGGATGAAAAAAGCGATGGACGGAGGAGCGACTTTTACCCCGATATATGAAGTCCTTGCGGATATCCGTCTCGGTGGAATGTCCGGTTCAAATACCGGCTTCAGAGAGACCCTGAAACTCCAATATGAATGGGGACGCGTATCCCGCGCCAGATATCTGGCGTATACTTTCAAAAGCCGTATCGGCGATCTGTATCGCTCTATGCACCGTAAATAATCTTTGAATTGGAACGGACACATGAAACAAAAAGTAACAGCCAAAGTAATCTTACAGAGAAAAATAACCGACAACATCTACGATCTTCGGATTTCGACGGAGCTAGCGCGCGAAGCGCACGCCGGCCAGTTCATTGGCGTGTACACGAATGACCGCTCGAAGCTCCTTCCCCGTCCGATCTCCATCTGCGAGGTCGACGGCGACAGACTTCGCCTTGTTTACCGCGTGACCGGTTCGAATACCGGAACGGAGGTCCTTTCACAGCTTACGCCCGGCGATCAGGTTCCGATCATCGGAATCCTCGGCAACGGATACGACGTTGATGACCTGGTGACAAACTTCCGTCATCCCGTGCTTATGGGTGGCGGAATCGGAATCCCTCCGATGCTTCAGCTCGCCAAAGAGCTTGTGGAGCGCAGCCCCTATCCCGATCCGTATCTCAACACGATCCTCGGCTATCGCGATAGCAACCTCTTCCTTGCGGAGGAGTTCAAGGATCTGTCCGAAGTTCACATCGCGACTGAGGACGGTTCTGTCGAGACCAAGGGCAACGTTCTGGATGTGATGGAAACCAAGATCCGACAGGGCCTCGGCGAGTGCGATCTGATCCTCGCATGCGGCCCCATGCCGATGCTTCGCGCCATCGCAGATTATTCACGGAAAAAAGGAATCAAAGCCTACGTTTCATTAGAGGAGCGCATGGCCTGCGGAGTCGGCGCCTGCTTAGGCTGCGTGGTTAAGACCCGCGAGATGGATCCTCACTCACACGTAAACAATGCACGCATCTGCACCGAAGGCCCTGTCTTCGATGTCGACGCTTTGGATATATAGAGGTATTTTTATGAACACACAAGTCCAAATAGCCGGAGTTACTTTTAAGAATCCTGTCACGGTTGCATCAGGCACCTTCGGCTCCGGAATGGAATACGGCGATTTTCTTGACCTGTCCAAGCTCGGCGCAGTCACGACCAAGGGCGTGGCTCCCATCCCATGGGCCGGTAACCCGACGCCCCGTGTGACAGAAGTTTACGGTGGAATGCTCAATGCGATCGGGCTTCAGAATCCCGGCATCGAGGTTTTCTGCGAGCGCGACATTCCTTTTCTCAAAGGTTTCGATACGAAGATCATCGTGAACGTCTGCGGCAAGACTGAAGATGAGTATGTGGAAGTTGTTGAGAGACTTGCAGACGAACCGATAGACATGCTCGAGATCAACGTTTCCTGCCCTAACGTAAAAGAGGGTGCGATCGCTTTCGGCCAGAATACAAAAGCTCTTGAGAGTATTACTTCGCGCATTAAGTCAGTCGCAAAACAACCTGTGATCATGAAGCTTTCTCCTAATGTTACAGACATAACCGAGATGGCCCGCGCGGCTGAATCTGCCGGCGCTGACGGACTTTCTCTCATCAACACAATCACCGGAATGAAGATAGACATCAACCGCAGGACTTTTGTACTGGCGAACAAGACCGGCGGCCTTTCAGGCCCCGCCATCCGTCCCGTTGCGGTGCGCATGGTTTATCAGGTGGCTCAGACTGTGAAGATCCCCATCATCGGAATGGGCGGCATCACCTGCGCCGAAGATGCGCTTGAATTCATCCTCGCCGGCGCTACGATGGTTGCCGTGGGCGCAATGAATTTTGTCGAGCCCGACACGACACTTCGCGTGATCGCAGGTATCGAAGACTATATGAAACGTAACGGCGTGGAAGACATTAACGAGCTGATCGGCGCGGTCAGATAAGAGAAGAGAAGAAAAGACAAGAACCTATCAATCTATCTTGCAATATGCTACGATAATGCTGATATCCTCGGTTACAAATACAGGCTTGCTGGGAAGCTCAGGATTGTCATCGACGCATCTGATGGCAAATTGAACGATATCACCGGCTTTATGATATCCGAGTGAAACAACCTCCTGGCAGGATGCGTTTCCGTAGTATGTCAGCATCTCTCCATCCAGATCCAGTTCTATATTTCTCTGATTCAGAGCATCACGATCCATATAGAAATACAGGCATCCATCTTCGGACGCTGTGACTTCGTATGAGTATGTCATGACTTCAGCCGACTCTTCATCGGAGGAATCCGCAGATTTTACGACTGATTCCTTCACCGAAGCCTCTGTAAAAATCTTGTCGCTTCTTCCTGTCAGCCGATTCCATAGCAATTCCTGCAGGTCAAAAGGAGAAGCATCGGGATTCTCTGTTTCGCTGGCCTCTATAAAGTCCAGTATCTCAGGTATCGTCTTACCCGTAATGATGTCCGCGCCCAGACAGCTGTCATTGATGATGATCGTATCGTTTAATGCATGCTGACCTTCAGATGGTTCATAGTTCCCGTCGGTCATTATATATCTGACGCCGAGCATCGCATCCATCACTCTGGTGTTTCCGGGATCATAATCCGTGAACAATCCGTTGTCATTATAGCCGAGTTTATAGAGCAGGATCCTGTGCTCCATGGGCAGCAGGCTGTTGTAAGCTGACACGCTCTTATATGCAAAACTCAGAGAGTCATTGGCGTTTCTGTGAGGGAATGATTCGATGCGGTAAGAACTGTAGGACTTGCCGGGATCTGAACCGGATTCGTTCTGTTCATATTCTCTGATAGTCTCAAGTCCTCTGTTGATCCGTTCCGTATCAGAAGCATATTCGGACGCAGTAGGCGACATAAGCGCATGCATGTTATATACGATCTTCATATTCCAACCTGCCTCGATCATGAAACAGATCGTCAGCGGTGCCAGGCACAATAAAACCGCGCTCTTTTTATTTATGAATACCATTAGTAAAGCGGCTTCCACTACGATCATCACCGCATTCAGTACTATAGCTCTCGTGGGCAGGAGATGGGTATGAACGAACACAGCAGCTATGCCGAGTAACAGCAGGCAGACACCGCCTGACACAGCCAGCCTCCACACGCTCATACCATCCGGATTCATCAGACAGATGCAAGCGAGCACGACGCAAATGAACGCCCACACATACGCATATCTATACAGGTATCCGTAGGGCTCCGTTCCGAAATGTGCGATCAGGTTGAGTTCCTTTATGCAGAAGAAAGCGAGCGTGATCGCAAGGCACGCACCTCCCGCGATTTTTATCTTCGCAGCAATCTTTTTATTCAGGAAAAATGCAACCGTCAGGATCAGTGGCAGCATCCCGACATAAACGTCAGGCTGTCCTTCCATGATCTGCAGGCTGTTATAGCTTGTGGAGAACAGTTTGGGAAGGATGATGATAGGATTGAGCAGCTTCGGCTTTGACGCGGAGCTGGGTAGGAAAGTGTTCATGACCTCAACGATATACGGCGTGTGTGATTTCTCGCTTCCGAGGAGAGAGATGACCGTCGGGATCAGAAGCCACAGGTCAAGCACACAACCGATTCCCGTCATGAGGATATACCGCCATAGCTTACGCCGGGTGATAAAGCCGAGCACAGTAAGCAGCACCATAAATATCGATAGGAAAAGGAGATTCATCGCCGCGATGTAGTAGTTCGTGATGATCATCACAACAACGGTAGCGACATACAGGATGGCCCAGCGTTTGCCACCGGTCACATCCGCATCCGTAGCAGCGTCAGCATCGTGGTTCCGTTCCGGGCTATCATCCTGTACCATCCTGATCAGGAATATCAGCAGCACCGGCAGCAGGATCACAGGATCCAACCACATGGGATTCGTCATGTTGGCGGCGACCCATGTTCCGAAAGCAAAGAAACTCGAGAGCACCACGCACATCCCGCTCATTCGGCGGTTCGTAATAAAATCAAGGAAAATCCATGTAGTGAGACCGATCGTTGAAACCTTCAGCATCAGCAGGATAGTAATTCCGGCCGGCATCATCGCATCCGGGATCAGGAAGAAAAGGAAGTTATACGGACTCAACAGATAATAGGTCCAGAAGCCGATCATATCGGATCCCATGCCACAATTAATGGAGTAAAACATGGCGTCCCTGCCCTGAAGAACATGCTTAAAGTACAGGAAAAAATCCGGATACTGCAGCTTCATGTCCTCATAAAGGAATGTCTCATCGCCGAAGGGTGTGATCTTCAGAAACATGCACACACCTGCGAACAGAATGCAAGGGATGAAAAAAGAAAGAAATCCGAATAGGATGCGCCTCCTGCGCACCCCTTCGGAATAATCATTTTTGTACGTAGATTCAACGTTTGCCTTCACGTCCATAACAGTACAAGTATAGCATACTTATGGTATTACTGAGCATGACAATGCATCTACTCTTATATTTATTCGGATCAGTCTTTTCCGAGTATTTCTGTTTCATCATCCATTATTACTTCGCGAAAAGGCTTTTCGTCAATAATACAATTGTTAAGTAAGTCATCCAGATCAGAATAGTAACCGATTGACTCAAAACTATCTGCTGCAGGATACTCTTGAGAATCACAATGCATGATCATCAGGTTATAAATTCCCGGATTTTGAGCGTTTTTATTCGCGGAGGATTCCTGTTCCAGAGGTTCTCGGCACATACGGTAGAAAACTCCGTTGTATGAAAACTCTATTCCCATGAAGCGTTGACGTTGCTCGGGATTATCTGAAGACGATTCTCTGCCTTTACAATATTCAAAAATAAATTCATCCAGATTGTTGTATTCGTTTATTCTCATCTTAGTCCATACCTCCGTCGAATCTTGTTTATCAATGCGGTATCCTCAGCGGTGATGGGTATACCATTGTCGTTATGATTTAGATTGTAGTGCTTATGTGGCATCAATCCATTATGACTATGCAACAAATCGATGCTTACAGATTGGTTATGATTTTCATCATAGTATGTTAGGTGCTTTAATGCGCCATTTTGGACCACTGCATAAACTCTGTTTGCAGTGTGGGAATACTCCGGTGCTTTGACTGATCCTGAGGTTCGGACCAGTACTTTTACACCGTCTACGTCTCCTATAGACATATATGTCTGTCCGCCAACGACGAAATTGAAATTCCCTATTGAAACATCTTCGAATGCGCCTCTGCTTCCCATTTTACGCACCTCTCTTTCTTTCAAAAATCATTGAAGAGTCAAACAGACTAAGCTGTTTATATGCTTGTTTGTTACTGTTAAATGCATCTGTGTATTTGTAGTTAATGAATCGGCCATACATTTCCGGTAGCATGTTGCCATATACGATTATAAGAGATGGATTTAGGCGCTCTTTCATGGCGTTAAATCCCTGATAAAAAAGTCTGACATCGTTGTGGACACCAATCGTGGAGATCAGTACGATTCCTCCCTTTTCGGTACCGCCGAAGCATATATCATATGTATCCGGTGTACTCCACTGTAAGGTGGGTAATGCATTGATATTATAGTCCTGCCAAAGACATCCTAACCATCGATTCATATACACATTATGACGAATCTCGTTTGAATTCATGCTGGTGTATACGCTATAGTCCGGAGTTCCTACTGCCATAGCGGTTTGTAAGAGCGGAATATATTTAAGCGGATCATTCCAGTATTTCAGAATTGATTTATCATCATTAAAAGGTAAAACAACCTTGTCGGAGTTTTTGTATTTTGCACATAAATTCGCGATGTTGAGTGGGGTTGCTTTTGTGATGTCAATTTCAGATTCCGTGATGCGGTGCATAACGGGAAGATCATAACTGTCCAGGATATGATTTCCTATCACCGGACGGATCACTTTGAATTTATCATATTCGGTTAGTGAATGAGACATTATTACTTTTCCTCCTTATTGGCTAAATTTAGTTGGTTAATTATTTCTTTGACCGCAAAGAAGGTATTGTAGTATTCTAACCTTCTCATTGGAGACAAAGACTATTTGACGAAATGTCAACCCATGCCTTGTCACTCCTTAGAGCATTTGTTAGAATAAACATTGTCAGTGGGCATTCTAGCAATGCTCTAAAAAGGGCACAGGCAGGATTTATTCTGTTTTGTGCTTTTTTTATTCTTGCTTTTCCACCTCCTTATCTATCCTCTTCTGAAGTTCTTTTTGCGGAAGTCTTCTTTCGGGATGGTTGAGGAACTCGCGCAGACAGGACTGGTACTCGGCGTCATCGATGCAGTCTTGATCAAGCATGAGGTCCAGAAGACCTATAGTTCCAAGCACTTTGACTCCTTCTTTCTCTGCAGCGTTACGTAGGGCTTTATCACCGGTAAGTAAAGTGATTTTTCGGTTATATGCAATTGCCAAGGCGATACGATCAGGGGTGGATAGCTTAACATACTTATCATAAATCATATCCGCATAGACAAATTCTTCTGTAGTGAGATGTACACCTACCAGTCCAAGTTGTTCGAGAGTGTCGGAAAGGTGCGGCGGGTTTAAAACCTCATCCCTGAGAGTCTCACGAAACATTATATATGTATATGGGAGCCGGAAAGGTAATTCAATCCGTGATATAGTATTGAAGTCAATCCATACATTTGTGTCGCTGCTGATGTATTCCAATATCAGATCACCACCTGTCCGCAATATTGTTCGACATCGGAATACTTCATGTTCAGGAGTTCGGCACCTCGCTGTATACTGACACCTTCTTCGTTAATTGCTCTCAGAACCAATTGCATGAGAAGCATTGGGCTCTCTTTATAGTGAACCCGGGAGGGCTCATTGGTTTTCCATTGCGCTTTATTTGCTTT
Organism: Lachnospiraceae bacterium; assembly: GCA_017620155.1. Taxonomy (GTDB): domain Bacteria; phylum Bacillota; class Clostridia; order Lachnospirales; family Lachnospiraceae; genus XBB2008. The sequence goes on along the minus strand of JAFZQY010000017.1, from coordinate 74 downwards.
AATATAAAAATCTTTCGCTAATGATTCCGACATTATCCCGACCTGCGCGGCGCGAGTGACAAGCAGATACATTG
>JAFZQY010000016.1 GCA_017620155.1 Lachnospiraceae bacterium | reverse complement strand
GTGATACCGTCCAAAGTCACTATGAACGAAGTATCCACAGACAGCGGTATGGTCGGTTCTACCCGGTTCATGGACATATCCTTATACGCCGTATAGTCGGTTATCCATCTGTTGCAGCCGGAATATGTAGTATAGTCATATCGCTTATATATATCAGAGCCGTCGTCGTAATAGGCGGCTATGATCTCATAGGTCATGGTCGTGTACGGTGTCACGACATACATGATGCGGTGGGCATCGAAGTAATCGCTGTCTTCGTACTTATGCAGCCCGTAAAAAGGATCTCCTTCGCCCGCATCCGCTCCGTGGATCACAGTGTTGAAATCGCTGAAGTCGGTGCTGTTGTATATCTCGGTATAGACTGCGCCGTGAGGGTCGTCATCACCGGCGGAATTGCGGTTTACATAATATGCATCACCATTATTCGCCCGAACTATCGGGAAGTCTATATCCGTATCCGGGATGTACAGCCAGGCATATATGTCAGGGTTCTCGGCCATCAGGGCCTCGAAATCTATCAATCCGTCGGTGGCTGTTTCTGCGGCAATGCCGGATGTCTGCTCTAGTAATTCCGGTTCGGCTGCTTCAGTCTCTGCTTCCGCCATCTCGGCTTCAGTCACCGGATCCGTAACCTCTTCCGTGGCATTTTCTTCGACTATTGTCTCTTCAGGGACGGACTCCTCAATATATTCGGTATTTCCACACCCCGACACCATCAGCATCATCGCCATGATGATCGGAACTACGCACTTTTTCCTGCTCCCGCCGATCATCGCTCCACCTCTCTATAGAACACATCTATGATCAGTGCCTTCAGGGCATCTTCATCGACATAGAACTCATCATAATCGGAGTCAGGATTGTCCTCGGCGGCTATGTACTCGCCATCAAGTGTATATATATTTCTCGCATCGAAGGTGTAATCTCTCGCCTCTCCTGCGAGATAGGCTGTCTCATTAGCCGTGATGTTCGTTACCATCTGGTCGGATATCGCGTTATATATCTTCACCGGCGTCGTGATATCAGCCTTGGTCATAACCTTCAGCTTACCTATCAGTATGTTTATGAACTGCTTCTGTCTCTCCAGCCTGCCGTTCGCGGATGCGCTGACCGCCGTATCTCTCACCGATACATATTTGTATGCGGCCTCTCCGTCGAGATGTATCTCCTCACCTTTGGTGAAGATCTGCTTATGGTCGCCTGTGGTGGTCACATCCTCCAGGACCATCAGGTCTATCCCGCCCACGGCATCCGTTATCGTCTTCACGGCCTTCATGTTTATCGCGAAGTATCCATGTATCGGCACATTGTAGAAGAGGTTGTCCACGGCTTTCATCTGGTATTCGCAGCTCTCTTCCATGCCGTTTCCAAAGCCGTGCTGTGTATTGACCTGAGCGGTCACTGTGCTCACATATGCCCCGTTTTCGTCATATACATCCACGGGAACCATCGTATTGCGGTTTATCGCGATGACCTTGACGGCTTTTTCCGTAGGATCCAATATCAGCAGGAAAAGCGCGTCTGCCTGCCCGCCGTTGGTACCTTCGGATACCTCTTTTACTTCCTCATCCCTCTTATCGATGCCCATGAAGAGGAAGGTGATCAGTTTGTCATTGTACTCATATATCCGGTCGTCATATTTGACCCAGCCCTCTTTCCAGACCTGCTGTTCTTCTTCCGTAAGAGGTTCGGCATCTTCGATGACAAGCTTGGGAGTATGGCTGACTGCCTGATTATATAGCTTGCTCCTGCCCATCGCTCTGGCTATCATCACGGTGCCTGCTGCCACTATGACTACTGTGGTCAACGCAATCAGGATACCGAGCCCTATATGCTTTTTTCCTCTATTCTTATTCCGCTTCTGATTCCGCATCTTCGACCGGCTCTTCCTGAGTCTCGATAGCCGTCTCAAACACCGCCCCGAACACGCGCGATGCCTTGGCTACATTGCCGGATCTATCGCTCACGGCATAAGTTACCGTAACCCTGCCTGTATCCTTGTTCTCCACGATCTTCTCGATGACCACGCGGTCGCTCACATCGCCGTCACATGAGTCGGTGGCCGATACGCCCTCGTAGAGCGGTGCATCATCCATTCCCTCGGTGTAGACGGTTTCATTCACAGAGAACTCGATCCTGGGCGCAACCCTGTCAGACTGTATCCAGAGAAACACTGTCAGCCCGATCAATAGTACGCTTATCACTATGGAGATGGTTATGATCCACTTATCAGTCTTCATTTTTGCCTGTGTTATTGTCTTTATTGATGTCTATCACTTCTATCTCATCGTCTATGGTACTTGGGATCCTTACGCGTCCGGGCTTTTTGATCTCTGCTTTGGTGATTTTGGCCTGCTTGGGCACATCCTTAGGCTTGAGTTTTTTTGCCTGCTCCTGGGCAATATCTTTGGTCGCGGCATCCTCGCCGTAGTTACCGTAGTATTTTCCGTAATACTTGCCGTAGTATTTTCCGTAATGTCCGTACTGACCCTTCGCGCTCATATCAACCTTGTTGAGCACCGCGCCGAGGATCCGGCATCCGCTTCTGGCGAGCTGGTCCTTGACATTCTGGGCGAAGCGGTAGCTGATAGCATTATCTTCGATCACGAGCACGGTTCCGTCACACTGGGTAGCGACTACGGCTGCATCTATTACCGACCCGAGAGGCGGCGTATCGACCACTACTATGTCGAAGTTGTGCCTTGCGATCTCGAGGAAGCTTTTGAATCTGTCGCAGCCCATCAGCTCCGAAGGGTTCGGAGGCACGGGCCCGGAGAAAGCGATATAGAGGTTACGCGCATCGGTTTTACACAGGATATCCTCGACGTTCTGCTGACCTACGAGATAATGCACGAGACCCATGTGTACAGCGCCCGTACGATAACGCGATACCAGGACGGACTTACGTAAGTCAGCATCGACGAGCAGAGTCCTTTTACGTGCCTCACTGAAAGCCATGGCGAGCCCCATCGCTACGCTCGACTTGCCTTCGCTGGGCGTGCAGCTCGTGATGGATATCACATGCACATCATCGCCGCAGAATTCTATATTGGTCCTCAAGGATTTATACGCTTCCTTGGTCCTGTATGACTGTTTACAGAGTTTCAGATTAACGTCCTGCATTTATCTTTACCCCTTTTTCCCCTTTTTCCTGTTTTTGCGTCCGGATCCGCCTTCGGTCTCCGCGTCTTCCTCCACATCTATCGGGATGATGCCGAGTGTGCTTAGACCTAAGTATTTTTCTATATCTTCCGGAGACTTGATAGTGTCATCGAGCATATATCTTATGAACACGACCACGCATACGATGAAGCAGCCGATGAGTCCGGCGATCAGGGCGGCTTTCACACTGCTCGGGCCTGCTTTTTCATCAGGCATGTTCGCGGTCTCGACTATGTTCACGGCGTCGATATCCATCACGTTCTGGATGTGATCGCTGGCGGTCTCTCTTATGCTGTTACATATGTTCATCGCCGCCACCGGATCCTTATCCTCGACAGTGATCTCAACTATGCGGGTATCGGTCGGCGTGGTGATCTTCACTTTTTCACAGAGCTCGTCATAGTCGACATTAAGCCCCTGTTCCTGGATGACCTGCTCCATGACATAACGGCTCGTGATCAGTTCGGAGTAGTCCTTGGTGAGCTGTGTGGCGAGCTGCGTATCGGAGTAGGTTACGGCGTTGGTCTCGTTCTTGTTCAGGATGTAGATCTTGGTGGTCGACTCATAGTAAGGAGCGACCAGGAATTTCGTGATCACAAAAGCCACCGTCGCACAGAGCAGCCCGACGCTCAGGATCAGCACGATGTTATGCCACATGAGCAGGAAAACTTCGAGCAGATCTATCTCTATGACATCTTTTTCATTATTGCGTGTGTTAGGTTCCATTGATCTATAATCCTCGATTTATATCTTTGAGTTCAGTCTTCAATCTATATCGTCGTTATTGAGCACGCGGCGGGGGTTGTCATCAATGATCTTATCCGCGTATTCTGCGCCGCATTTTCTGTATATGAAGTCGACACATTCGCGCATGTACGGCGCGCGGACAGTGTCCCTGTGTGCATCGGTCGCGATGAAGCTGACTGCCTGTTCTTTTAGAAGCTTGTGGGTATAGGCCTTTTGCTCATGCCCATGCTTACCCATCACGCTGCCGCAGTTTATCTGGATCAGGCCGCCCATGTCCAACACATCCTGCCAGTTATTCAGGTCCTCGCACATGCAGCGGTATCTTTCCGCGTGTGCGATTATCGGGATATAGCCCGCGTAGGTCAGCTCCTTGATGGCTGCGATTATTTTTTCAAAAGGATCCGGAGGCTCAAACTCTATGAGCGCGTAATCGGAATCCGCAAGCGTCAGTGCTATCTCTTTTTCCAGACGGTCGATCGCCCGCGAGTAGTATCTGATCTCGTTGCCGGGATGAAAAGTGACCGGCACGTCGTACTCGGCCGAAATTCTCGTCATCTCATCCGCGAATCTCCTGATCTCGTAAGGGGCTACGTGCAGGTGCCCGGACTTATAGTGCGGAGTCAGGATTATGGTATCTATGCCCTCGGCGTATGCGATCTTTAACATCTCACATGTCATCGCGATGCTTTTTGACCCGTCGTCCACGCGGGGCATCATGTGATTATGTATGTCGATCAGGCCCATACGCAGTCCCTAAGCGATGAAATACGAGCCTTTGCGCTTGCCGCGCCTGAGCTTTCCTTCGTCGCACAGCGCGTTCATCATACGGATAAGATGGCGATAGCTCACTCCCATAAGCTGGCTTATCGTACCCAGACTCTCGGCTACGCGTCCGTCCTCGGCAGAAAGTTTTAAGTAGTCGTACAGTCTTTCTTCGGTGGTCATGAGCGCTCCCGCATCCGCAGGAGTGGTCTCTGAGAGCGTAAGCTTTTCTGCAAGCTGCTGGGTCAGGTACCTTAGGAATGTCCTGTCGCTCATCAGTCTGTGACGGCTTGTGCGCGTGGAAAGCTTCATGCACAGAGCATCACCTTCGACCTGCGCGGATCTCGTCGCCGCGCTTCCGGTCACGAACTCGGAATCGCCGACTAATCCTTTTGACAGGAAAAATACGCCGAAGTCGCGCTTTACCGAGCAGGCATAGAACTTAACGCGGCCCACAAGCAGGAAATATATGCAATCAGGCACATCGCCTTCCTTGATCATGTATTCTCCCGCTCCGAAGTTGACCAGTTCAAAATTGAGCCCGCTCATGCTCTCAAAACAGTCCTTGATATGGAACTGTTCCATCAGTTTGTCTCTGAGCGCCGGGTTGTCGAGTATCGTCATAATATCACTCCGTAAGTTTGGTGGTATCGTAGTTCTCGTTCGAGTCGATCGATACCAGTTTCTTTACATTTTTATCTCTGTAGGTTGCGGATACTATCCTTCCCATGTCGGGAGTAAGTTCGAGCGAGCCGTCTGCGTGTTCGATGATATTGGTGAACTGGACCACTATCTCCGCCATGCAGCTCTTGCCGTCGTCCTGGGTTATGGTCACGCCGTATACGATCTGTACGTCATTGGCGTGATTTTCCACCTGCTGTAAGCCGGCTTCGGTCACGTTGTGGAAGTAGGCCGAGATCACATATGGATTGACCCACTTAAATGTCGTCTTGTTTCCTTTAAATACGGGCTGAATATGCGCTTCCTGCTGGAAAATGCGAAGGCCATATTCGTTGGCATCCGCCGCATATATCATGTCGGTGCCGTAGTCTTCCATGGTCTTAAGAGCCTCGGCGCTGATCTGCGCCGCGCTCATCACGTACTTATCCTCGGATACGACCGGATACTCATAGACATATTCATCCGCGAGCTTGTCGGTCACATATTCGTGTGAATCGAGAGCCCCTTCGGGAAGCTCGGCCTTGATACGCAGGGTATCTCCGTCTGCAAAAAAGGTCCGCTCGTCATCGATGTAGTAGGTGATTCCTGATACAAAAGGATCCTCGGAATTATTCCCGACCTCAAAAGTTACTTTCGGGCTGATGCCGTTCTGTGTCATGATGAGTCCCGAGAACATGAAAGCGTCGTCGATCACTTTTGACTCCGGAAGATCCTCTATGGTGACAGTGGACTCCGTTGCATCGACTCTTAGTTTGCTCGCGCGGGCGACTTCCTCGTCAAACTCATATGTGATGGTCACCGTATCGCCGTTACTTAAATCCTCGGTCTTATCGAGCGTGGCGCTCACCGTTGACCAGAACTCGGAATATTCGCTTTCTCCGTTTATTAAGGGCGTCGCTGTGCCGTAGTGATCGAAGCCCGCCAGGGACAGCGTCACATAATCCGACATCTTGATATTCGTAAATGAATTGTGCCATATGAGAAAAGCAACGAGCACGCCCACCATGCACACGGCCGCCACGATCTCAACTGTGTATGCTATTACTTCCACGCGCCGCCTTTTTGCAGCGCGCAGCTTTCGTTTATCTCTATCGTCCATCAGGTATCAGTCTTATGTCCCTTTATATTTTTTCAAAAACAGGCATGTAGTCTACGGGCGCATCAACGGTGACGCATGTTCCTCCGTCGTAAACGCTTCCGTCGGAAGTCAGTTTCCACTTGCCTGCGGGCAGATATACTTTTCTCATAAAGCTGTTAAGCTCAAAGATCGGAGCTACCAGGAACTTCTCGCCGAACATGTACTGGTCATCGATCTCCCAGCACTTCTCATCCTCGGGGAACTCATAGAACATGGTCCTGATGAGGGGCGAGCCGTTCGTAGATGCCTCGTCGTAGAGTTTCTTAATATAGTCATGCATCGAGATACGTATGTCGTAGTACTTCTTCATGATGCGGTAGTTCTCTTCGCCGTAGCTCCAAAGCTCGTTGGGCTGGCCGGTGTGAAGATATCCGCCGCCCCAGTCGCGGTCGTCAAGGGGCGGGATGTTGTAAGGGCCGCGGTCTCCGTGCATACGGAATACTGCCGAATATACGGCGAACTGATACCATCTGATCAGCAGCTGCTGAAAATCGGGATCGTTCACATCATCGGTCATGAATCCGCCTATGTCGGTCGTCCACCAGGGGATGCCGGCGATGCCCATATTTAAGCCGCATTTGATCTGGTCTGCAAAAGCTTCGAAAGTCGAGGGTACGTCGCCCGACCATACAACATTGCCGTATTTCTGCGATCCGGCCCAGGCGCATCTTAAGAGGTTAACCACGGTGCCGTCGCCTATCTTGCTCATCGGATCAAAGAATACGCGTGAATACATCTGGGGATACATGTTCGAGCACTCCAGCGCTGTCATGTCGTGATATCTGTAATTCTCGAAGTCGTATACGCCGTAATCGGGCTCGGAATTATCCAGCCAGAAAGCGTCTATGCCGAAGTCGTAATAATTCTTTTTGCATACTTCCCAGACATATTCTCTGGTCTTCGGGTTAAAAGGATCGATCTCCACGCAGTCGCCCTGATAATCGTAGGTCTGGGCTGCGCCTCTCTCTGTTCTGATCAGGAGGCCCTGCTCCATCATCGGGCCGAAGTTCTCGCTCTTACGGTCTACCGAAGGCCAAACGGATACGATGACCTTGATGCCCATGCGGTGGAGTTCATCTACCATGGCCTTAGGATCCGGCCAGTATTTGGTATCGAATTTCCAGTCGCCCTGAACGGTCCAGTGGAAGAAATCGATGACGATCTGGTCGATCTTGATGCCTTCTTTTTCATAAGCATGTGCGATCTCAAGGACCTCGTCCTGCGTGCGGTATCTTAACTTGCACTGCCACATGCCCATCAGATCCTCGGGATACTTGGGTGCGCGTCCGGTGACTGCGGTGTATGATTCAAGGATCGCTTTAGGTGAATCGCCGACTGTGATCCAGTAATCCATCTGGGTTGTGGACTCGGCGATCCACTCGGTATAGTTATTGCCGAATGTGACACGGCCTACTGCCGGGTTGTTCCAAAGCAGGCCGTAGTTCTTATTCGATATCATGAAAGGAACCGAGATCTGGGAATTGCGCTGAGCAAGTTCGAGAACGCAGCCCTTCAAGTTGAGCTGTCCGTCCTGGTACTGGCCCATTCCGTAGATCTTCTCGCCCTTGTTTGCTTCGAACTTCAGGTTGAGCTTGTAGTTTCTGCCGCCGATCAGGCCCTTCCACTCACGGTTAACTATCTTCAGGCATCTGCTGGACTTAGACAGCGTGCCGTCGTACATTCTGAAATACTCTCTTAAGATCAGCTCGCCGTCTTTATAGAAAGAGATGATGCCGGCGAAATTGACCGTGGCCTTCATGCGGCCGTTGGTAATCGATGCGATCTGACGCTTGTCGATGGTACCGTCGCCTACCCAGTGATCCTCTTCTGTGATCTCAACGGATGCGTTAGTCACATCCGGCTTCTCGGTCAAGGCCCATTCAAGATTCTTAAACTCACTGAACATGGTCGAGCGGACTCTCAAAGAGTCTTTTCCCCATGCTTCGATGCGTAATGTCTCTCCGTTGTTCTGCGCGATAAGTATGCCGTCTTCTTTCGTAAATCTCATACTGTTCTCCTATTTTACTTATTTATAATATTGAAATAAGAATGTGACATCTTTTGGGGCATGATGTCATTTCATATCGCCTGCGTAGCGTGATCGCACGCGCGCACCGATATAATTATATATGACAATAATTATTATGTAAACAAAAAATGTGACATGCGAGGCATTTTTATACCCTGCATGTCACATAAAAGGTGCCAGGCACCATTACGAAATTGTTACAAATCGCCGTAACATTTTCGTAATGGTGCCTGGCACCTTATTGCGCCGCGGCGGACGCTGCTTATTCGGTTTCTATCTTAACTACAACGGGGAACTTGGTCCTGATGCCCTTGTGAGTGAAGGTCAGGCCATTCTCGTCAACTTCAAACTCCTCCTCACCTTTCTGGCCGAGGATTGATACACGTTTGATCAGGCCGTGGAAAGCAGGCTTCCATGGATCTGCAGATTTGGATACAGACTTGATGACAAACTTCCCGTCTTCTGGTGCCTTGAGAACGATTGCATATATCGCGCCGTTTCCGGCTGTGAATCTGATGTCCTTCGAAGTATACTCAGTGGCGCTGCCGTCGCAGAACTGCCCTTCCTCTTCCTTGGTCGGTCCCTCTTCTGCATATCTCCAGGCCTTCGTGTCATATATGGCCTCGCCGTTTAATTTCAGCCACTCTCCTATGTCGAGCAGGATCGACAGGTCCTCCCCTGCAAAAGTGCCATCCGCCTTCGGTCCGACATTAAGAAGCAGGTTTCCGTTCTTGGCGACCACATCTGCCAGATATCTGATGATCTCATCGGAACTCTTGTATATCAGCGAATCGGTATAGCACCACGAATTACGTGCGATCGCGGTATCGGTCTGCCAGTGATAAGGCTTGGCCTCTGCAAACTTGCCTCTCTCGACATCAACCACAGCGCTTCCGAAGGCACATGCATCGTGCTTGTAGCATACGGAGGTAGGGAATCCTCTCTCCAATCCGCGGTTATAGTAGTAGGCCATGATCGTCCGCAGGTAGGGCTTATATGCCTCATGCTCGATCCACCAGTCAAAATAGAGGATCCTCGGTGAATACTTATCTACTATCTCACAGGTCCTCTCAACCCAGTCGATCAAAAACTCCTCCGGAGGATCGGGCTTGGCGTGAAGATCCTGGAAATCAGGTTGCGTCTCTTCGGACGGCCAGTAGAAATCCCCTCTCTTTAAAGGCTCATGTATATCAGAGTCGAACTCCTTGCCCACGCCCATGAACCAGGCATGCTCGGCCCTGTGGGTGGATGCGCCGAATACGAGGCCGCGCTTTTCCACGCTCTTCTTAAGTTCGCCTATTACGTCGCGCTTAGGGCCCATCTTCCCTGCGCAGAACTCGGATAAGTCGCTCTCATACATCTGGAATCCGTCATGATGCTCTGCCACGGGAACCACATACTTGGCTCCGGACTGCGCGAATACCTCTGCCCAGTACTCGGGATCGAACTTCTCCGCCTTGAACATCGGAATGAAATCCTTATAACCGAACTTCTTCTGGGGACCGTATGTCTTCACATGATGTTCAAACTCGGGCGACCCCTGCACATACATGTTCCTTGAATACCACTCATTGCCGAAGGCCGGTACTGAGAAAACTCCCCAGTGAATGAATATGCCGAACTTAGCTCCGCAGAACCACTCGGGAATCGTGTATCCCGTCAGTGAATCCCACTCGCCTCTGTACTTCCCCTTCTCGTTGTATTTCAGTATTTCCTCGTATTTAATGCTCATATCTCCCCCATTAGTTTCAGCCTATGATCTGTCTTAATCTCCGGCGTATATCCGCCATCTCTGTTGCTATCTTTACTTACTCTCTACTGTTTATCGCAAAAAACATATAGGAGGCCTATATGAGCCTCCTATACACTAATTTACATGTGTCACTTCTTATATACTACAGACTTGGCAACCTCGTCCGCCTTCTCAGCAGAGATCAGTTTGGTGATGATCGCCAGTGAAAAATCGATCGCGGTACCCATGCCGCGGGATGTGATGATGTTACCGTCTACGCACACAGGATCTGCGCTGACCTTCGCACCCTTAAGCTGCGCCTCGAGTCCGGGATAGCAGCACGCCACCTTGCCTTCCAGTATCCCTCTATGCCCGAAGATCGTCGGCGCTGCACATATCGCTGCAATATTCCGGCCGTTTTGTGACATTTCGTCAACATGTGTCATAAGTTCGGCACATTCTTCAAGATTCTTCGTGCCCGGCATACCTCCGGGAAGCACGAGCATCTCAGCCGCGTCCCAGTCGACATCCTTCATCCTGATATCCGCTTCAACCGTGATGCCGCTGCGTCCGGTCACGGACTTATCCCTCGTGATCGTGACAGTCTTTAAGTCCAGGCCGGCTCTGCGCCCCATGTCTACAACCGTCAGAGCCTCAATCTCCTCAAACCCCTCAGCCAGGAATAAATAAACCATGAATTCTATACCCCCATAATTGAAATAATGCCACCAACTATAGATTATCTTAGCAGGTACTTTGAGCTCGTCGTTACTTGGCGAGGTATTTTCGAGCCTAGTAGAGTTTCGCGTCAGCGAAACGGGTGGCTCGCGAAGCGAGACACACTTGGCGAGGTATTTTCGAGCCTAGTAACGCAACGAAGCGAAAGTAGCGAAAGCGTGCCTGCGGGATGATTCTATAGTTGGTGGCATGTAAATTAATGTGTTTTAGACGAAATCTCGGATGTGACAAGTGTCACAAACTCGTTGAATCCCACCGTGGTTGTGCCCTGCTCGCCATGCAGTCTATACGAGATCTGCTTAGCCTCCTCCTCGTTCTTTCCGAGGACTACGATATAAGGAACCTTGGCGATCTGAGCCTCTCTCATCTTGTATCCGAACTTCTCGGAGCGGTCATCGAACTCAACCCTGACACCTGCATCCTTGAGTGCATCGACTACCGACTTGGAATATGCATTCAGGTCATCGTCATCGTTCTTGATCGGAAGTACCTTAACCTGTACGGGAGCAAGCCAGAGAGGAAGGTTGCCCTTGGTCTCCTCGAGGATGTATGCCATGAATCTGTCGAGTGAACCTAAGATCGCTCTGTGGAGTACCACGGGAGTCTTCTTGGAGCCGTCCGTATCCGTATACGTAAGTTCAAATTTGGCCGGCAGACAGAAGTCGAGCTGACAGGTCGACAGCGTGATCTCTGCTCCGATAGCAGGCTTAACGTTTACGTCAAGCTTCGGTCCGTAGAACGCTGCCTCTCCGATCTCTTCGGTGTATTCGATACCGATGTCGTTAAGCACCTTTCTGAGCGCATCCTCAGCGGTATTCCACATCTCATCATCAGGATGATACTTCTTGGTGTCTGCAGGATCACGAAGGCTTAATACACATCTGTAATCCGTGATGCCGAAATCCTTGTAAACATCGAAGATCAGATCGCATACGCTCTTAACCTCCGACTCGATCTGGTCGGGCGTACAGAAGATATGCGAGTCATTCTGGCAGAAATGTCTGGCTCTCTCGATACCCTTAAGGGTTCCGCTGGGCTCATATCTGAAGTCATGAGCAACCTCGGCCATCCTGATGGGAAGTTCTCTGTATGAATGAGGCTTGTTGGCATATATGCGCATGTGGTGCGGGCAGTTCATCGGGCGGAGCACGAAGCTCTCACCCTCGACTTCCATGGCGGGGAACATGTTCTCTTTGTAGTGATCCCAGTGACCGGATGTCTGATAAAGGCTTACAGAGCCCACGCAGGGAGTCATCACATGCTGATAGTTGAGCTTACGCTCTTTTGCCTTGATATAATCCTCAAGCTCCTGCCAAATGATCTGTCCCTTGGGAAGGAACATCGGAAGTCCGCGGCCTACCAGATCGTCAACCATGAAAAGTTCCATGTCCTTGCCGATCTTGCGGTGGTCACGCTCTTTGGCCTCCTCAAGGAGCTTTAAATGCTCTTCGAGCTGCTCAGCTTCGGGGAAGCACACGCCGTATACTCTCTGAAGTACCTGAAGCTCGGCATCGCCTTTCCAGTATACGCCGGAATGCTTAACGAGCTTGAAATTGCGGCACATTTTTACATTATCAACATGAGGGCCGCGGCACAGATCGGTGAAATCGCCCTGATCATAGCAGGTGATGGTGCCGTCTTCCATGTTGGAGATCAGATCGAGCTTGTAGGGATCGTCCTTGAACATCTCCTCGGCCTCAGCCTTGGTGATCTCGCGTCTGTAGATCTTCGCTCCGGTCTTAGCGACCTTCTTCATCTCCTTCTCGATAGCGGCTATATCATCATCGTTCAGGACCGCATCACCCAGATCCATATCATAGTAGAAGCCCTCGTCAACGACGGGTCCTACCCAGAATTTGGCCTGAGGATACAGATGCTTTACAGCCTGAGCCATCAGATGTGCACATGAATGATTGAGTACATGCAGTTCTTCGTCTTCCTTAAAGTTAACCATTTTTCAGCTCCTCGTTTATTATTCGTGCCGGACACCATTATCGTATCCGCAGATGTCGAGCACTGCTCTTCTAAGTCTTCTAATCCTAAATTGTACCATTTTGAGCGGGACTATACAATCACGCGGTGGCATAATAGCCGTGAAAATATGGCAATATCACTAAAAAAATGCCGCACAGCAAGTGCGGCATTTTTATTGGGTAAATCTTTAGTTACGCTTCTTGTAGATGATAAATCCTCCAACCGCAAGCGCAGCGGCGACAAGGATAAGGATCAGGATCCACCAGGGGAATCCGCCGGTCTTAGTTGTAGTCACATCAGTTGAAGGTGCGTTTGTTATCAGATCGGTTCCCGCTTTATCATTTGATTCGGCAACCTTCTCAAGTTCCTCGGACACTTCTGCATTGTCTGTATACGCGATCGCATATGTCGAGAACAGTCCACTCAGTATCGAGATGGTGTCAGGATCGGTATCCTTGTCGAAAAGCATGGTCACCGAACCGTCATGACTTCTGAGAACATAGAATGTTCTGCCGTCAGCCCTGAGTTCCTCCTCGATATCTATGGTGATCAAAAGCTCTTCGTTTAACTTTGTTACCTTCTCCCAAGCTCCGCCGCCAATACTCTTCATGACACTGAGATCCAGGTAGCATCCCAGGGTGAGTGGTTCGTCAGCTATGTTCTCGAGCGCGGTATCTATCTGTTCCTTATCGGTAGCAGGAACATCTTTTGTGATAGGAATAACTACTAGCTTAACTATAACATCCTGTCCGTTTGAAACTGCATCCAGTTCTTCTTCCGTCAGGCATGCTCTAAGGATATCAGCAGTCGTGCCGTTCAATGCGCCGGTCTGAGCAGATATGGTTCCGTCGGGCTTTCTGCTTTCTACTTCGATTATCACGCTACCGGTACCATATGTATCCTCCCGGTCATCTCCAAACGGTATGGGAGGGAAAGCTCCGGTTCCTTCGCTACCGCCATCTAAGTCCGAAGCGGTTTCTTCTGTACCTGCGTCAGCAGTATTACTCAGAGCAGCGTTGCGGCCCGATGACCTGTTCGTATTTCCGTTCTGTGCTGAGTTGGCAGCAGTCTTATTCGCATCTGTTTCGGTTGTGACCGCTTTTGCGTTGTCAGCACTTGTACCTGTACCACCGGATGAATCGTTACTTGAACTGCCGTCCGAGCTGCTGTTTGTATTGACACCAGTATTGTTATTGTTTCCTAACAGAGTATTGTACAGTTCTCTTAACAGGTTCTCATCGTATTGACCTGCACTGGAGGAGTTGCCTGCGGAATTGTTTGAGCCGCTGTCACCTGAAGGTGTAGGAGCAGGTGCCGGAGCGGGAGAGGGTGTAACCTTGATCTCACCGGCATCATTGATGCTTCCGCCATAATTCAAAGCGATGTTGGTTCCGTCCTTGTTAATGGAGCTTCCGGCAGGGAAAGAAGTTGTATCTCCGTTCTTTGTTACCTGAGTGGCTTTATCTGCCGGTATAGTATAGTTGGTACTTCCGTCTGTGGAGTCCGGATCCCCGGGCAGGGTAACGGTACTTGATCCGCCTGCTGCCGCAGTCGACTCGATCACGGTTCCGGCCGGAACAGTGATCTTGCCGTCAGGGGAAACGTTCACTTCATCCGTATGTCCGTCAGGTGCCGTGATCTCTGTTCCCGTAGAAGATGTATTTACCGTGCCTGTTGTTGTGCCGCCTCCGTTTATGAGAGCGCCCATATTATCAACATCACCTGTGATACCGGCTCCGGTCTGATTATTTATCACTGCACCGTTTTGATTATCCACCCCACCGGATATACTACCTCCGGCTTCATTATTTATGATACCCGCGTTGTTACCGGATTTGGTATTGGTTACACTGCCGGATATCTCACCCGAATTGTTCACGGTGGCGGTATTGGTAATACTTCCTGACAGAGTTCCCTCATTATTGAGCGTTCCTCCGTTTGAGTTGTTGACAGGAACTGCAATTTCCTTGCCGTTGCTATTGGTAAGCGTACCTCCGGTATTATTAATTCCGACGGTTGCAGTCACGGTACCATCATTGGTCATGGTTCCGCTGTTCGTCACAGTTTTACCGTCTCCGTTTATCGCACCGTCATTATCCAGTGTAGAACCGGTCCCATTTGTAACATTACCTGTCAACTGTCCGGTTGAACCGTTATCGATCCGGCTGCCGTCTCCGGTACTGGTCACATCACCGGACAGCGTACCGCTATTGTTAACAGTACCGCCGGCAGAGTTCTTAACAGGACCGGTGATTTCCTTACCTGCGCTGTTGGTCAGGGTTCCGCCTGTATTATTGACTCCGCCTGTAGCAGTGACAGAACCGTCATTGGTCATGGTTCCGCTGTTGGTCACAGTCTTACCGTCGCCGCTTATCACGCCTTCATTGTTCAGAGTGGATCCGGACCCGTTATTTACATTGCCGGACAGAGTACCGGCATTTGAATTCACAACAGTGCTGCCGTCACCGGAGCTTGTCACATTACCCGAGATGGTTCCTCCGTTAATTATATCTCCTCCATCGCTGTTAGTAACATTGCCCGAAATCGAGCCGGTAGTTGAATTGCTGATCGTGCTGTTATCTCCGGTATTGCTGACAGGGCCAGCCAGTGTACCATTATTGGTGACCGCACCGCCCGCGCTGTTGTTGACAGGAGCGCTGATAGTCTTACCCGCATTATTGGTAAGAGTTCCTCCGGCATTGTTTATTCCGCCCGTAGCCGTGACTGAACCGTCATTGGTCATGGTACCATTGTTGGTCACGGTCTTGCCGGCTCCGCTTATCACGCCTTCATTGTTCAGAGTGGATCCGGACCCGTTATTTACATTGCCCGATAGAGTAGCGCCTTCTGCGTTGTTGACTGTAGCGCCTGATGTGTTGTTAACATTTCCGGAGATATTACCACCCGCATTATTATTGAGGGCAGCGCCTGATGTGTTGTTAACACCTCCGGTAATCTCGCCGCCACTATTGTTAACGACCCGGCTTCCGGTTCCGGTATTGGTCACGGTTCCGGAGATCGTGCCTCCATTGTTATTAACGATCTCGCCGCCGTTTTGGTTAGTGATATTCCCGGTGATCGTGCCGTCAATATTATTAACGACCTGGCCGGTATTGGTTACGGTTCCGGAGATTGTTCCTCCATCGCTATTTATAATTTCGCCTCCGTTACTGTTGGTAACAGAACCCGACAGAACACCGTTGTTAGTAAACTCTCCCCCATTCTGCACCGGGCTGCTTATTGTCTTGCCTGCATTGTTCGTGATGGTTGACCCCGTTCCGTTGTTCACAGTACCTGTGGTGCTTATGGAGCCATTGTTAGTAATAGTTGCATCGCCGGTGTTATTTACTGCCACACTTCCCCCGATGATTCCGGTATTGGTTAAAGTTGCACCTGATCCGGTATTGCTTACAGTACCAGATCCCGATATCTCTCCGGCATTATTGAATGTTCCTTCATTGTTTACACTGCCTGTAATCTTACCGCCGGTATTGTTATTAAGAACAGCTCCTGACGCATTCGTTGTGGTACCCGAAAGAGTTCCGTTATTATCTATCGTTCCTGAATTGTTGGCAACTGTTCCGGACATGGTTCCATTGTTTGTGACAGTACCGCCATTATTTGTGACAGGGCCGGACATGACCCCATCTGTACCATTTGTCAGAGTTGAACCATTAGAGTTTACAACAGCTGTAGTGTTTACGGTCCCATTATTTTCAAGACTTCCGTTGTTCTGAATCGTACCGGCACCGGATATGGTTCCATTGTTGGTAAGTGTATTTCCGGAAGGGATCACTATACTGGTTCCTGCAGGAACATCTATTGTTACTCCTTCAGGAATTGTATAGTTGCCATTGATCGTCAAGGTATTCGGCGAACCTGCTGTGTATGTGACACCTCCAGCTGTAGTGATTCCCGGCAGAAGTCTCTCAATATTGGAACTGTTGAGAGGCTTGCCATTAACGGTAATACCGCCGTATACAACCGCTTCTACCAGCGTAGCCTGTCCATTGGAAATAGAGACTCCGTAGCCACCAGCTCCGGAAGCAAAGTCACTTTCTACAGCTTCATATCCTGCATCTGTAGAAGAATCATAGTTTCCATTAACTGTAAATTCTCCGGGGGTCTGCATTGTTACTTTAACAGGCTTATTAGAGGTAAGTCCCTGTAAAAGATCTATCTTTGAGCCTGTACCAAGGTAAACGCCATTTCCACCCACAGAAGATGATCCTGTTATCTGTAGAGCGCCGCTTGTAAACGAATTAATACCATAGCCTGATTGTGATGTAACTGTACCGCTTGATACAGTGAGATTAGCACTTCCGCTTACATCTATACCTGCTCCCGTTCCGCCTCCGATTATCGATCCGCCACTGCCGGAATTATTTACCGTAAGGCTTCCGCCTGATACAGATATAGCCGCACCTGTTCCTGTATTTGTAATTGAATGTCCGTTAAGGTCCAGATTTCTTACTACGTCAGCATTAAGATTCAGTGCACTTGAGGTCGTAATATCATCCTGAAGTACCAATGTACCGCCATTTGTATTCCATGCAACTACAGCCTCTGCAATTGTGCCGTATTTATTGTCACCAATAGTCGCTGCAACAGTGATATTTACAGGTATTTCAATTGTTCCTTCGATCGGTTCATGATTATCATCTGCCACATATCTTACATAAACAGTATAATTTCCACCTTCACTCGCCTGTGGAATTGTAGTACTCCATGAATTATCATCAGACGGATCTAATGTATACTGAAGTGTATATCCTACCGGAGGATTAACAGGCACTGATAATAGATTCTGCATACTTCCTGTATAAGTCGGATTTGTTGCCGTAGGCATTTGTGAAGAAGATAGTCCTGCAGCAGTAGAAGCCGGTGCAGCTGCTTTTGTGATCGTAAACATCACTTCGGAAGTAACTGTGATATTATAGTTTGCAGCAGTCAGGTTATTATTCGAAATCTCATATTCTCCAACATTTTCACCCGAAGCTCTTTGAAGTGAGCCGGAAACAACAGAAGAAGTATCACTTCCCAGCAGTCCCGCTGTAACTGTATATGTCAGTATAGGATCTGCCCCACCATAGTGCTTTGATTGTCCTGAATCAGGAGTGATCACCAAAGGTTCAGTAGCTTTTCCTATCGTCACACTAACGGGTCCTGAAACAGCACTGTCCACGCAACTATCTGTATTTGTGGAAGTTGCCTTGTAATAAACATCATAACTATCTGCTGCAGTCTGCGAAGGTATATCATCAGACCAGGTCCCAGAGGTTCCCAATCTATATTGAATCTTAGACCATGTTGCATTCTGAACCTGACCTTCAGTTACCAGGCTTAGTGGATCACTCGTATATACAAGTCCGGGAATTCCTGCCGGTGCGTTAGATACAACTGCAATTTCTTTCCATCTAGCATAAAGAGTTGTATTAACTGTCTTATTCCATTTCCCTGCACTTACTCCGGTTGATGTATAGTACTGTGTTCCGCCTGTTTGTGCATTGGTATCATAATATCCCTGGAATACATATCCGTTCCTTGTTGGCATAGTTGCTGAAGGCATATTGCTGTCATATGTTGCCTGTACACCTGTACTTCCTCCGGAACCACCATTTCGATTCAACGTGACAGTATATGTATTAGCTGTCCATCTAGCATAAAGAGTTGTATTAGCTGTCTTATCCCATGTTCTTGCACTTGCTCCGGATGATGTATAGTACTGTGTTCCATTGGTATCATAATAACCTGCAAATGTATATCCAGTCCGCGCTGGGAGATAAGCTGATGCAATTGCAGGCATATTGTTTCCATAAGTAGCCGTTACAGTAAAGTCACTTCCGCTTCCGCCATTCGGTTTCAAAGTTACAGTAGACGTTAAAACTTCCCAATGTGCATAGAGCGTAAAGCCATCTCCTATTAAATAAGTAGCCCATTCAAACTTACCATCAGCGCCATACCACATACGTTCTTCGGGTTCTCCGGTTCCTTCGGAATCGAAGGTTCCGTAGTATCCTAGGAACTTATAACCTGGTCGTGTTGGTATTTCAACATAATCCGGAAAATAGGCCCGGGTTGGTGATGCTTCAAACGTTGTCGTACCTGACGTACCACCACTTGCGTTTAAATTTACGGTTATTACTCTGCCAAAGTGATACGTTCCAGGAGTTCCACCAGCATGAGCATCAAGCAAAACTTTCTCGCCAAACAAAGTGCTGACTGTTCTTTGACCAGAATAATATGTTCCTTTGTCTTGTTCATCTAAAAAAGCGCGATGAAATTTTATTGTGATACCGCCTCCTTCACCCTCGGAACCCTCGAACTTTAAAATATCATTTGTGTTTAAATAAACATAGCTTGATACCCGATCACCATTCTCATCCCAAACACCACCAGGTTTAAATGTATATGTTTTTACCGCATCATCCGTCACCACAATCTCAACATCCATCTCAACCCCATCAAGAGTGACCTTAAGCCACTCCCGGGACTTGAATGCCTTGTGGGCAACAAGATACCAGGTGCCGTTTCTGTTTTCTGCAGAAAAGAGCTCGTCATTACTTCCATAAGCATTGGTCACAGTGCCGGCAATACCTACATAATCCAGAACATCCTGAAGGGGAACTTCAGTATCTCCCTCCATGACATACTGCATATCACCATAGGTAAACTCAACTGTGTAGTATGAGAATCCATCAGTCTCGGCTACAACTGTCGGCTCACCGCCTTCTGTGGTGGTGCTGGCAGCAAGCTTTTCTGCATTCATGTCATCACCGATGTGATAAACATCTGCAGAGAGGTTTTGGTTGTCTGCCTCGGACATAGCAAAGCTGACCCTAACATTTCCTTTGGAAGTATCGGGCTCTATCTCTTCTCCATCTTCATCCCGGACCTTGATATCATATGTGTAGCTGATGGCTACATTTACTCCGTCTTCCCTTACATCTTCAATGGCTCCGTCCACTCTTGATTTTTCACCGAGCAGAACTCTCCTGGCGTGCAAAGTCGCCCCTTTCGGAAATACGCCTTCATCCGCTTTAACTGTGATCTCCACACCGTTTACGGTCACCGCCTGAGAGAATGCCGGTTTTTCTTTTTCGGTTATGGTTACGGTGATCCGGGGCAGAGTAAGTCCATCATCGAACTCATATGTCCCCATGATCTCGTCCGAAAATACCGGAGTATAGACATATACATCTCCGACCTTTTTAGAAGAAAATGCAGGGGCGCTGCTAAGCGAAGCGTCCTGCTTCCAAGTGATTCCCGACAGAGTCACGATTTCTGCGGAAGTGTCCGTAGTGGTCTCTGTCACCTCGCCTGTAGCGGTATCGGTGATCGTGTTCCCACCACCGGTGGTTTCGTCGGATACAGCCGCAAGATCTGCAGCCTGAACCATCATGGGAGTAAATATATTTCTGATCCCGTCGATCAGTTCATAGATCGCAGCACCTGTAGAAGTATCCTGTGCAGGTACATCTGCAGGAGCCTCTGTGGAGCCGCTATTATTTGAAAGGAGATCAGCCTGAGAATCAGTTTCAGTCCGAGGAGCAATTTCAGTAGCTGGATTATCAGTCGGAGGCGCCGTCTCAGCATGAGACGAAGTCTTATCAGAAGGATTATCAGCAGAAACTGCAGGGTCAGAAGCCGGATCGAAAGTCGTGTCGGTTCCGGTCGGTGCGGAAGTATCCGACGTACCTTCCGTCTCACCCTGTACTGAAGCATCGGTCGGAGATTCTATACCGGATTCAGGAGCATTTTCAATCATCGGAGCAGCTGTTGTATCAAAAGGATCGGAAGCAGGTTCCGTAGCCTGTGTATCACCTGTACCGGTGCCTGTCGTCAATTCATCCATTGCCTTACGGATCTTTGTTTTGACCGTTAAAGTCGATGTGGTAACTGTAACTTTCAAGCTGTCGGGGAACAGGATAGCGTCTTCCTTCCCTCCCTGAGTGACCGTCTGATAAGCTATCTCATCGGATAACTTCTCAAATCCTGAGATCGTATTTGTAGTCGATATATTGACCGTTTTAGTCGTCATACCTTGTTCGCCGTTATCCGACGGTACGGATGCCGCTAAAGCTGTGACGGTTGTCATATCCAACCCCGACACGATCACTATGGCAGCCGTGACCATTGCACAGATCCTTGTGAACACGCCCTGATGTTTTGTCTTTTTCATTATATGCTCCCTTGCTGATGACTCCGAAACCGAAACTGTTGGTTTACATAGTTATACAGATTCACACTAACACGCGGAGCATTACATACTCATTACAATCATTTGGGGAAATTAAAAGAAAGTCGGGCATTCTTGATCTCTGCCCAGCTGTACTGAGCCATATACTGACCCCGATACTCGTTAACGGCATCCATATCTCCGTCCTGCATACGATAATAATCACAATCCATCAGATCCCGTCGGATAGCGATCTCACGATGCTTCCTGATGAGCACATCCTCCATTCCGATCTTACGGAGGGTATTGCGCAGGTCATTGATCAGAACTCTGATGCGGTTCTGTTCGGTCTGCACATCACAGGGATCCTGCCACAGTATGGATGCCAGTTCTCCCGCGGTACATGCAGCACCTTCTCTGTCTATCAGGTATGCCAGCATTTCCTTGCTTTGTTTTCTCGCAAAGAACAGAGGCTCACCATGCCAGAACACATCAAAATATCCGAAACATCTGACCACCAGCTTGTCCTGGTAGGAGTTATCTTTGGCGGGGCTGTACTCCAGTTCTCTCCTGATATCTTCCACAGATACCGGTTTGATCAGATACCCCTGTGCCTTGATCCTGAAGGCTTCGACTGCATATTTCTCATATCCGGTGGTAAAGACTATCCTCGATTCCGGAGCTTCTTCCTTGATCCTGACAGCAAGTTCAAGTCCCGCCATTCCGGGAATCTCGATATCCGAGAATACCCAGTCGGGTCTTGCTCCCCGTCTTATCTCATCCAAAGCAGCCATTCCCCTGGAATAGGTACGGATAGTCGCGCCGGGAAGCGCTTCGGCTATAGTTGCCGCAGTCTCTTCCAGAACATTTTCTTCATCGTCAATGGCAAATATCAGCATATCAACTCCGCTTCCCTCATTCTATGTCCGGTATCGTTATGATCACTCTTGTTCCATGTCCCGGAGCAGATTCTATCTCCAGGGTTCCGTTTGAGATACTCCGAATCCGTTCCCGGACATTACTGATACCCACATGTGACCTATCCGTATCATCGTACAGACTGTTCACATCAAACCCACATCCGTCATCTTCTACGATGATCCGGATCATCTTCCCGGACTTATATGTCAGGATCGTCACCTTCCCGGTCCCGCTCTCACTCCTTCTGATCCCGTAGGTGACAGCATTTTCAACCAAAGGCTGAAGCGTCAATGTAGGCATACTGAAATCCGAATATTCTATGTCATAATCGACAGTCAGCTCATCACCGAAACGGATCTTCTGTATATTGATATACTGCTTCACATGCTCCAGCTCCCGTTCAAACGGTATCGGGATATCCGCAGTCAGAGAATCCATATTGTGGCGCAGATACTTGGTCAACTGATCGATGGCCTCTTCTGCCCTAACCGGATCCTTTCCACACAGATGCTTGATGCCGGTCAGTGTGTTAAACAGAAAATGCGGCCGAATCTGGGCCAGCAAGATATCCAGTTTAAGCTTTGCATTTTCCGCTTCCTCTCTGTGGAGACGTTCGGACTGATCGGAGATGATATAGATATGCATGAACAGTGCCGAGATAACTGTACTCATGGCTATCAGATGGATACCAAAGAAAAAAGCCTGGATTGCCATAGCTAACATGGGTACCACAGAATAGATCGCGAACGCATATATCTGTTTGGTCGACAGAGACTTATGCCTGAGTATGAGAATGATCATGTTGATCGTCATGATCGCCAAAGTCGGTAAGATGAGGATCGGGAAAAGCGGGCCCCGCTCATAATTGTTTGCATCATCAACCCGATATATAAACCCAGAAAAAAGATTAACAACAAGCAGTATGAAATATACTGTCCACAGGCCTGCAGACAGCATAAACAGAGGGTTTCGCTTCCACCCCCCTCACCGCATAAATACAGCAAAAACGCTGTGATAAGCACAGGCAGAATGGACACAAAGAATGCCTGCCCGAAAAAGAGTATACGGGACAGGAACACCCACCCGTATCCCGAATTGGAATATGTCAGTTCTCTGGTAAATATCAGCAGAACATAGACTAGCAGAACACTGAAAAACAATCCGAAGAAGTTTCTGGTCTTGATCTCTATATCCCGGCCGACCACCGCATGAACCATCCCAAGCATTGAAAGTACGAGGCCGATTGCAGAGAGTATCAGGTCTATGGTGCGTATCTCATCCGGCATTTCATCCACCCCCTCGCTTACAGTTGTCCGATCAGTTCCTCGCTTACAGTTGTCCGATCAGTTCCTCGCACTTATCGGTATCCATTGAGCTTATGGCAGTCAGCAGCTCATCGATCAGCGGCCTTAAACCATCCTCATAACTGTATCCGACGAGCCTCTCTGATACCGATTCCATAAGATCCATGTCGAGATCGTCACAGGCAGTTTTCAGTTCATCAAGAAGCCCGTTCAGAGTGCCTGCCTCTATCATCGGCTTATCTTCTTCATCGCCGGCCGGGCCGTAATGTTCTTCAAGCGCATCCAGGAAAGTGCGGTACTCCTTAAGCGTATCATCGGTCTTGCTTCTTATCGCATCTATATCCGAAGCCTTACCTGCTTTCTCGAGTTCTTCGGCCATATCACCCAGCCGTAATGCTCCGACCTGGCGGGAACTGCTCTTTAAAGCATGCACCCTTATCGTATAGTCTTCCCAGTCCTCGGTATCATAGGCCTGTTTTATCCCGGCATATTTGTCGTTTCCGGACTTGTAATACTCCTCAAGGATCTTCTCATATAATGCAGTCGATCCGAGAGCCTTAAGCGCGGTACTGATATCGAGATCGTAGTTTACCTGCGCCACGCCAAGTCCGCTGCCCGCGCCGCCTGCTGCGCTGCCGGCACCTGAGTCACTGCCGGTCCCGCGCTCCTTAGGCCTGATCTTTTCTTCGGGAAGCCATTTCTTAACTTTCTCAGCTAAGACCTTTAAGTCTATGGGCTTACCCACGAAGTCATTCATGCCCGAGTTCTTGAAGAGTTTTCTCGCCTCCTCCATGACATTCGCAGACAGGGCTATGATCACGGGATGGACTGCGCTGCCAAGTTCTTTTCTGATCGCGATGGTCGCCTCTACGCCGTCTATCTCCGGCATCATATGATCCATGAAGACGATATCGTATTCATTCGCGACAGCCATTTCGATGGCTTCACGCCCGCCGTTTGCATAATCCGGAACTATGCCCATGGATGCAAGGAGACCTCCTGCTATGGTCAGGTTGATCTCATTATCGTCCGTCACGAGCACTTTTGCCTCAGGGGCGCAGAAATCAACTTCGAACAGAGAACCTTCCTCCGAATGGATGCTCTCATCATACTTCTCGTTGAGCATCCGCACAATGTTCATGGTCGTCTTGGGTCTGCGCATCTCATGCATATTCGGGATATCGTCATCCAGATCTTCATCAATATGCGTGAAAACTATGCCTCTGACATCCGGGTGATCCTTTAAGAAGGAGCGCATCCTATCATCATAATTCTCCGATCCCGCGAAGATGAAATCAATGGTATCCGCAGGAGAGTAATCATCGAGGCTGTCAAGGACTGCGCCGCGTACTCCCAGATTCTCCATCTCCTTCTTAAACTCCCCATGTCCTTCATCGGAAGTTTTCAAAATATAGGCAAGTTTGTTATCAGCGTTTTCTATCCGGATATCGTTATGCTCATCCTCTATCTTCTGAGGGATCGTGAACCAGAAATCGGAGCCCTTGCCGTATTCGCTCTCCACGCCCATCGTGCCGTCCATGGCGCTGACCAGCCTTCTGGAGATGGCAAGTCCTAAGCCCGTACCTTCGACAGCGCGGTTTCTCTTGGAATCCACCTGCTGGAAGCTCTCAAAAAGTTTGTCCTTGTCTTCTTCTTTAATTCCTATGCCGGTATCGATGACATGGAATGTGAATTCTATATGGTCTTCATTCAGCTTCTGAGTGGTGATGCTGATATTGACCATGCCTTTTTCGGTAAATTTGATCGCGTTGTTAGCCAGATTGATAAGCACCTGTCTTATGCGCATCGGATCTCCGATGACCATATGCGGTAAAAGCCCCTCAACGAGAACAAAGAGCTCCACGGGCTTTTTGCCCACCCTCACCGAAAGCACATTGGCGATATCGGAGAGTTCTTCAAACGGGCAGTATTTATCCTCGATTATCTCCATCTTGCCCGATTCGATCTTGGAGTAATCCAGGATATCATTGATTATGTTCAAAAGATTCTTGCCCGAGCTCTGGATCTGCCTGAGATAATCGTTCACTCTCTCAGGATCCGACTCGCGCATCGCAAGCTCCGCCATGCCGATGACGGCATTCATCGGAGTACGTATCTCATGACTCATGTTGGCGAGGAAATCGGATTTCATGCGTCCGGCTCTCTCGAGCTCCTCGTTGGACCTGCGCATGGCCATGATACGGTTATGGGAATCGCTGTGGTCATGAAGGATATACAGCGTTCCGATCTTGATGTCATTGTCGGTCAGTTCCTGCACATAAGGCTGGAAATAATACACCCGGTCAGGCCCATCATACTTAAGGATCTTCGTATTCTCCATGTCGACGGCGCCTTCAAGCCACTCCTCGAGCTTACCTCTGTCCGAAAACTGAGTGAGCAGCTCGGCATGAAGCGAACGGCGTACCATGGAATTAACATGGATCGGAATATCATCTCTGTCATACAGGATCAGTCCGTCGCCCATATTATCGGCAAAATTATCAAGCGACCAGTCCCTGAGCCTTCTGGTCTCATAATCTCCGGATAAAAAGAACGCGATCACATATATGCCGTTGTACAGAATGCTCTCTATCCATACCGGAAGATTCACCGCAACGGTGAGGAGTTCGAGCAGCGCAAACAGCGTTATGATCGTGATAAATATGAGATATCTGGCCTCGAACATCTTCGGCCCGTACATCCTGGAAAAGATAACGAAATACAGCGCATATATCACATTTACAAACAGAAGCACATTATAGAATCCGTAATCCGGCATGTATCCGGGATTATCAGGGTTCACTGCGACAATCCAGTTCTTTACTACGAACAGCTGCTCCTCGAACTCAAATATCTTGTCCCATATGAATCCCGCGGCGACAAGGATCGTCTGAAGCACACCTATTATGACCATCGGTCTGATACGGATATTCGATCTTTTGTTGTTAAGTGAGACGACCTCGATCCGGGAGATCATATAGAGCAATGCCGGAAGGAGCCATGCGTGAAACAGATAATATATCAGAAGAACGCGTCCTGCCACATTGATGTCACGGATGCATACATAGACAGTACATATGACATTACCGGCCGCGATCATGATCGTAGTGATCAGATAGCCCCTGTTGACTTTTCGGCTCCTCAGTTCATTTCTGCAGTATATGACCGAAAATACGGTAAGTACTGAGAAGATCAAAATAAGAAGAATGAACATAATGATATAGACCAAACCTTTCAATAATGCTTTTTCAGCCGTTTCATCATGTCAAAAAAACTGATTATATCTTATCATAAAAAAGCTCCCGGGGAAATCCTCAGGAGCCTTGATATTACATGGTTTATGTGCTTTTGTGTCTGATCACTGTTCAATATCAGCAGTCTGCTTCACATAGTCGTATTCGAATGTGTTAAAAGAAACGATCTGATCCGGTGTCGCATATACCATGCCGAGTTCATTCATCGCTATATCCCTGATCCGGATAAGGTCCACGGAGCCTGTCAGTCTGCGGTATTCTTCATCATTGTCTCCGGTAATCTCCGTAAGCTGCTTATTCATGTTTACGATTCTATTGCGGTGGTTATCTAATTCAAACTGGAGGCTTAAGAATCTGATGATCACAACCAGAAGAACCGCTATAGCTGCCCACAATATCGCAACTCGTCTGATATGCGAGAATCCCGGATGCCTCCTCCTAAAATACTCGTATCTCTTATTCGCCTCGATTACATCCCATTTATAGGCGTTACTGTATCTGTCGTCATCATCATCAAGTTTTAATGCTGCCCCGTAAATATCCACTGCGTTCCCCGTTCTCCCGATTATATTCTCTCTTACAGGTTCTTCCTGATCATCTCGTTATCTTCGAGCGCACTCTCAAGGATCCTGGCGAGTATAGAAGTGTATCCCTTGCCGAGTGATTTCGCCTTCTGAAGCGCCTGCGGCGAAAGGCGGATGCAGACCGTCTGCTTCCTGCGCTCTGCACTTCTCGCATCGGCTATCTGCCTGAACTCTTCTATTTCTTTCTTTGACAATTCTGCCGTTCTGTTCATATATAAAGTATAGCATTTTGTATTACATTTTGCAATACATTTTGTATTACATTTATGGTCAAAAAAAGACTCCCGAGGGAATCCTCGGGAGCCTTAATCTTACTTATTTGGGTTGGGCTGCTCGCACTATATTATTCAATAATAGATGCAACTCTTCCTGATCCAACTGTTCTACCACCCTCACGGATAGCGAATGTAAGACCCTGCTCGCAAGCGATAGGATGGATGAGCTCGATGGTCATCTCTACGTTATCGCCGGGCATGCACATCTCTGTACCTGCAGGAAGCTCGATAACACCGGTAACGTCTGTTGTTCTGAAGTAGAACTGAGGACGATAGTTGTTGAAGAAAGGTGTATGACGTCCACCCTCGTCCTTGGTCAGAACGTAAACCTGAGCGGTGAATTTCTTGTGGCAGGTAACTGAACCGGGCTTAGCAACAACCTGACCTCTTTCGATGTCGGTTCTGTTGATACCACGAAGCAGTACACCAATGTTATCACCAGCCTGAGCCTCGTCAAGCAGCTTACGGAACATCTCGATACCGGTTACAACTGACTTCTGAGTCTCTTCCTTGATACCGATGATCTCAACTTCATCAGACATATGAAGAACACCACGCTCTACACGGCCGGTAGCAACGGTACCACGACCTGTGATGGTGAATACGTCCTCGACAGGCATAAGGAAAGGCTTGTCGGTCTCACGCTGAGGATCAGGGATGTACTCATCAACAGTGTTCATAAGTTCCATGATCTTGTCGCCCCACTCTCCTGAAGGATCTTCAAGAGCCTTAAGAGCGGAACCCTTGATGATAGGGCATCCTTCGAAACCATACTCCTCAAGCTGCTCGGTAACTTCCATCTCAACGAGCTCGATAAGCTCGGG
>JAFZQY010000015.1 GCA_017620155.1 Lachnospiraceae bacterium | reverse complement strand
TCCTACTCGGGAAAAGTATTCTTAGGGATAGACGCCGGTTCCACCACGACCAAGACCGCTCTTATCGGAGAAGACGGTGCTCTCCTTTATTCTTTTTATTCCAACAACGACGGTTCACCGCTCGGAACATGTATCAGATCTATCCGAGAGATCGACTCGCTTCTGCCCGAAAGTGCAACGATAGTACGTGCCTGCTCTACCGGTTACGGCGAGGCCCTGATCAAAGCCGCCCTGATGCTCGATGACGGCGAGGTCGAGACCGTAGCGCACTATAAAGCCGCCGCTTTCTTCGATCCCGATGTGGACTGTATCTTAGACATCGGCGGTCAGGACATGAAATGCATCAAGATCAAGAACCACAGCGTCGACTCGGTACTTCTTAACGAAGCATGCTCATCGGGCTGCGGATCCTTCATAGAGACTTTTGCGAAGTCACTTAACTACAGCGTGGCTGATTTTGCCGACGCCGCTCTTTTTGCTGAACACCCTATAGACTTAGGTACCAGATGTACCGTGTTCATGAATTCCAAGGTTAAGCAGGCCCAGAAGGAAGGAGCTTCCGTTGCGGACATCTCCGCCGGCCTTGCTTATTCGGTCATAAAGAACGCTCTGTTCAAGGTCATCAAGGTTGCCGACGCTTCATCTCTCGGCTCCCACATAGTCGTACAGGGCGGTACATTCTATAACAATGCCGTTCTCAAGAGTTTCGAGACGATAGCCGGATGCGAAGCCATCCGCCCCGACATCGCAGGTATCATGGGTGCATTCGGTGCGGCGCTGATCGCACGGGAGCGCTACGAAGAAGGCTTCGTATCATCCATGCTCTCCATCAAGCAGATCGAAGAACTCAAATATGAAACATCGATGGCCAAATGCAAGGGCTGTACAAACAGCTGCCGCCTCACGATCAACAGATTCTCCGGCGGAAGACAGTTCATCTCCGGCAACAGATGCGAGCGCGGTCTCGGCAAGGAGAAAAAGAACACCGGAATCCCGAACCTCTTTGAATATAAACTTAAGCGAGTATTTGACTACGAACCTCTGGATGAGGAAAATGCCCCCCGCGGCACGGTGGGCATCCCCAGAGTCCTTAATATGTACGAGAACTTCCCGTTCTGGGCGACTTTCTTTAAGGAGCTTGGGTACAGTGTGGTCCTCTCTCCCCTTTCCACGAGAAAGATATACGAGATGGGCATCGAATCCATCCCTTCGGAATCGGAATGTTATCCGGCCAAACTTGCGCACGGACATATCTCGTGGCTCATTGACCACAAGGTTGACTTCATCTTCTATCCCGGAGTCTTCTATGAGCGCGACGAGGTAAAAGGCAGCACTAACCACTACAACTGCCCGATCGTCACCTCCTATTCCGAGAACATCAAGAACAACGTGGAAGCCATTACGGGCGGAAAGATGAAACTCCGCAACCCGTTCATGTCTTTTGCTTCACTTCTCACCGTGACTCAGGCTCTCTGCGATGAGTTTAAGGAGATCCCCGTTGATGAGATCACACGTGCCGCCAAGGCCGCCTGGGAAGAACAGGCGCGGGCACGAGAAGACGTAAAGCGAGCCGGTGAGGAAGCGCTTAAATATATCGAGGATAACCATATCCACGGCATCATCCTTTCCGGAAGACCGTATCATCTCGATCCCGAAATCAACCACGGCATCCCGGAGCTGATCACTTCCTACAACTTCGCAGTCCTTACAGAGGACAGCGTATCCCATCTGGGAACTCCCGACAGGCCGCTCATCGTTTCGGACCAGTGGATGTATCACTCCCGTCTCTATGCAGCCGCCAAGTTTTCCACGAGCAGAGACGATATCGATGTGGTACAGCTAAACTCATTCGGCTGCGGACTGGATGCGGTCACGACAGACCAGGTTAACGATATCCTATCCGCCGCAGGCAAGATCTATACCTGCTTAAAGATCGACGAGATCAACAACTTAGGCGCCGTGCGCATACGTATTAGGAGTCTTATCAGCGCGATTCGTGAGCGAGAGAAAAAGAATGAGATGAGGCACGAGGGTTCTGCCGCGCATAACCGCGTGATCTTCACCGAAGAGATGCGCAAGAACTATACGATCCTCGTTCCCCAGCTATCTCCCATACATATGGATCTGTTAGGCCCCGCTTTTGCGGCATGCGGCTACAATATCGAGGTCATGGACAACGATAACCGTGCAGCGATAGACGCAGGACTAAAGTACGTAAACAACGATGCATGCTATCCTTCTCTGTGCGTAGTCGGACAGTTCATGAACGCCCTCGAATCGGGCAAATACGACCTTAACAGGACCGCTCTTCTGATGAGCCAGACAGGCGGCGGTTGCCGTGCGACCAACTATATCGGTTTCATCAGGCGTGCGCTTATCAAAGCAGGCATGCCTCAGGTTCCCGTAATATCGCTGAACTTAGGCTCCATCGAATCCAATCCCGGTTTTGACATCAACATAGAGATGCTGATCAAAGCTTCATATGCCTGCGTATTCGGAGATGTGATGATGAGATGTATCTACAGGATGCGTCCCTATGAAGTCACTCCCGGAAGCGTTGAAGAGATGCATAAGAAATGGATCGACAAGTCCATCGCATTCATAAACGGAAAGCACCACAGCATCCCCGGCTTCAGAAAGCTCTGCCGCGAGATGGTGCGCGATTTCGATTCGATCCCGATCCGTGACGAAGTAAAACCCAGAGTGGGTATCGTCGGAGAGATATTGGTCAAATTTGCGCCTTTTGCAAATAACTATCTCGTGGAACTGCTCGAATCGGAAGGCGCCGAAGCAGTGTGTCCCGACCTCATGGACTTCATGCTCTACTGCTTCTATAACCAGATATACAAAGCCGATCACCTCGGAACTTCCAGGAAGGCAAAAGCATTCTGCCGTGTGGGAATAGCGGCTATCGAAGCGCTCAGAAGCGCAGCCGTAGATGAACTAAAAAAGAGCGTCCATTTCGACGCTCCCATAAGCATATATAAGACTGCAAGCTATGCCGAGTCCATAGTGGATCTCGGTAACCAGACCGGTGAAGGCTGGTTCTTAACCGGAGAGATGATAGAACTCATCCATCACGGTGTGAACAATATAGTATGCACCCAGCCCTTCGGCTGTCTGCCCAACCATGTGGTGGGCAAGGGTGTCATCAAGCAGATCCGCCATGACTTCCCGGGTGCAAACATAGTCGCCATAGATTATGATCCGGGTGCAAGTGAGGTCAATCAGCTGAACCGTATCAAACTGATGCTCTCAACCGCACTTAAGGCTACATATAAGTCTTCTCAACCTTGCGATTAAGGAAGATCACGCGGCCTTTCAGTTCTTCGGGATCACCGACCTGAGACATGGCGGCATCAGCGGTCTCCTTCTGAAGGGCATTCACGCAGAATATATAGCGTTCTCTCTTATCGCTGGAGAAAAGCTTGGGCTTTTCCCATAAGATACAATATGAAACGCGGTTTTTCAGAAGCACCTTTTCAATCTTGTCCTTAAGTTCAAGATCATATACCTGGCACCACTCGACCTCGTTGTTGACTTTTTCTTTCTGATAAGCTGTTTCCATAGATTAAGTCACTCCATACAGAAAAAATATTCACTAATTCAGTATACTTACTGTGACCGCAAAAAACAAGCAAAATATAGAACTGTATGGTATCATATAACGAGCGTCAACTATATAAGGAGAAGCATTATGCCTATCAAAATACCCGATTCACTTCCCGCTACCGAAATACTCGAGAATGAAAATATATTCGTCATGACAGAGTATCGGGCCATGCATCAGGACATCCGGCCTCTTAACATCCTGATCATGAATCTGATGCCCACCAAGATAATAACCGAGACCCAGCTGCTTAGGAAACTCTCGAACACTCCCCTCCAGGTGGATGCGGAGTTTCTTCAGACTGCGAGCTACACTCCGCAGCACACGGATCATGAGCATCTGGAGACATTCTACAGGACTTTTGATGAGATCAAGGACCGTAAGTTCGACGGTATGATCATCACGGGTGCCCCTCTTGAGAACTTCGCTTTTGAAGATGTCGCCTACTGGAAAGAGCTCTGCACGATCATGGACTGGACAACCACTCATGTTCACTGCACATATTTCCTTTGCTGGGGCGCATACGCCGGTCTGTATTATTTCTACGGGATATCGCCTTATCACCTTCCCGAGAAGCTGAGCGGTATATATCCTCATCACGTGATGAAGCGCACTTCTCCTCTTTTCAGGGGATTTGACGACATATTCTATGCTCCGCAGTCACGCGGTATAGACGTGCATATGTCAGATCTTGAAAAAGTATCTGACCTTGAGATCATGGCTGTCTCTGATGAAGCCGGATTTACGATCGGCAAGTCCGCCGATTCGCACCGTTTCTTCGTGACCTGCCACGCGGAATATGATGCCGATACGCTTAAACTCGAATACGAGCGCGATCTCGGAAAAGGAATGAATCCTTCCATTCCGAAGAACTACTTCCCGAACGACGATCCTTCTCAAGAGCCCATCGTCAACTGGCGTTCCACGGGCCAGCTGCTTTATTCCAACTGGCTGAACTTCTATGTATACCAGAGTACGCCGTACGATATAAGAACC
>JAFZQY010000014.1 GCA_017620155.1 Lachnospiraceae bacterium | reverse complement strand
TAAGGAAAACGAAATTGTGGCAGCCAATGCTAATCTGTGGCGTAGAAACCTGAATGAAGCCATAAATAATGGCGTAAGTATGGTGGTTGATCCTGAGACTCATGCAGCCACCAAGTCAAACATAGATGGATTGTATTTTGCCAACTCGATTTTCGGGTTTGCAGCGCAGGCAGATCCTCTTACTGCATCCAACATTTATGTTCAGACATGGGATATAACAGATAAAAAGTCAGAGAAGGCCCTGGTCTCAATTGATGGTAAAGTTACTGATTTGAGCGGCACATTGATCGGAGCAGTCCAGATAAACATCGGTGAGAAGCAAAGTGACAACTCGATAAGTTATGAAAGCAACAGCGATACCGCTGTGGCAAATGTTTTGTTTGCCGTACCTGATGCTAATGCAAACTATGCGATCGTTAAGGTGGTAGGAGATGGAAACGGAAACGGAAACATTCATGTCTTTGATCAATTAAAGGTAAAGGACGGTGTTATTACCTTACCGCTTCCCATCGGACAAGCTGCATATGCTCTTGTAAAACTTCCGGCTGCTGCACAATAAATCAGCGCATTCTTCCGCTTATAACGGAAAATGTGAATCAGGCTGCGATCCCCCTTGCAGCCTGATTCTTTTTTCCTCGCATATTTGATTGCGGTTTTTGCTGATTCTTCAGCGCGTCTTCTTTGACATGCTTAATTCTTCAGCGCATCTTCGATATGCTGCTGTTTGTTCTCTTTATCGTGGTACATCGCCTCGTCGGCAGCATGTACCATTTTTTCTATGCATTTATTCATTATGATCGGATCGGATTCGATGACATGACACCCGCTTCCGATGCTGACGGTTATCGGGTATGGCTTCTGCATCGCTTCGGGTATGCGGCGTATCACCGAACGGAGACGGCCGCGGACTTCGTCTGCTGACAGCTCGAGAGGAGAATCCGTGATGATCACGCATGCGAATTCGTCGCCGCCGTATCTGGAACAGAATCCGTTACGCGAAGCGAATGATCTGATGGCGTCCGCGATTGTCTTGATGGCGAAGTCACCCTCTTCGTGACCGTATTCGTCGTTTATGCTCTTCAGACCGTCCATGTCGATCGCATAAAGAGACAGATACTTACCGTAATTCATAGGATCGCTGACCGCTTCGCGGATCTTGGAGAAGAAACCGCGCCGGTTAAGGATACCGGTAAGATAATCCGTGACGGATATGTTTTCTATCTCGTTGTTTGCCTCCATGAGGCGGTGATTAAGCAGCCTTAGTTTTATATTGGCGAGCGCCACGGTTATCGCTGTTGAAATGAAGATCGTGAATTCTTCTCCACGGTGGAGATCCCTGTTTGTTATCTCTCTAAATCCTTCGACGTAGTATCCGTAAGCCGTATCTCCGGTATGGAGCAGACGGACCAGAAGCAGCCGCTTGAAGCTTTCGTTAGAGATCACATGGTCCAATCCGGGCAGGAATACCTGCTCGGAATAAACATCGCCCGTTCCGGCATATGAACCGTTCTCGTTACGATATAGAGTCTTGTAAGTCTGTCCGTTCGGTTCAGCGGGGCCTCTGCCCGTGAGCTCGGCAAACACAGCCACATGATAGAAATTGTGAAGCCACATGCCTATCTGTCTGTTGATGAAGTTCGAGATCTCATCGATCGAATCAACGCCGGTAGCCGCAGTTACTACCCTGTTCATGGTTTCCATCACCCAGTAGATATCGCTGAAATTGGCTGATATGTCGGATACTGTCGTTTCTCTGTTAAGATCAACGGGACCTTCGCAGCCGCATGAACGATTAGGGCTCAGAACGTAGAGCAGTTCCTCTGACGAAGGATCATCATTTCCGGAAGCGGATCCGCTTATGTGATCAAGGATTATATCAACCTCTTTTTGGTAGTCAGGCTCCATGGTGGAGATCGGAGGGTCATTAAGCTGTCCGCTCATTATGCCGTCAAAGCCTGTCACCAGGACATCTTCGGGAACCTTTATCCCGGCTTCCTTAAGCGTCCGCGTGGCCGTGACTGCCATGGTGTCGTTTGCGCAGCATATGGCCTGAGGAAGATCTCCCGAGTCGATGATCTGTCTTGTCACATCGGCTGTAGGCCTTTCCCAGAAATCCCCGTAAAAAAGGCGGTTTTCTTTTAACTCAAGTCCGTACTCGGCCAGAGCTTCTCGGCAGGCCTTGATCCTCTCATCGGAGAATTCGTTATTTCTCATGCCGGCTATCATTGCGATATCCGTGCACTTATGATCTTCCACAATATGGCGTATCATCTGTTTGAAACTTTTGCTGTAGTCAAAAGTGATGTTGATACATCCATCTGTGGGTTTTTCCACGGAAAAAATGGGGATCCCGCGCTTCCTGGCGACTTTAAGGATCTCATCGACGAGCATCAGACTCGTCAGCGACTCTCTCATTATCACGATCCCGTCAAGTCTGATCTCGCGGATAAGGTTGATCAGAGTAAGTTCCGCTTCAAGCCCCTGTCCCGAGATCATGCCTTCTCTGGAAAAAGAAAATGCAAGAATATAAAAGTCTCGTTCTTCACAGGCTTCTTCCAGCGTTGATAGAAAACGGAATTCTTTCTCGCTGTGAAGCGCACTTCCGAATACGGCTATGATAGGTTTTGAGAGATTGGATTTGATGCCGGATGTCTGATCCATAGATGCTTTGCCCTCAATGAAAAAATGACGGAAACATAGATTATTATAATAAAAATCGGGTATCTTTTCCATACATGTGATACGATTGTGATAGCCTTTTAGTTGCAGGTTTTAGCCATGATCCCTGAGATAATATACGAAGATAAATACATATTGGCGGTACATAAGCCGGTGGGCTTACCGAGTCAGACCAAAAGCGTTTCGCAGGCTGATGTAGTAAGCCATGTGCAGAAGTATCTGGCTGAAAGCCGCGCATCTTCCGGAAAAAGCGCAGCCGGAAAACTTCCGTTCATAGGGATGATCAATCGTCTCGACCAGCCTGTCGAGGGGATCGTACTCATGGCGCTTAACTCGAAGACGGCAGCACGTCTTACCGAAAAACTGAGAAACGGCGAGATCCGTAAGAGATATTATGCCGCAGTGTTATCTCCAGATACATCCGGCGCCTCGCAGGAGCCCCGGACTGCTAAGATCGAGACCGATCAGGGTTTTCCTATAACCCTGACCGACTATATTTTTCATGACAAAAAGAACAACTTCTCAAGCATAGTTACCCCCGATCATTCGGATGCCAAGCGTGCCGAGCTGAAATATTCGATCATCGGATCCAAGCAGATTCTGGCAGAGTTCTCGGCAGGCCACGAAACGGCCGGCCCCGCGGACAGAATTCTCCTCGCCGACATCGATCTGATCACCGGCCGTCATCATCAGATCCGTGTTCAGATGGCTCATGCGGGCCTTCCTCTTATAGGCGATACGAAGTACGGGACCGATGAAGCCTGTGCTTTGGCGAAGCAGTTAAAAATATCAGGCGTTGCCTTATGTGCTTACGAATTATCCTTTACTCATCCCGTCACAGATGATATAATTACTTTGCGAGTTAAACCACGGAGCGAGTGGTACGGTTTATTTATAAACTGATTCTGCGGGCCTGTTGTCGGACGCTTCTTATGACGTCTGGTGACAGGCCTTTCCAATGCAAAAAACAGGTTA
>JAFZQY010000013.1 GCA_017620155.1 Lachnospiraceae bacterium | reverse complement strand
TTGTCTTCATCCAGTTCAACTGTAGGTATATCCAGTAATTCTCTTTTCATATCTATCCATGTATCCTTCTTAATTCATACCTAACAACAGATCAAGCAAGCCGCTGTCCATACCGAACGCATCATCATCCATTCCGGACGAGTCACCATCCATGCCAAACAGATCGATCATGCCGGATAGGTCATCTTCCATATCCAGTACTTCTATATCCGCCTTGCCGGCGGTGATCGTTACATCGCCGCTCGAGCGCAGGAACTCTTCATCGTCTATCTTCAGTAACAGCCTGTTATATATAACTCTCAGGCTGTCTGACTCAGCATCAAATTTAAATTCAAACCGCCCTTCGAGAGAATAGTCCTCATTGACCGCACTCACTTCATATTCTTCGTCATCACGGGTAAGCCGAAGTTTCAGGTTTCCTTCGGTTACTCTGATATCATCGAGCGGAACCTCGTTTCCGGCCAGCACGATGACGGGACTGTATTCGCGACCTTCCGCCTTTATCGGGGTGACCGCACTTATCTTCCTTATATCCGAAAATTCGTCTACATAGATAAGGTATTCCAGCTTGTCACCGGCAGCTGCATCAGCAGAACCGGCTACGTCAGCAGGACCATCCCCGTCAGCAGAACCGGCTACATCAGCAGGGATAATAACATCATATACCGTACACTCCAGTTTGCTTCCGTCCGAGGCGGTAATCGGTTCTTTGATCTTATTACGCTCGATCTCGGCTTCATCCCACATGCCGCGCGCCTGCTCCGCATCTCTTAAGACGCCTCTGATCCCGCCCGAGACAGGAGGTATGATATCACTTTCCCGACCGGGGAAGATATCCTCGCCTATATCAAACGGTATCACGGTATTAAAGAGCAAAGGAACTTTAACATACAGATCCTCTCCTTTTACATAGGCCTGCAGATCGGCCAGGTCATAATTCATCACGCTGACTGCCCCCGAAGCAGACAGTTCGCGACTTGAGCAGCTCCTGTCCAGCTCTCCGTCAAGCCCGAGCGTGACATTATCCAGATCGATCGGCAGCTTTATGGGGAGATATCCGTCCAGGTCAAGGCCTGCAGCATTCACTGAGAAATCCATATGTGCATCCCCGTATACGATCTCGTCAATCATATCCGCCAGATCTTCAGCAGGGATCATCTCAGAAGACCTGCTCTCCATGTCTTCGGCCAGTCTGATAAACGCCTTGTTAAGAGCACGCCTGTCACGGCCTTTATACCAGATAAAAGCGCACACGCCGGTTGCGATAACGAGCACGGATATTATTGATATGATGATCGCAATCTTATGACTCTTCTTCATGAGATCTTATCCTTTTCATCAATTCCTGGATACGGGCCTTGTTCAGTTTCATGCCGCCGCGCCTTCCGGAATAGCCGACCATACGTTTAACGGCCTGTCTCGCCACGGGAGTCATCGCAGATACTTTGGCCGAGATATATTCTGCGGAGAATTTCTCTTTTTCCTCGAGGATCTTAAGCTTCATCTGAGAACCCTTCTCTCCTACGCTCCCGACGAAATGCTCCATGTGGGTATTGAGAGCCTCCTGGGCATCGCTGATATAGACATTGAAGTGTGCGAGCGCCGATGCGGTAAGAGCGATATCCATGCCGATGATGCACATGAACACCAGCCCCATGATCTCATATCCCATCGGAGATATCCACTCGGTGATCATATATACGAAGGGATTGGTAATATATACAATTGCAAGTCCCGCAACTCCGAATGCGAGCGAAAAAGGCAGACAGACCCTGCCCTGGATGTTGAGCGGCATATAGGAATAGTCCCACCATCTGGCATGGAAAAACTTTTCCAGGAGCCAGTGTGTGGAAAACTCGAGCACTATGCTGCCCAGCACGCTGCATATGAAGACTCCCCACCAGGTGTATGTTCCGCCGTTATTCGTTATGATATCGATCACGATCATCGAGCCCACGGCGCCCGTCCCGTATATGGGACAGATGGGGCCGTAGAGAAAGCCGCGGTTCTCCCATCTTTTCCATCTGATGGTGCAGACTATGGTCTCATAGACCCATCCTAGGAAGCTGTATATCACGAAGTAAACTAACCATCTGCAAATAAGCATTTTTCGTCACCCACTATATAATATCATTTATGTGTATTTCCAAAAAGCGGACACCTCATCGCGCACGCTGTCTATGTTCACGCACTTAATATCGCTCCACTCTCTCGGGAACATCCGCCTGTTCGAAGGGTATGAGAACCGCTCGTCAAGAAGTGCTATGACGCCGCGGTCGGTTTCCGTACGTATGAGCCTGCCCGCCGCCTGCTGCACCCTGTTCATTCCGGGGATAGAATAAGCGTAGTCAAACCCTTTCTGTCCGGCTTCATCATAGAAGCTTCTTAAGAGGTCCCTCTCCCCGCCTATCTGGGGAAGGCCTGTGCCCATGATGATGACTCCGATCAGGGAATCGTCTTTTAGGTCTATGCCTTCGGCAAAGATACCGCCGAGCACGCAGAAACCTATCAGAGTCTTGTCAAAAACATCCGCAGATTCCGCCACGTCTTCCGAAACATTACGCCTGAATCTGGACAGGAACTCTTCCCTTTCTTCCTCGCGCATGCGCTCGGACTGAATGCAGACTTCCTCACGTTTAGGATCCGTATATTCTTCCATATATATGTCGTAAACCTGACGCATGTAGGCATATGACGGAGCAAAGACCATATAATTCCCGGTTTTGGCAGATGAGATCTGATATATGTACTCGGCCATCATCTTGAACTGGGCGCGCGTCCTGCCCGAATACCTGCTCGTCACGTCAGTCGCCTGTATGAGCAGCCTGTTACTTTGGTCGAAGACCGAATTGGCGTAGACCTCATAGTCTTCCGGCGTACCTCCGAGCAGCTTCTTGTAATACTGGATCGGAAGCAGAGTCGCGGAAAAAAGAATGCTGCCTATGGCTTTGTCCATGCATGAACTTAAGTTCCGCGCAGGATCCACACAGAACAGTTTGACAAAGAAGCTGTTATCATCGTTAAAGCCGTTATATATGCAGTAATCGGGGCCTAACAGATCGTATATGTTCAGGAAATTGCATACCTTGAAATACATGTCCAGGATCTCTTCATGGCCTATCCCGTCCTTGTGGTCGGCGAGGTACTCGCTGCAGACCTGCCTTAATCTGTCCAGATGTCCGGCGAGGTCGCCTACGACATCCATGACGACGAGAGCCGAATCGGGAGCAGAGCCCCTTGCGCGCTTTATCGCTAGCATGTCCTTATTGCACTTTTCTATATTCCTCGCGATCGCGGGCTGGTATTTGGAGCAGGCTCTTTTGACGGCCAGGAGTTCCTCCTTGACGATCGACTCAGAGTACATCTCGCGACCGCGGTCTACGAGATTATGGGCTTCGTCGATCAGGAAGATATAATTGCCGTCCCGTCCTTCCGCAAAAAACCTGCGAAGGTAGGCGTTAGGATCAAACACATAGTTATAGTCGCCTATGATACAGTCGCAGAAAAGGCTTAGATCCAAGCCCAGTTCAAAAGGACATACCTCATACTCTCCGGCGTATTTTTCTATTATCTCTCTGGGATAGGCTTCCTCGGATGTGACCAGATCAAAGAGCGCTTCGTTTACCCGGTCGAAGTGTCCTTTTGCATAGGGACATTTCTCGGGGTTACAATCCTGCTCTTCCTGAAAGCAGATCTTCTCCTTGGCTGTCAGGGTCACATTTTTAAACCGCAGGCCTTTGGACTTAAGTATGGATACGCTCTCTTCGGCAACGGTCCTGGCTATGGTCCTTGCCGTCAGATAGAAGATCCTGTCGCCGCGGCCTTCGCCCATGCTCCGTATCGAAGGATAGAGAACAGAGAGGGTCTTGCCGGTACCGGTGGGAGCTTCGATGAAGAGCTTTCTGCCGTGATACACGGTCCTGTAGACATACTCGACCAAGTCTCTCTGACCGGGTCTGTATTCATAGGGGAATTCCAGATTTTGGATCGATGCCTGTCTTATTTCTGTCCACTCAGCCTGCATGTCCACCCATCTGGCCAGAGCATCGCAGGTATCCTTGAACCAGCCCCTTATCTCCTCGGATGTGTAATAGGAATCAAAGTATCTGATGTCCTCGGTCTCCTGCGTCACATAGGTCATGCGGATACCGATGTCGGGTAAGTCCTCCTGCATCAGATATATGGCCGCATAGCAGAGAGCCTGTGCAAGGTGCACGGGCTCAGGGTCCGTCATGTTATTTACATTTCGCACGGTGGACTTGATCTCGTCGATCACTACATCAGCCCGCCTCATCGCAGGCAGATCGCCGCTCGCGTTCATCACTATATCCGGGATATATGCGCACTCATCTGTCATGATCCCGTCGGCACGGCCTTCGAGGGTCACGCTGCAAAGTTCTGTATCAAAGGTAAAACTCAAAGGATACTCCGCACGATATCCCGGTCCCATCATGGCCTGGATCTTGCGGTGGATGCGGCTGCCGACCTGCATCGCGTCTTCAGAGGCCGCATGAGAAGTACTGTCTATATCACCGTGTCTGTATAGGAACTCTACCAGAGCACGCACTGAGATGTGTATGTTCATATCTTACGGTTAAGTCTTCTCCAGACTACGATGAAACAGATCACATGCATCATAAAGGTTATGGCCCAGCTGACAGGGTAAGTCACATACAGGAAAGTGGGCTTATGGAATCTTTCTGTCTGAAACAGCGTAAAGATCCAGATGATGCGAAGTCCGCACGCGCCGATAAGAGACACGATCATGGGCAGGACGGAATATCCTATGCCTCTCAGCATCCCGACCATGACATCCATCATCCCGCACAGGGCATATAGTCCGCAGACCCACTTGATGCGCTCAAGTCCGAGCGTCACGACCTCGCTACCCGATGTATACAGGCTCATGAGCTGAGGTCCGAAGAAAAGCGCGCCCCTTCCTAATATCACTCCGGTCAGGATCACACATATGAGAGCATCTCTCATGACGAGAGGTATCCTCTTAAACTGTCCCGCACCATAGTTCTGGCCCGTAAAAGTGACCGCTGCCTGATGGAAGGCGTTCATCGATACCCATACGAATCCTTCGATATTGGCGGCTGCGGAATTGGCCGCAACGACAGTCGCTCCGAAGCTGTTTACAGATGACTGGATTATCACGTTCGACATGGAAAAAAGAAGTCCCTGAACGCCGCTTGGAAGACCTATGCGAAGTATCTCCTTACAGATCTTCTTATCTATCCCCAGCTTCTTAAAATCCAGATGGACGCTGCTCTTTTCCAGGATGAGACATCTGATGACCAGCACCGCGGAGATCGTCTGTGAAATGATCGTGGCAAGAGCAACGCCTGCCACATCCATATGCAGAACTATGACGAAGATGAGGTTTAGGATAACGTTGATGATCCCTGCTGCAAACAGATATATAAGAGGCCGCCTGGTATCTCCTATGGACCTCAGGATGGCGGCGCCGAAGTTATAGAGCATGTTGGGTATCATCCCGAGGAAAAAGATGCGAAGATACAGAGCCGACAGGCCTATGACCTCATCAGGCGACTTCATCCATGTAAGGATCTGCCTGGCGCCGAGACCGCCTATAACGGTCAGGATCGCACCGCTTAAGATAG
Source organism: Lachnospiraceae bacterium (assembly GCA_017620155.1). Lineage (GTDB taxonomy): Bacteria > Bacillota > Clostridia > Lachnospirales > Lachnospiraceae > XBB2008. The sequence goes on along the minus strand of JAFZQY010000013.1, from coordinate 3,970 downwards.
CAAGAGTGACTGCCGTATGAACCGCTTTCGATGCATCGTTTTCACGGCCGGCTCCGGTATATCTGGCCACCATGACATTGGCTCCGACGGAGAGTCCGAGGAAGACATTGGTGAGCATATTTACGAGAGATGTAGTGGAACCCACTGCCGCCAGAGAATTGTCACCCGCGAATCTTCCGACTACGATGACATCGGCAGCATTGAACAATAATTGCAAAATGCTCGAGAGCATCAGGGGAAGAGCGAAAATGAGCATCTTCCCGATAATGTTTCCCGAGCACATATCGATCGAATATTTTTTATTCATTACTTCCTGTCAGCTGATCAAGATATCCCTGCGACTTGGCCGCTTTCTCCGTATCGGGGAACTCGTCCGTAACCTTACGGTACATCTGGATCGCATGAGCCTCATCACCCGAGTGATTATAGCTCTGTGCCAGATAATAGAGCGCGTCTCCGTTGGTCGGATCATACTGATATGCCTTGGACAGATCGGCTATCGCCACCTCGTAATCTCCGGATGAATATGCCTCATATCCGGTATCATAGAAGCTCTGTGCAAGGGAAGGTCCGGCCACCGAAAGCAGAGTGTTGTAAAGGCTTACCGGAGCCTCCTGTGAGTCCTCACCGAGTTCCTCTACCTTAACGGCATCAAGATACTCCGCAACCGCCTGGATGTTTTCCGGATCGGACAGATAAGCATCGGCCGCCTGGATGAGAGCATAGAGCGAATTAACGGATCCGTCATACCCTTCATAGGCTTCCATCTCTTCCTGCATCTCTGTAAGCTGGGTCTTGGTAGTCTCAAGCTGGCTCTTTAAGTCCTCTATCTCCGCAGTCTTGGCATCGAGCTGTTCGCTCACGGACTTGATCTTGGCTTCATAATCCTCGGCCGCCAGATTGACCCGCGCCGGCATGATGATGAACCATGCACATGCGATACCTATGCATACGCCGAGCATCAGGTTAAGTATTATGCCCAGACCGCTGCTTGAGCGGCTGACTGCAGGCTGAATGATATCTTCGTTTCCGGATTTGAATCTGATGATATCGGGATCTTCTTTTTTCCTGATGCGCTTAGCCCTGTTGCCGTCAACGGGAGTGAGCATCTCATCGACTTCCATGCGGTAGCGCATGGTCGTGGTGTTGCCCGTATCTATGCTCGCGCACTTGATGAGCTGAGCCTTGGCTTCCTCCCATCTCTCGGAGTTGATATACAGAAGGGCAAGGAGCTGTCTCGCCCTGATAAACTTCTCGTTAAGCGAAAGTACTTTCTTGAGCTGGATGATCGCTAAGTCCGTAGAATCCATGTCGCAGTACTTAAGCGCCTGATTGTACTTCTTGATGGTCTGATTGATCGTATCGAATCTCGCCGGATTGGACTGGATCATCTCGAGATAATCATTGGCGATGTTCTTCTTGGGACGGATATTCTGCGAAATGACCCACTCACTTAAGGCTGCTACAACTTCTCCCGTTTCGAAGTATACCAGCCCAAGCAGATTACGCGCTTCTATATTGTTTTTGTTGAACTTCAGGCACTGACGCAGTGAAGTCACTGCACCCGACAGATCTCTAACCTTGGCGCACTCCAGTCCGTCGTTATAGAAACGGTTGGAGATGAACATTACCTTCTTGTATTGAGAAACATCGGCTCCGCAGCCGGTGCAAAAATCGTGCTCTGAAAGATCGCATCCGCAGTTATAACAGATCATCTGAATGCACCTTTCTTATGTTCTGGGCGTTTGTCCGGAATCAGCCGGCTGCTTCTTGCGGCTGTTATCCGTTTCCTTGAGCATCGAAACTATCAGATCCGCCATATCGGTCAGATCCTGGTTATATATGGCCTCCCTCACATCTTCGACTTCGAGTGAAGGATGAAATTTCTTAAGTTCCTCGTCAAAATCTATCATTATATTAACCCTTTCACCTCACCGGCCAGATAAAGAGAACCGGCGATGTAGGCGTATGAATCTTTATTCTTCACATGATCACGGGCGATATCCAACGCTTCCTTAGCATCGCGTGCCCTGATCACGGGCATGTTCATTTCTTCAAAAGTATCCGCGATCACATCGCAGCTTTCGGCCCTCGCGGAATCTATGCTAACGGCTACGGCCTTCTCGAAAAGTCCGCTCCCGGCTAAAAGCCCGATCTCCGAGCGGTAATCCTTGTCGCGCATGCATCCGAAGATGAGCAGTCTGCGTAAAGCGCCGTCTTCTCTCACACTGCCTAAGAAAGCGGTAAAAGCCGCCTCGTTATGGGCACCGTCAAGAAAAATGCCGGGCTCTAACTCTTCCATGCGGCCGGGCCATGTCATCCCCCGCAATCCTTCGAGGATATCATCTTCCGTGATATGTCCTTCAAATTCAGGGATATTGACCAGCGAACATACCGCCAAAGCGGCGTTTTCCACCTGATACAGAGCCTGTGTGCTCACGTGCGGGCAGATATAACTATCATACTTATAACGCAGGCAAAAATCAATACCGCGATTGTCCCTATGAACATCCGAGATCACGGACTTTGATAGTGCAATTTCCACAGATTGACGCCTGTTGGCAGCATCCGATATCACAGATGCGCCCGGGGTGTCATCCCAGTATATGAGAGGCCTGCCTAAAGCTGCTATCCCTGCCTTCTCTGACGCGATACTTTCTACGGTATCACCCAGGTATTCGGTGTGGTCCAAGCCGATCGATGTGATGATGCCTGCGAGCTTGTCCGATACGAGGTTCGTGGCATCGAGCCGCCCCCCGAGTCCGGTCTCGAGGATCACGATGTCAGGCTTCTCCTCCTCGAAGATCAACATCGCCATGAAAAAAAGATACTCGAAAAAAGTCGGAACAAAGAGCTTTTTTCCAAGCGCATCTATCTTCTCATAAGCCCTCAGAAAGGCTTCCTCCGAGCACATGCATCCGTTTATCCTGATCCTCTCCCTGCAGTCGACCAGATGCGGAGAGATGAAGCATCCGGTCTTATATCCCGCATGCATAAGTATAGACTCCATATATGCACATACGGAGCCTTTACCATTGGTACCTGCCACATGAATGATCTTAAACTTCTTATCCGGTGCACCCAGTTTATCGAGGAACATACGCCCCTCTTCGAACGAGTGCTTGGAAGTGAACTTGGGCAGTTCGTATATTTGATTTACCGCTTCAACATATGTAGGCATGGCCCTGCCTTACCGGCGGATCACTTAAGCTGCGAGAGCCGTTCTTTAACCTGCTCGAGCATCTGTGTGTACTTCGCCAGTTTTTCTTTTTCCTCGTTTATCTTGGCTTCGGGAGCCTTGGATATGAACTTCTCGTTGGAGAGCATTCCGTTACATCTCGCGATCTCTCCGGTCAGGCGCTTTTCCTCTCCGGTAAGACGCTCGATCTCCGCAGTTATGTCAACCAGTTCCGCAAAAGGAATGTAAACGGTGGCATCGGGGATCACTACGCTGACTGCGTCGTCTGCGATACCGCTCTTATCAGACTGAACCGATACCTCGGAAGCATAGGCGAGAGTTGCGAAGAACAGTTTGCCCTCTTCGAAAATGTTACGGATATCTTCTTTTTCGCTCACTACGTAAACTGCAGCCTTCTTGGAAGGAGCAACGTTCATGCCGGAGCGGACGTTTCTTATTCCTCTTACGGCTTCCTTGATGGTCTCGATCGCTTTTTCCTCAGCGGGGAATGAATACTCATCCCTGAATACGGGCCAGTCGGAGATCATGATCGACTCCTCATCGGACTGAAGGTTGCAGAATATCTCTTCAGTTACGAAAGGCATGAAAGGATGAAGGAGCTTAAGCGCTCCGATGAGTACCGTACGCAAAGTCCAGAGAGCCGCGATATGGCTGTCTGCCGAATCGGTAGCATAGAGCCTGGGCTTGACCATCTCGATGTACCAGTCGCAGAACTGCTCCCAGATGAAGTCGTATACTTTCTGTACGGCGATTCCCATCTCGTAGGAATCC
>JAFZQY010000012.1 GCA_017620155.1 Lachnospiraceae bacterium | reverse complement strand
CCTACTATGATGCTTTGCAGAAAGCAGATAAAGGCTGGCACGAAGAAAAGAACGATCCGAAGCCGTTTATAAAATATATGCTTGGAGTGATACTTTCCTGTTATCGTGAGTTTGAAGATAGGATCACTGTTGTAGAAAAGGCTGGAAACAAAAGTACTTCATATGACATAGTGAAGGCATACGTTAGCGAGAGAATTGGGAAGTTTTCCAAACAGGAGGTTTTGGTATCCTGCCCGAGTTTGGGTAGTTCTTCTGTTGAATCCGCATTAAAAAAACTTGTTGATGACGGCACGCTTATTCGTATTGGGGCCGGAAGAAAAACTTTATACGCAAGAGCTGACAGTGTAAAGAAGTAAAATATTTCCTTGTTCGGTAATATTAGGGAAGGAGACTACGAATTATGAGTTTTGGATTCTCTTATATAGGTTTGATCTGGATCGTTATGCTCCTTGTTCCAAATATCATATGGACCAAGAACAAACCTGCTGACTATGACAGATATGTTGTTAATGAGAATAAGTTTCTGCTTGCATTGGAAAGAGCAGGTGAGTTCATCGTCACTCCGGTGGCATTGTTGTTCTCTGATTTCAACTTTAAAGGCTGGAACTTCTGGAGTGCAGTGATCGTTCTGTCTTTTCTATGTATGGTTTTATATGAGATTTTCTGGGTGAGATATTTCAGAAGCGAAAAGACCATGAAAGACTTCTACAGTTCTATATGTGGGATTCCGGTTGCAGGAGCAACGCTCCCGGTCGTTGCTTTTTTTCTGCTCGGAATCTATGGCGGAAATATCCTTATGCTTATCGGATCGCTTATTTTGGGTGTTGGACATATCGGAATCCATCTTCAGCATCGTAAAGAGGTATATGGTCCTAAGGAAAAGAAAAAGATGCCGGTCCGGATCATTTTAGGAATCCTGAAGGGGATAGGGATCCTTTTTCTCGTGCTGATCTGCGGATCCTTCGTCCTCTTTATCGCCGGCAGGAATATCAATCAGTTGAAGCATGCGATCGCTTATAAAGACGGCGTGAATGAGCAGATTTATGTAACGTTGAACGATCAGGAGGAATACATAAGCATTATCGGAAAGGATGCATCTAATCCCGTTATAATTTCGCTTCATGGGGGGCCGGGGGCACCCACAACGTATATTGACTATTGCTGGCAGGACTATCTTACCGATGACTACACGGTTGTGAGCTGGGATGAGCGCGGCTGTGGCAGATCATATTATAGAAATGTTGATACGGATCCGGATAACGAGACACTGACGTTTGATCAGCAGCTTAAGGACCTTGATGCACTCACGGATTATCTTTGTGACAGGTTTGGACAGGAAAAAGTAATTATCCTCGGACATTCATACGGGAGTATGCTCGGAAGCAGATATGTTCTGGCTCATCCGGAAAAGGTATCTGCATATATTGGTGTCGGCCAGTGTGTTAACGAAAAGGATTATTATGGAGAAACATACTCATATGAAGACGCCCTTAAGACAGCTCGGGAACAGGGGGATGATACTTCAGAGATGGAAAAGGCATATGCTGAATTTATGTCTGATAAAAGCATCGCAAATCTCATAAACCTCAGAAATTTAGTTTCAAAGTACCATCCGCAGACCGTAACAAAGGATATTTCAACGATGGCCGGTCTTACGAGTCCCATAGCCGGTGTTGATGATATCAGATGGTACATGGTCCAGATGAGAGCGGTTATGGGTGATTTTTCAGAGTACAATAAGCTTGTGGAAGATCCTCTTGGTTCCTACATGATGGACTTTAATGCTCTTGAAACAAATGATACATATCAAATGCCGGTGCTCTTTATATCGGGTTCATGTGATTGGATCACTCCGGTGGGGCTTGTTGAAGAATATGCAGATAGTATCACCGCTCCTAAAGTAGAATTCTATCAGGTGGAGGGCTGCGGTCACTCCCCGCAGGGACAATTACCTGAGGAATTTGTTAATGCTGTAAAGGCGTTTTTGAAATGACTTGCAGTTTAATGTATATACGGAGAAAAGATAATGAAAAAGATATTGAAAATCATTGGGCGAGTGCTACTGGGGATATTGCTGGTCCTTATACTGTTTTTATTTGTTGTAAAAGTATGGGATGCAATTGCTATTAGTCAGGAAAAGGAATTGTTGGCAGACCATCCCGGTGAATTCGTAGAGGTTGATGGCCACAACATGAACATCTATGTCGAAGGTGACGGCGAACACACAATTGTTTTCATGTCCGGTTGGGGGACAGAATCGCCAATCTACGATTTTAGACCATTGTATTCCAAACTCCGTGATGATTACAGGTGCGTTGTGATTGAGAAATTCGGATATGGGTTCAGTGATGAGATTGATGGCGAAAGGGATTTTGATACCATACTGCGTCAGGATAGAGAGGCACTTGAAAAGATGGGAATAGAAGGCCCGTATATACTGTGCCCGCATTCGTTGTCGGGATTGGAAGCAACACTCTGGGCACAAAAGTATCCGGACGAGGTAGAAGCGATAGTGGGTCTTGATATGTCATCTGCAAATTACTCTGGATTGGCAGAAATAAAAGAAAGCTTTGCACAAAAGTCGATGATCAACCTGAATAAGGCAGTAAAGTTCATTGGAATTAATCGCTTCTTTATGACAATCAGTGATTTTGATGAAAGCTACTCAGATATAGAGGTAAAGCAGTATACGGCTTTAGTTTGCAAAAATCTGGCTAATGATACAGTATGTCGTGAAAATGATGCTATTGGCAGAGTATGTGAGGAGATCAATGCCGCAGCACTTCCAAATACTCCAACATTACAATTTATTTCAACGCAAAACAGTAATTATGAATATTGGAAGAGTACGCATCAGGAATTGGTTGATGCCTCAATCTTTGGAAAACTGGTCGAACTTGACTGCGGTCATTATTTGCATCAGTTTGAATCTGAAAGAATTGCTAAAGAGATGAAGGAGTTTATTGGCGAAATGGAATTTTGTGGGTTGACTCAAAAAAGTCACAATGATATAATCAATGGAACCCATGGGGGAGTAGCAAGCTCTTCATAATGGATCTCCAATAGGAATCTTCATTATGAGAGAGTAGCAAGTCAACATCCTGGCGATAGTCGCCTGGCTTGTTTTAAATTGCGAGACTCATGTATGCATAGTCATACATGGTCATTAACCCCTTAGTAAACAGGAATAATGAGACCGGATATGGCTAATGCATATCCGGTCTTTTGCGTTGCAGAAAAAGCAGCAAGACCGGTTCCGGAAAAACAACTGAGGGCAGGCAATTTGAAAGGAGACAGGAAATGAGTTTTCTCGAGATCAAGGATCTGAAAAAAAGCTTTGGCGAAGGAGAAGCAAAACAGGAAGTTTTAAGAGGAATGAACTTCACGGTTGATAAAGGTGAGTTCTGTGTGCTGCTCGGACCGTCCGGCTCCGGAAAGTCCACACTCCTTAATATCATCGGCGGGATCGACGTCCCCGATGAAGGTTTCGTGAGCATAAACGGTGACAAACTTGAAGAGATGAATGAGAAGCAGCTTACGATGTACAGGAGAAAGCATCTCGGATATGTTTTCCAGATGTACAATCTGATCCCGAATCTTAACGTCAAGGAGAACATTGAGGTAGGGGCGTATCTTTCTGATAACCCGCTTGACGTCGAAGAAGTTTTGAATACTCTCGGACTTCAGGATCATAAATACAAATATCCCAATCAGCTTTCCGGCGGACAGCAGCAGAGAGTTTCCATCGGAAGAGCAGTCGTAAAGAATCCCGATATTCTCATGTGTGATGAACCGACAGGAGCGCTTGATTATAAAACTTCCAAGGAAATCCTGACGCTTATCGAAGACTGCAACAGAAAGTTCGGAACGACGGTCATCATGGTGACACATAACGAGGCGATCAAAAACATGGCCGATCATGTGATCAAACTGAGGGACGGTGTTGTACGTCATAACGACATAAACGAGAATCGGATTTCAGCTGAAGAGCTCGAGTGGTAAGGAGGATCAGACATGAGAAAAATGAGAAATCCTCTTATCAGAAGAATACCCAGGGAACTTGGATCCGACTGGCATAAGTATTTTGTCATCATAGTATTCATGGTTGTGATGATCGGAGTCATCTCCGGCATGTATATCGGACACGACAGTATGCTGGAAGCCATATACAGCGGAAGAGAAGAACTTAATCTCGAGGACGGACGATTTGAACTGTCGAAACGGGCACCGCAGGAGATGCTTGATGCAGTATCCGCAGGCGAAACAGCGGATGTCAGATCATATTTTATCGAAAAAGGATATGAAGAAGCAGACAAAGAGGTCGCTGATGCTATCGAGGAGGAACTGAATAACAAGGTTACCGAATCGATCGAAGAAGCGGTCCGCGTTCAGTGTGAAGCGTACGGGATCACCGATGAAGAGACAATCAAGTCGCAGATAGAAACTGCGATTGAAGAATCATTCGATGAGGCTGTAAAAGAAGCAAAAGAATCTGAAGAATACAAGGATGCCGTAGCCAAAGCATACGATGAGGCTCACGAAGAAGTTGTAAAAGCTGTCGACGAAGAATGGGAAGAGATAGCTGACAGGTACAATCTGAATGATGAATTTACGGCTGTGCCGGTCGATATTCATGAGCACTTCTACAGAGAAGAAGATGAAGACTATGATGGCGACGGAATCACGGATGCCAATGTCAGGATTTTCAAGAGCGATTCCGAAGTAGACAAGGCATCATTCAATGAAGGACGTGCGCCTCAGAACGAAAACGAGATAGCAATCGACAGGATGCATGCCGATAATGTCGGCGTCGGAATAGGCGATCATATCACGGTAGGCGGCAAAGAATATGAGATAGTAGGCCTCATTTCGTATGTCAACTATCTGACTCTGCACGAATCCAACAAGGATCTGATGTTCGACGCATTCGGATTTGATGTGGCGATGCTCACTCCGGAAGCATTTGATAAGCTTTCTTCCAGGATTCATTACAATTACGCATTTTTCTATAAAAACAGACCGGAGTCCAAAACGCAGCTTGCCGACACTTCCGAAGATTTCCTTAAAGCGCTGATAACTCAGACAGTTGTGAATGATGTGGAACTTGAGGATTATCTCCCTGAATATATGGCTCAGGCAAGTAATTTCGCCGTTTCGGATATTGAGGGTGATTCTGCGGGAACCGCCATACTGTGTTATATCCTTATCGGGGTTATCGCCTTTATCTTTGCAATCACGATAAGCAATACGATAGACAAGGAGAGTACGGTCATCGGTACGCTTCGCGCTTCGGGATACAGCAAAAGAGAACTGATATTTCACTATATGTCGATGCCGATAATCGTAACTATCATAGGCGCGATCATTGGTAACATACTCGGATATACGGCGTTTAACGATGTCGCGGTCAAACTGTATTACGACAGCTACAGTCTGCCGTCCTGCAAGCCTGTATGGAGTAACAACGCGATAGTTAAGACTACTGTAATACCTCTTATCCTCATGTTTCTGATCAATCTGTTCGTGATAGTAACGAAACTGCAGATAAGTCCGCTGCGGTTTTTGAGGCACGACCTTACGAAGAATAAGAAGTCCAAGGCTGTCAGGCTGCCGAGGTGGTCCTTCTTAAGAAGATTCCGTCTGAGGATTCTTTTTCAGAATATGCCCAATTATCTTGTTTTGATCTTCGGCGTCGTTTTGATCGAACTCATGATGTGCTTTGCATTCGGATTGCCGGATTCTCTCGACCATTATGCCGACAATGCGGCGGACATGATGTTTGCGGATTATCAGTATATGCTGATGAGCAGCACAGACGATGACGGTGAAACGATACAAACTTCCGAGGAAACAGCGGAGAGATTCAGCGCCGCAAGCCTTCTGTACCCCAAGAAGGCCGTGACGTTCCGAGAAGGAATGGGGACCGGAGGGGATGAAGGCGTGACGGTTTATGGTATCATAAAAGACAGTTCGTATGTGAGTCTCGGAAGTGATACCACCACGGAAGATGTTTATATCTCCAGTGCGTTTTCCAAGAAATTCGGCCTTTCTTCGGGAGATACCATCTCGCTTCATGCCGAATATGAGAATAAGTCATACAGTTTTAAGGTAGTAGGAGTGGTCGATTATGACGGCGGGATAGCCGTTTTCATGGATCAGGATGACTTCAACACGGTATTTGATAAAAAGACCGGAGACTTTTCGGGTTATTTCTCACGCTCCGAGATAACCGATATCGATGATCAGTATATAGCGACTGTCATTACGAAAGACGATATTCAGAAGGTAGCGGTACAGCTTGATCATTCTTTCGGCAAAATAATCGATGTGTTTAAGTATGCGCTCGTCATACTGGCGGCATCGCTTATTTACCTGCTTGCCAAGATAATCATCGAGAGAAACGAACATGCCATTTCGATGGTCAAGATCCTCGGTTTTGGAACGGGAGAGATAGGAAGGTTGTATATAATTCCTACAGCGATCGTGGTCATCCTTTTTTCGATCATCGGGTTTGCGGCAGGATATTATCTGATGGTTTGGGTGTTTAAATCCTTTTTGCTGAGGTTTGACGGTTATTTTGTATTCTATATGTCAGTTTCGTCGATGATACTGTCTGTGGTTTATCTTCTGATCGGATATGCATTTGTGTCCGTGATCGACCTGTTCAGGATAAAGAGGATACCGCTTGACGAGGCCCTCAAAAACATGGAGTAAGAGTTCATTTACTTCACGCATGGGTCCACCTGAACTGACAGGAGGTTGTGCAACGCACAGCCTCCTTTTTTTTGTATGTTCGGATTGAGAGGAGGACGAGCCGCCGACGGGGCTTTCGCTCAGCCGAAACAAAAACCGACTAAAAGTCGAAAAAGATGTTGACACCGAAAGCGGGGGTGCTGTATCATAAAAACCGACCAATAGTCGGTTATGGAGGGATAAAGATGCGAAAGGGAGAAAAAAGGAAGCAGGAACTGTTGAAGATCGCCTATGAAATGTTCCTTTCACGCGGATATGAGAATACGAGCGTGGATGAGATCATAGAGACCGCACAGATCGCCAAAGGCACGTATTATTATTATTTTTCGAGTAAGGAACAGATGCTTGAAGAAGTCATAGATATGATGATCGAAAGCGAGACGGATGTGGCAAAGCAGATCCTGGAAGCAGATATTCCGGTGCCGCAGAAGATAGTCGGGATCATCACTTCGATCAAACCGGCCAAGACCGAACAGCCCATCAGCGATGCTCTTATGAGACCTGAGAATGTGATGATGCACGACAAGGTCAGGAGGAGGCTGATCGAGGTTATAGTACCGCTGTTATCAGAGACTGTCGAAGAGGGCGTAGATAAGGGAATCTTTGTCTGCGACAACATACCGGAGCGTGTGAGGATGCTCCTTGTGATCAGTAATGATACTTTTAACGACAGAGCGTTTACCGGGCGTGATATAGAAGTATTCATCGATATGACAGAGAAACTGCTCGGTGCGGAAAAAGGAACAATGAGCTTTATATATGATCTTATAGACAAGAGTGGAATGGAGGGTAAGCAATGAGTGAGCAGAATACGAATGGATACAGATACAGACCGATCCTGTTCTTTGCAGTGACGTATTTTTTTACATGGATGTTCTGGATACCGGCTATATACCTGCCGGAGACGATAAGCCCGGTGCTGATGCTGATCGGACTGATCGCACCTGCTGTCGTGTCCACGGTTTTTATCATGCGGTCGGGATCGGAAGCCCTCAAGCAGGACCTGAAGAATAAACTAATTGGATTCTATAAGGTTAAGTGGCTCAATGTCCTTTGGGCCGTTATAGTCTTCGCGATCGTGATCGTCTGCTCGATACTGTTGTCATTACTGTTTGGGCAGTCAATCGAACAGTTTGCGTTTACGGAGGACTTCTCCTTTACCGGAGTCGGAGTGGCGAGTGCGTTTATCACCATTGCAATCGCTTCGATCATTGAGGAGGTCGGCTGGAAAGGATATTGCGAGGATTCGATCGGCAACTACATGAACTGGTTCTGGGAATCAATGGTCTTCGGAGTACTCTGGTCATTCTGGCATTTCCCGCTCATCTTCATCAGCGGGACATATCAGGCCGGACTGATGGTCAATCCGCTGTATGTGATAAACTTTTTTGTGAGCGGGATCCCGATGGGATTTGTCATCACCTGGGTTTACCTGGCCAGCGACAGATCCATACTGGCATGCATGATATTCCATTTATTCGTGAACTTTATGCAGGAAAAGATCGCAATGACTCAGGAAACCAAGATCGTTGAGACGGTAGTGATCACAATCGTCACAGTGATCATCGTTGTGGTCAAAAAGGACATGTTCTTTGAAACGCGCCATGTCGGTAGACTGCTTGAATACAATGAAGAATAAGTCAATCTTTGCAAAGTTTATCCTGATATGCATGATGATGGGTGAATCATAGGTCTGTTTTTTTATTATAGGTCTAATATATAATTAAATTGGCATCTGTTCTGCTGCAGCAGTTGTGATAAGCAGAGCAAAGGAAAATGCTGAAAACCGCAAGATGGATGAGGCTTTGGAAAGGTATAAAAAGGAAGAAAAATGAAGAAATATATTTTGCCGGTAATGATGCTGGCTATATTTGAAACACTGGCAGTTACTCTGTGGCTTACAAAGGACAATCTTTTTTATCTTTTCAATTTCAGCTACATAGGAATATCCATTTCTTTAGGGTTGTTTTTGTTTGTCAGGAAATATAAGCATGCAAGGCGAATCGTTCAGCTGCTTGTCGGATCGTATATGTTGGTATATCTGGGGCTTATATGTAATGAAAACATGCAGATAGAGGGATTTTGGTACTATCTGTTTACCGGTGTGTTTGAGGCAGCAACCATTCATTATGCGGTAGCAAAGATATTCGGACCGTTGATATTCGGAAGGGGATGGTGTGGATTTGCCTGCTGGACAGCCATGGTGCTTGATTTCCTTCCTTACAGGACTTCAGGTGCACCGAGAAAAAAGATTGGATGGATAAGGTATATAACATTCGCTTTATCGCTTGTTTTTGTGGCGATGTTGTTCCTCTGTCATGTCGGAAATATAGAGAAGATCATGTTCCTGGCATTCATAATCGGTAATGTGCTGTATTATGCAGCGGGCATTGCGCTTGCCTTTCTTTTTAAGGATAACCGTGCTTTCTGTAAATATGTCTGCCCTATTACTGTATTTCTGAAACCCATGAGTTATTTTTCACTGTTCAGGATAGAGTGTGACAAGAGTAAATGCATATCCTGCGGAAAATGTGAACGGGTATGCCCCATGGATGTAAAGATAACGGACAACTCAAGAAAACGTGAAAACGGGACGGAATGTATCCTCTGCATGGAATGTAAAAGAGTCTGTCCAAAGGATGCCCTATAATACGAGCGTGATAAAGGAGACAGATCATGCCCTTACAGAATATATTTGATAATGAGGAGTTTTTTGAAGGATATCAGGAGCTCAGAGAGCGCGAGGTGAACGCAAATAATCTGTTTGAGATCCCGGAGCGTTTTGCTCTGCTTCCGGATCTGACAGACTTAAGAATACTGGACCTTGGGTGCGGAACAGGGGAGCACTGCAAAGAGTATATCGAAAAAGGCGCAAAAGAAGTCACCGGCGTTGATATCTCGGAGAAAATGCTTGAAGTGGCCGGGCAAAAGAACTCTGATCCTAATATCACATATTTAAACATGCCCATGGAAGATATTGATAAGATAGAGGGCGAATTTGATCTGGCGATAAGCTCCCTCGCCATGCATTATGTTGAAGACTATAAAGGCGTGATAAAGAACGTTCACAGGCTGCTTGCTCCCAATGGCATATTTGTTTTTTCGCAGGAGCATCCGATAGTTACATGCCACCCCGGCGGCGATAGATGGACGAAGGATGAAAGCGGGCATAAGCTGTATGCAAACCTCGCGGATTACGGCATAGAAGGTGAGAGGCATACTACATGGTTTGTTGATGATATACTGATATATCACAGGATGTTCTCAACGGTCATTAATTGTCTGGTCGAAGAAGGATTCATGATCGACAGGATCACGGAACCCGAACCGTCCGAAGAACTGCTAAATAAATATCCGGAATATTATGATCTGCTTCACCGGCCTGATTTTCTTCTGATCAGAGCCAGAAGGGCGAATTAATAAGTATGAGCATGTTCCACAGCGTGGATGCAAACGGCATATTAAAGGTAAAAGGAATCGGGAAGTACGGCGTAAGCGCAGCTGTCACAAAGGGCGAAAACACGGAAGTCTACTGCTCAGGCAGCGGTCGCTACGGCCGGGATTTTCCGGTTAATCCGGATATGTTATTTCAGGCAGGATCGGTTAGTAAACCGGTCTTTGCCTTAACTCTTTTGAGGTATGTTGATAAGGGGATTATAGACCTTGATGCAGACCTTTCGGGAGTGCTTTCTGATTACATTAAGATTCCCATGACCTTTTCAGCATTACTGTCACATACTGCAGGTTTCAACCTTCACGGTTTTCCGGGATATAGGGCAGATGCCCCTGAACTTTCTCTGGAAGATGTTCTGTCAGGCAAGGGCAATACTCCGAAACTCAGAAGGATCAGACCATACGGAAAGCAATACCGCTATTCCGGCGGAGGCATCACGCTGGCTGAACTGGCTTTTACCAGGATCACCGGCCTTTCGCTACCGGACGCGTTCGTGAAGGAAGTCGCAGAACCTTTGGGCCTGACTGGGAGCGGATACTTCCAGCCTCTTGACGGCGACAGAGTATCGAACGCCGCATTCGGCGGGAAACTCGGTATTAAGGAAGATCCAAATCGTGGATTCCATTATTATCCCGAGAGAGCGGCAGCAGGCTTCTGGACCACACCTACCGAGCTTAACATTGTAGGTATCGCTCTTGGAAGAAGTTATCGCGAAGGCGGCATCCTGAATAAGAAGACCGCCGAGCGTATGATGACTCCTATCAAGGACAATGTCGGCCTATGCATATTCCGCGGGGATAAGAACCGTCCCGAGCTTGCCTGTCACGGCGGATGGAACGAGGGTTTCCTTACAGACTGGCGTTTTTCTCTTAAGGAAGATCTGTGCACGACCGTAATGATCAACAGAACGGACAACCCCACGGCAAAAGCATCATCGGAAGCCGGATCAGCTCTTTACGAGCACCTGCTGAATTCATAAGTAAGAAGAAGGAGATAGTAACAATGCCACCCAGCGGACACAGCAGTTCACACCACAGCAGCTCACATCACAGCTCGCACAGTTCATCTCATCACAGCAGTTATTCGAGCAGTCGCAGCCATTCAAGTTACTCGAGTCACTCGAGCCATTCAACGAGCCATCACAGCCCGTCTGTCATAGCTGCGCGAGGCAACTATCGGAGCAATACCGTGCATCATCGTACGCGCACTTCACAGCCGTACGGATGGAATAATGCGACGCATGGATCGGTCGGACATTTCTTCGGCGCTTCGCATGACTATGATTATTATCCCCAGGCCTGGACAGCGCCGGACGGTAAGTATTTTGAAGAAGGGTATTACGACGAGAACGGACAGCATTATGACAATATGGTCATGGTCGGCGCTGAGACGATGCTGAAGTGCACCTACTGCGGAAACCATATGGTTTATAAGTGGAAAGAGGGAGACCTGCCCGTCTGTGATAAATGCGGAGCCCCGCTCACGATAGATATTACTGATAAAGAAGAAATACCTAAACCATACAGCGGCGCAGCCGGCAGTACCGGCGACAGAGGCTTTAAGACTATCTGGAGCGGAATACCTGCCATCGGTAAGATCGCTGTGATCACGTTTGTTGCATGCATGGCGCTTCCTTTTCTCATGCTGATTGCGGCACTTGGAATAGTGGGTATCTCAAAAGTTCGTTCAGTCGGCACCTCAAACGAAACGGTCTCCGTAAAGAATTCCATATATGTAGAGGAGATCGGACGAACCTGTTATCTGGACGGGGAGGACTGGTATGACAGTCAGAGCGAATGCTGGTTTTATTATAACGATGACGTAGCACCATATCAGTGGCAGTACTGGTATGAGGGGATATCCTCCGATTACGGTGACTACGGCTGGATGGAATACGACATGGGAGAAGAAGCCTGGTATATCGAAGCAGACAGCGGTAACTGGGTGCATCTGCCCGAGAATTACGATACATCGATGCTTTGGCATATGACGGATGAGTATACCAACCCATACGAGTAGTAAATTTGACAGAAGAAGCCTTTAAGGCTTCTTCTGTACAGAATATCCGAACTTCCCGATCCTTTGGCCCAATCCGAAATACACCCCGTGTGAATAGGCCACAAGCTTCGAATCGTTAAGTTCGAATTTTCCGTTTTCATCCATATATTTTTCATCGACCATGACTCCGACGACTTCGGCGATGAACATGTCATGGCTTCCGAGCTCTTTGATCTCAGTCACTTTGCAGGCGAGACTCAAAGGGCTCTCTTTGATTGCAGGTGCGGATACGCCCTCGATAGCGATGGGCGTCAGATTCATGTCAGCAAATTTGTCCGTGTCGCGTCCGGACTTGACGCCGCAGTAATCCGTAGCAAACGCAAGATCTTCGGTTACGAGGTTTATAACGAATTCACCGGTATCTGCGATGATGTCATGTGAGTAGCGTTCTTTTCTGACTGATATCGAAACCATTACCGGGTCGGAACAGATTGTTCCTGCCCATGCTACGGTAATTATGTTGGGTTTGCAGTTTTCTTTCGCACAGCTGACCATGATTACGGGAAGAGGATAGAGCATATTTCCCGGTTTCCAATTTGCTTTTGACATTTCTTCTCCTCCCTGAAAAAAGATAATTCAAAAATGTTGATCCAATATTATAACTATAATATCAAGACGATCATGAAGAGTAAATAATGCGGATTTATTGGCGAAGGAAGTGCCTTTTGTACTATAATAAAATGATCACTTTTATTTCGTTATGCTTACGAAAGGAATGTACATGAATCTATGGGACAGATTGTTGATATCACGGAAGACAATATCGATGATCTCAGAGATTATCTGGGAGAAGACATTGCCGAGAACATAGGAAGAGAGTATTATGCGGGGATTGCTTCTTACGATGACGATGATGAGCCTGCCGGTGCGGTAGTCTGGAACATCCGTCATGCCGACAGTATGGAGGATACGGAGTCGGAGATAGTATGCTTCAAAGGCGATGCATCCGGCATATCTGAAGACGATGAAGAAGATGAGCTCCTGACGGAATATTACCTCAGGATATCATGTGACTGTGCTGTCAGATCCGTCTTTGAACTTGAGGATACATCGGAGACAGACC
Source organism: Lachnospiraceae bacterium (assembly GCA_017620155.1). GTDB lineage: Bacteria > Bacillota > Clostridia > Lachnospirales > Lachnospiraceae > XBB2008. Next base: position 14,661 of record JAFZQY010000012.1, on the reverse strand, counting down.
GCAGGATCCTCAGGGAAACCGGATTCAGCGGAGCCATGACAGAGGGACAGAATGTTTACACAACCCTTGGCGAGGCCCGCGCGAAAAGCTTTGCATCCGGTAAGGTACCTTCTTATGTGATCCCTCTGGAAAAACTAAACCTCCTTCAGTTCAGGCAGGGTATCACTAACTGCATGTTCTGCGGCGTTTCGGGATTAAATGACGATCTCGCGATGCTTCCGATGGAGTGGTATGAGACCGGGATATCGTGCTGCACAGTGGCGGACGGCAAGGTCAACGGGATATTTCTTGTTCATCGTAAACCCTCCGGGATCCTGATGCCCGTTCTCATGTATGCCAGCGGCCTTGATGCCAAAAAAGAGATGCTTCTGATGCTCAGATTTTCCACGCAGGCTGCTGCGGAGAAATATCCTGATGATACCGTGATCCTCATATGCAGACATGACAAAAAGACGAGAGATCTTACATCATATATTTTCCCTGACCAAAAAGGAAAAGAAGTATTTAAGGGTGAGAGATGGGAAGGAGACCGTGAATGATGGAACTGTATTTAAAGATACTTACACCGCTTGATATCTGTTTTGCCTTTATGGGATTGATCCTGGTCATCATTACCATGATCCCGGTGGAGGAATATCTTAAGCTTCATCAGATCGAGGACTCCAGAGTCAATAAACTGTGCATAAGCGCCGCGGTTTTTGCATGTCTTGGCGTGATCCATAAGGTTCTGATATTGTTTTCATCCGTACTGATCAATACGGGAATCGTATCAGCGGTATTTTATATCAAAGACATGATTTATCTGATCTACACACTCATGTGGCTTATGGCTGTGGAGGCCATGCTCTACCGTTCGGCAGACACATTAAAGAGAAAATACCGTCTGTACTTCATTCCGTTCATAATACTGCTCGTTCATATAGTATATGTTTTCATCTCATTTATGATGCGAGATCCTGATATTACTGCATATACGAACAGCAATCTGTTTAAGGCAGATCGTATATTGGGAATGGCTGCAGCTTTGCTCTCAACCGTTCTGGGCGCATCGTATATGGTCCGTGCCTACCGTCTCATGCGCTGCTATCAGGAAGAGATAAAGCAGCCGGTTTTCTTCAGGATTGATGTCTTTTTTGTTCCGTGGCTTGTCGGAACTGTCTTCTTCCTGACCATAATGATTCCGGGCAAAATTCCGAGACTGCCGGATATCTCTCCGCTGTGCGCGGGATTATCGCTGTATCTCACATACCGCTCCATGAAGAACGGACTTAAATATATGGACCGTGAGACCCGCTTCTACAAAGAAGAACTTCTGGATATCCTGCCTTCGGTCATGGAAAAGAATGATATTGATATTAATTGTGCGGTGGTGCTTTCCGCTTCGCAGGATCGGGATAAGGTCGCCAAGGTCATCTCGGAACTTAAGCCGGAAAGAAGCACGGCGCTTGCCATGAATGACGGGGGCTTCATGCTTCTGTCTGATGTGCAGAGTGAGCCGGCCGTAAAACTGTTTATCAGAAATGTACTTGACTGTACAAAAGATCTTGGCAGCGAGGCTGAGATAAAAGACGAGATCATATTCAGAAGCGCAGATGAATCATTAAGCGGCTTTATTTCTAGACTTCAAGGGAGATGAGGGATGATACATAAGAGGATCGCGTGCAGCGAAGAATTGCTGAATAGCTTTTTCCCGGAAAAGATTGCCGCTACGGTGGAGGATAAGAAGCCGTTCGTGTACGGGGCTGTCGATGAGGAGTCCGGAGATCTGGTGGGAGCGTGTCTGTTTACCGTAGCCGATAACAGGACCAAAACGGCGATCATGCATTACTGCATTGTAAAAGACGGCTTCAGAAGAGAGGATATCGGTTCCGCGCTGGTTGAGACTGCCATGAAAAGCCTTTCGAAGGCCGGGATCAAGTATGTAGTTTACAGGGAGATATCGGATAATTCGCTTAGTCTTCTCGAGTCGCTCAGGTTTGCTACGGCCTGCGATTTTTTGCCGGGAACAGGAGAAGAGTGGCTGCTGTATTACAGTACTTCCAAGCTCCTTTCGAGGCTTTCCGTTCTGGAGAAAAATTGTGTATCCCAAAAGATCGATAAGGTTAAGAATACCAAGGATGAAAGAGTCTACTCGTTTAACCGGGAGACCACAGACAGTCTGTTCAGGATAAATGCCGCGGATTTTGATCCGAAGTTATCGAATTTCTATGTGGAAGACGGGAAGATAATGGCAGCCTGTCTGGTCCGTAATGAGACAAAACAGGCTCTCATCAATGATATATATATTTCACCGAGAGTTAATGACATAAATGCCTATACCTCGCTTATGTGTTCCTGCGTGATGACGATCTTAAGGGACCCCAACATCGCGGAGATATGCATACAGGCGGTAGGTATAGAGAGGCTTCAGGAGATAAGGAGACTTCTGGGGGACGAGAGAGAAGGTTATCAGGCGATAGATATGGTTCGTTACCTGTAGTTAATGCTCAAAGGAAGGAGAACAGCTTATGGGTGGAGGAAAAAACGGCGGCCCGGTATATTCCACTAAAAAAACAACTAAAGCAGATAAGATGCTTAAGAAAGTGGAAAATGCCGAACTTGGCCCGATACTCGACACTTCCATGATGGACGGGGGAGATCCTTTTTCGGAAGATGAATCGGTAGAAGAAAAACTGGATAAGGAGCAGGCAGAAGAGATCTCGTTAGATGAAGGTCCGGTCGAAAAAGAGACCGGCATGATAAAACAGTCCAAAGATCTCTTTAAGTCGCAGCCGTCATTTTCAAAGATCGATGTTAATATCCCTCAGACAAAAAAGAGGGGCGCTAAAAAGCTGGAAAATGAACTCAGCGATCAGGCCTTTAAGGAGACGTTTTTAAATGTGTCCAGGCAGGTGAACGTTGCTTTCGGCAAATGGCAGAAAAGCCAGACTAAAGAAAAAGATCAGTATAAAGCTGATATGAAGAACATCGAAGAGTTCTATTCCGGGGGGAAGGCGTACAGAACACTTATTTACCCGATCAAATGGCTGAACCAAAAAGTTGTAGAAATGTCCTATAACGATAAGGGCGAAGGATCTGCCATCTTCAGGCAGTTAAAGGATGCCCTTGAGACTACGCTTAACTGCATTTCGGATGTAGCGGAAGGTAAGAAGGAGATCAACAAGGAAGAAGTCGGAGCTGTCATGGTCCGGCTTTCGGAGACTGCCACCGCCTATTATGAGACCCACAGAGGATTCAAGTGGAGCAAAGAAGGAGCAGAAAGGCGGGATATATCCGAGCAGATCGTCAATATAACAGCAAAGTTTTTCAGAGACCTGGATCGTCAGATGGGCGGAACCGGAGGTATCGAACCGTTTAAGGATGAGAGCATAGTCAAGGCGACCGGCAAAAAAGAACTCAAGGAGATCGACTATAAGATCAAAAGACTTGATGAACAGTACGCTTCTCTCGCAGTCTACTATGCCAACAAAGAAGGCATGGAGGACTCTGTTGTTAAGGACAAACTCCTGTTTTTCCAGCCCTATGAAGAAACCATACGCCGGTATAAGGCTCTTCACCAGAGCCCGGATACATGGCCTTATGCGATCAAGCAATATGATTTCTATAAGATGCAGGCCCGTGTGCTTGACTCATTGAATAAGAACAGGAAAAAAGGCGTCACCCTTGAGGACGAAATCACCGCGTATGCAAGGGAACAGGATGAAAAGAAGGAAGAGAAGAAACTCGATCCCAATCTGATCGATCAGGGTCTTACGCCCGAACAGTTAAAAGGCTTAGATGAGATCGATCAGTGGATGACAAGAAACTTCAACAACGGCGGCCTCCTCGGAAAGATCAAAAAATCCTTTAAGAATAACCATGCGGAAATGGTGCTTCATCTCTTCAGAAAGACAAAGAGAGAAAGGCTTTTTATCTATTATCTGATAGAGAAAAACTTAAGAAAGACTCCGAACCTGATGCATGTATTTCAGTCTCAGTCTGCTTCTTATGTTCCGAATCTTGAAGATTTTAAAGATCAGATAATGTCCACCAAAATGAAGTTCATAGGTCATCTGACAGGCGGATCATATGTATACATGAACAAGATCGATGATGCCCTGGCTGCCAATGAATCCTTCAAGGATGTCATTCAGGACTACAGCAGCATATATCGGGAAGATCGTGAGACCAAGGAGCAAAAAGAAGAGAGGCAGAAAGCTAAGGAAGCTCTTGAGCCCGATCAGAGGAAACTGGTGGAACTGGCCGAAGCAAGACAGATGCTCCTGAAAAAGACATTTACCAATTTCTCGGCTCTGTATGAAGTAACGAAGAGGGCTAAAGATACCAAAGACAAAAAAGAAAAGAAGAAACTCGAAGATCAGGCAGCCGAGCTTAAGATTCAGGCCCAAGCCGACTATAACAGCATGGTCATCCTGGATGACGAAGTCGGGGAGAAACTCGAGCAGTACAAAAAAGATCATGCCGATACGCTTGGCATAGAGAAAGCCGATTATAAGAACAAAAACAAAGGCCAAAAACCTTTGAATATCATTAAGGAAGAGGATGGCTGGTTTGATGCCTGGGCAGTAGGCATAGGCTTAAGCAAGGCAGGACAGTTTTCCGGAAATGCCATCCAGAAAGCGGGAGAGCTGATCGACAAAGGCTTCAGGACAGTCGGACTGTCTCATCTGGCGACCTGGAGACTGTCTGATGCTCATCTTGTAGACGCCAAATTCTGGGGCGGTAATGTAATAGGTACCGAACTTGCCGCTATCGGCAATGTCATATCTGCGATCGGCGGAATCTATAACCTTACCCAGAATGCCGGCGGCATGCATGCGGTCGACATAGCACAGGCCGTAACCAATATAGTCAAGAATTTCGGTGATGTTGCCGTAGGAATATGGGATGCTGTGGAGAAAGGACAGCGGATGGGGGATTATACCAAAAGTATCCTTGAAGGAACTATGTTTGTTCAGTCCACTGCTCTCACCACCGCCGGAGCGGTCACTGCAGGTTTAGGTATGGCGGTTAACGGTTATCAGATCCTGTCAGGACACTTAAACAAGCAGCACGCCGACAACGCCGCGCAACTCCTGAAAAAGAAACATGAAACAAAATTTGACAAAAAGAATCTTGATAAGCTCTCACCCAAGGAGCGGGAGGAGGCTATTAAGAAGGAGAGGCAGATAAGGTATGAAAAGAATATGCTTTTCCTGTCGAAGGAGTATGCCGGAAACAAGATGACAACCGGTGCGGTCAAAGTCGCTTCCTGTGCTGCGGGACTGATAGGCGTTGTATTCCCGGGAATCGGTACCGTCTGTGCATTGGCGGGGTTGGGACTTACGCTTCTTGCTACGGGTATGGATAAGACATCGAAAATACAGACGCAGGCCTTTGACAATTACTTTAATGTAGAAGAGTTTTACCGTCAGGTAAAAGAAAAATACAGGGAAAAGAACAGGACCATCTACAATGAAGAAGCCTTTAAAGATGTGCTCAGAAGAAAACTGGCGGCAGCAGCCGGATACTCTGATGTAGCAACGGCGAATATCCGTATAGGACGGCAGTACTCGAATATGCTCCTTGACAGGCTCTTTAATGAAAATGAGCAATGGGAGTTCAGAGAAAAGGATGCATATATACAGATGATCAAGGGCTTCGGACTTAAATTCGATCCGAAGAAAAAGCTCCCTGACAGGGATAAACTTGCAAGGAAAATAAGCGGAAGATAAAAGGAGAGACGTTATGAATAAAGAAGAGATTTTAAAGGACAGAAGGGAACTTCTGGACAGGATGTGCGAGGCACTGAACGATGAGCTTATTGCAGCCATGATCAGAGAACCTGAAGCAGAGAACGAACCGCCGATCTTAAGGATCGTCCTTGATGACATGGGATATGAGGGAGATGCTCAGGCTCTGGGAGAGTGCTTCTTCCTGCCTATTCCCGATGAAGAGATACCCGTACAGCATTTTTCATCGGTGATCACCATAGCGGATGATCTCAAAGGAGCCAATTTTGCAGACCTGTTTGAAGCAATGTCATATATCAACTATGCACTTCCCTGCGGGAACTATGCTATAGATAAGGACAGACAGTTCCTTTCGTTTATGATCACGGCTCCGCTTCCGATGGAGCTTTCCGGTGATGACCTTTATAAAGAGATCGATGCCGTGATCGGTAACTCGATCGCTCTCTGTGATGTTCACATGGATATGCTTCTCAAGGTCATGGACGGAAAAATGACTGCTGAAGAAGTAAAAGAACTGCTTTAATGAATAACAGGATCTCGTTAAACAAATCACAGCTCCAGATGATCGCCGTCACGGCCATGGTGGCCGATCATATCGCATGGGGATTTCTGGATTTTGCGACTCCGCTTGCGCAGGTCTTACATGTCATCGGACGGCTTACGATACCGATCATGTGTTTTTTCATCGCGGAAGGCTTCAGGAAGACGCGCAGCCTGCGCAGATACTTAAACAGGCTTGCAACTTTTACGGTTGTCTCAATCGTGCCGTTTTATCTGTTCTTCCATGAAGAATACGGATACAGACAGAGCATCCTGTTTGATCATCTGCTGAGCCTGCTGATGCTCACGGTACTTGAGCGAAAGGCTCTGAAAAAATGGCAGAAGGTCCTGCTGGTGACACTGATCTTCGCGGTAAGCATCACCCTCGCCGGATGGCCGCTCACGCCCCAGCTTTTCACACTTGCGTTCTATTACGGCAAGACCTTCAAAAACAAAGCAAAATGGTTTGTTGCGATAACTGTTCTTACGCTCCTCTCGGTATCCGGCTTAGCCGCGCTTAACGGAGTCTATAGATTTGCCCAGGTGAGCTGGACATGGTATGACAGGACATATCTGCTGGGATTCGTGCTGGCACTGCCTGTCATTTGGCTATACAACGGAGAGAAGGGCAATCTTCACCTTGGCAGATTCTTTTTCTATATCTTTTATCCGGCGCACCTGCTGGTCCTGACCTTTATCAGATATCTGGCCGCAGGTAATGTCGACAAGCACGAGATCTATCTGTGGTTTCATGTCATCTGCCTGTTCATCATCCTGATCATGATCGTATGGACCTTCCGTACGAGTGCGAGCAGGATGCAGACTGCGGTCATCACTTTCCTGGTACTGGAAAGCTTCTATATGGTCGGATTCATCGCCGAGCTGTTCGCATCGCAGGTTGAGACATTTTTCGTTACTGCGGCGATAGAGTATTTCGGAGAACTCCTGATGCTCGTGGCGGTGCTTGTTTTTACATCCGAATGCGGACGCATCAGGATACCCACATTTATCTATACAGTTCATATTCTTTCGGCACTCGCACTTACCTATACGATCATCCGCAGCCGGACTACGGGATTTTTCTACAGCGAGATCCGGGCGGTCTCATTCGAGGGTTATACCAAAGCGGAATATATACATGCCACGGGTTATTATCTGTCGGTGGTTTTCATACTTGTAGTAGTCCTGGAACTGTTCTTCATCATGATCAACAGTCTGATCCACGGATCGGTACTTGAGAGGAAGAGGGTGGGGCTGATATTTGCCGCATCGATGTTCATATGGATACCGTATGCGATCACCTTAACAGGGATCACCGGCGGGTATGAGGTTCCCGGAATAGGAGTCGTCGGAGCGGCGATATTCCTGACAGTGTGCTTCAGAAGATACGGTACCTTAAACTCCGTAGCGATAGCCAGTGAGAATGCTCTCGAGAAAGCCGGAGAGGGCGTCATCATCCTCGATGACAGACTTGTGGTCTCTTTCACTAATGCTCTGGCGCAGCATATCCTCGGAAGCGATATGCTGATCAATTCCAATGCCAAAGACAACATGAGTATCAAGGAGATCCTGGAAGGTAAGATCACGGAGATCAACTGTGATGACAGGGTTTATGAAGTAAAGGTCGAAGAACTCTGGCACTCTTCGTATATCCAGGGTCATACGATATGGTTCCTTGATGCGACGAAACATAGGGAGCAGCTTGATGAGGCGGAGAACATGGCATTCCATGATCCTCTGACCGGATTATATAACAGAAGACAGTTCGACAATCTGGTCAGCCTCGAGATCGCGGACAAGCGCCCGGGTACTCTCGTCATCTCCGACATGGATAATTTCAAGGAAGTCAATGATACATACGGGCACAGGAGAGGCGATAAGGTCCTTAAGGACTATGCGGATATCCTGATGGCTTATCCTGAGGAAATGCTGATCCCTTGCAGGATAGGCGGAGACGAGTTCATGTTCTATCTTCCGGGAGTGACCAGACCCATCGAGATCGAGAAACTGATAAAGAAGATCATGGAAGAGTTTGCGAAGCGGTTCAGGGGCGGTGATGTCAAGTGCACACTCTCGTTCGGTGCAGAGATAAACACCGGTTCAGATAAGATGAAGGACTTTGCATCGCTTTATAAGGCGGCGGATAAGAAACTCTATATTGCCAAGGAAAGCGGCAAAAATACATATATCATTTAATATGGAGCCGCAAAAGACATATATCAATTAAAGGGAGGATTTATCGGTATGATAGCTGAGCTTTTACCGGGTATTCTGATACCGTTTGCAGGAACAAGCCTGGGCGCTGCGTGCGTATTCTTCATGAAAAAGGAATTAAGCACTCCGGTCCAGAAATCACTTACGGGATTTGCGAGCGGTGTTATGGTCGCGGCTTCCATATGGAGTCTGATCATCCCGGCGATGGAGCAGGCAGCGGATATGGGCAGTCTTTCGTTTGTTCCGGCGGCGATCGGATTCTGGCTCGGAATACTGTTCCTTCTCTTACTCGACAGCGTAATACCCCATCTGCATATGCATGCCGAGAAGGCTGAAGGTCCGAGGGCGGGCCTTAAGAAGACGACCATGATGGTGCTGGCAGTGACTCTTCATAACATTCCCGAAGGAATGGCAGTCGGTGTGGTTTATGCCGGCTTTATATCGGGAAACACCATGATAACCGCAGGCGGAGCATTGGCGCTTGCACTTGGTATCGCCATTCAGAATTTCCCCGAGGGAGCGATCATATCCATGCCGCTTTGTGCTGAGGGCAACTCCAAGGGGAAGGCATTCTTGTACGGAGTGTTATCAGGCGCTGTAGAGCCTGTCGGAGTCATCCTGACCGTGATCGCGGCCAGCGTGATCATCCCTGCCATGCCCTATCTGCTGAGTTTCGCTGCGGGAGCCATGATGTATGTCGTAGTAGAGGAGCTTATCCCCGAGATGTGCGAGGGCGAGCACTCCAATATCGGCGTGGTCATGTTCGCGCTCGGCTTCACGCTCATGATGGCACTTGATGTAGCTCTGGGATGATGTCCATCTTATCCTGATGTTCAGAAAATGCCATACGAAGATGGAAGCGGATATAAGCGAAAAATGTGAGTGGGTTTTAAACTATAGGCAGGAGGACGAACAAAATGAAATCAAAACATAGAATACTTTTTGGCTGTTATGCGATGGTACTGGCGATCATCGGCGATTATCTGCTCGGATACGGCACGATAAGCACGACATCAGATCCGAATGCATATATGGGAATAGATTGGAACGTGGCTCCTGACTGGAGATATGCAACATCATCGATCCTTGGATTTATCTGTGCCGCAATGTTTGCATTCGCGGCCGTGGAACTTCTCAGGGTAATGGAAACCAAATACGATGTTGCAGATTCAAAACTGTATTGTCTTTTCAAGATCGCCAACTGGGGCGGCATCTTATATTTCGCATTCATTCATATCGGGATCTGCATGCTGCCGGTAGTCTTTAATGCGGGTATGGAAGCAACCGGCGATATCGCAGCATCTGCCATGATGGTGATCCGGGTATTCAAGAGTATAGCGGTTCCGCTTATGGGCGGTCTGATCATATGTGATGTTTTCGTTACCATCGGATGGGTCGGAATGGTGTTAAAGGGACTGATCCCGATCAAAAAGATTTTCATCATCTGCTGCCCGTTATTCGGAATCCTGTTCGGACAGCTTCTCAACTTCATTTCTGAAGGTCTGGATTCGGGTACCGAGTCATTCGGATGGCTGATCATGTATCTGGTCTGCGCGATATGTCTAACCTGTTAAATATATATCTGTTTTAATGCACAAATCAAATTAACAATGTTACAATTAAATATCGGCCATTATTCGCCGATCAACGCCCACAAGTCTCGATTTATCAATGCAGAAGGATTGAATCATAACTATGAAGACAGTTGGAAATGAAGCCGGAAAAGAAAGAGCAATAAGATCGTCACTGTTCGTTATTTTAGTGATGATCTTTTGCTGTATCGGGATAGCCGGATGCGGAAACAGGAAAAGTCAGGCGCTTTCGCAGTACTGGGCAGCCGATTCCGAAGCGGCTGAGAGCCTGAGAAACTATGTTGCCAAGGTTACCGATGAAAAGAATCCCGAATCATTCATTCCGATAGAGGACCGCATAGCAGTATTTGATATGGACGGAACTCTCACATGCGAAACCTATTACACATATTATGACACGATGATGTTCATCAATTACTGTCTTGTCGACCATCCCGAGAGAGTATCTGATGAACTCAAGGCAGCGGCCGCAGAGATCAGACCGGGTTATACGGCAGGAGAAGAACTCGCCAGAAACTTCGCCAGGGCTTATGCCGGGATGACGGTAGATGAGCTGTATGATTATGCTGTTCAATTCGGCCGGAAAGAGACCGACAGTTTTGAAAATATGCGCTACTGCGACGGATTCTATCTGCCCATGGTAGAACTCGTGAAATATCTCTATGATAACGGCTTCACGATCTACGTGGTCAGCGGTACCGAGCGAACCACCACCAGAGCGATCGTTGCCAATTCACCTATCAGTGAGTATGTCACTCCCGAGCATGTGATCGGAACCGAGTTCGAGGTCAAGGTCAAAGGAAATGAAGACATCAGTTCGAACATGGATTATAAGTATGCCGGCGGAGACGAACTGGTATTTACGGGCGGTTTTATCCAGAAAAACCTAAATGCCAACAAGACCATCTGGGTGGAAAGGGAGATCGGCAGATATCCGGTTCTTGCTTTCGGAAACAGTGGCAGCGATACCAGCATGATGAATTATGCTCTCGACAGCAGGAATCCCTATCCTTCGGAAGCGTATATGGTAGTTGCGGATGATGACGTGCGCGAGTGGGGGACCCAGAACTGGGAGGAAAAATCCGAGAGCTATAAGGAGCAGGGATATGTTCCCATCTCCATGAAAAATGACTTCGTTGAGATCTATCCCGAGGCCATTACAAAGGCTGACGAGCAGTATGTCGAACCGGAAATAGAGATTGAAACGGAAGAAGAGGTATTAGACGAGGCTGCATAAAAGAAACAATAAACATACATTGATAGCATATATATTTCTAATATATAATTATTCTTATGAAAAAGAAGATCGCCGTATGCGCAAACGGCTGGAGTTATGACCTGCTCCTGGCCGCACTTGATGGAATAAAAGAATATGCAGCCCGTGAAGATTTCGACATCTTTGTGTTCTTAAGCTTCGCTTCTTACAGCGAACATGCTGCTTTGATGCAAGGAGAACTGAATATCTATGAACTGATGGATCCCGAAGATTATGACGGGGTTATAGTGTTCTCTGCGGTCATCAATTCCGAAGGCTTTGCCCAGAAACTCTGCAAAAGAGCGACAGATAAGGATATACCCGTAGTCAGCATCGGTATCGAGATGGATGATGTCCATTCCGTATGCGTGAGCAATGATGAGGGCATGCGCGAACTTGTTGATCACTTAATAGAAGTGCACGGTGTTAAGAAGGCCTTCTTTATCGGCGGAACACCGGATCATGTTGACAGTATCGCCAGACTTCGGGTCACACGCGAAGCATTCGAGGCTCACGGACTTGAGTTCACCGATGAGGATTACGGATACGGCAAATGGTCAAACAGATATACCGCGCTGCTGATAGATGAGATCCTGGATTCCGGCAAGGAACTGCCGGATGCGATCATATGTGCCAATGACATCATGGCCATGGCTGCGTGTACCGAACTGGAGGCCAGAGGAGTCCTTGCTCCGCAGGATATCATAGTCACCGGTTTCGATGACAGCAGAGAGGGTAAGAGTTTCTATCCTGCATTATCTTCCGTAAAGCAGAACTACCAGGATATCGCCTACAAGGCCTGTGAGATTCTTTTCCGGGAGCTTGGAGGAGAGAAGGATATCATAAGGGAAACCGTCCAATCTTCTTTTGCCTGCGGCGAAAGCTGCGGTTGCAGGGGCGATGAGGACTATGAGGCAGCCAGGATCCTGTACTGCCGTCATTCATATATGCGCAGTTCGGATGCCAGACTTCTGGAACAGAATGAGAGGACCATGAGACAGTGGCTGACCGATATGCCCAACTACAGCGCGCTTAAAGAGACGCTTTGTGATCACTACAGACGGAATCACCAGTTTGAAGGAGACGGTTTCTATATCTGTGTAAACGAAGAGTACTTTGCGGATGTTATGATCAGTGAGGCGGAACTCTGGAAGAAGGGAAAACTGGCCGGAATACAGGAACTCGTATCCTTGAAGAATGGTGAGATAATAAGCGGGTATGAAGTAAATGCCCATAAGATAGTGCCTGGATATGAAAAGACCGATGGAGAGCAGCATGTATATTTCTTCCTGCCGATGCACTATCTGGAACACAACTATGGATATGTCGTGTTCACGGACTATCCGTATCTGATCACTGAGAATACGCTTTATCCTTATATGGAGAAACTTCAGCAGTCCATCAGGCTTATGAGAACTAATCTAAGGCTCAAGGCGCTGTATGAGCGCGACGCGATGACCGGACTCTGTAACCGTTTTGCATATGAGAATAAAGCGCTTCCGCTGTATGAGGAGAGTGTTGAAAAGAAAACTCCGGTGATGGTCATGTTCGTAGACATCAATTACATGAAACGCATCAATGACGAGTACGGCCATCTGCACGGAGATAACGCTATCAGGACAGTTGTGGCATCTATCAATGCCAATATCTCAGAGGAGGCTATAGCCGTCCGCTTCGGCGGTGATGAGTTCCTAATAATTGCGCCCGGGTTTGATTCGGATAGGGCCGAGCATACCAAGGAATCGATACTCGGCTTCCTGAAGAAGGAGAATGAGGAGAACGGTCAGCCCTATGACATCTCCGTAAGTATAGGATATGTCGTTACCGAGCCTGAAGCCCGTCCCGATGCAACGCTTCAGGATTATATCAGGGAAGCGGATAAAGAGATGTACGAGATCAAGAAAGAGATGCATATGAGGATGGACCGCAGGAAGAACAGGAACTGATATCTGCGTCATAGATAATATAACGATTTTCACGGGGGTTATGAACATCCGCACAGCTTCGGCCGGCGCGGGTGTTTTATTTTGCATTAAAAAAGATTTATTGAAATACGATAAATTATTATTGACATTTCAGAAACGGAGTAGTACTGTGGTAATCGAAGGGTGCCCCAAAGGTGCCAGGCACCAAACATGGTGCCCGGCACCGAGAAAGATGTCGCACCGGAGGGAGATAAAGATGAAACAGGATGCACTCGCAAGGTGGCTTAAGTTCATAATCATAGGAGTCGGGATCTGCGGTCTCATCACATACACGGTGATCATGCCGAGATTCGGAGCATATCTGGTCAGACACGATACGATGCTCGAGAGGAATGTGATGCCCTGGCTGATACTCATCTGGATCAGCGCCATACCGTGTTACATAGTCCTTTTCCTGGGATTGAAGGTGGCGAATAACATCGGAGCGGACAGGTCGTTCTCGTATGACAATGCGAAGTATCTGAAATGGACTTCATACCTGGCCATGGGAGATTCGATATTCCTGTTTCTGGCAAATGTGATCTTCCTGCTCCTGGACATGTCGGCCGCAGCCGTGATGCTCGTGATAGGGATCATAGTCTTTATCGGGATAGCGATCTCGATATGCGCAGCAGCCCTGTCGCATCTGGTGATCAAGGCAGCCGAGATACAGGAAGAGAACGAACTTACGGTATAGAAACAGCTGAAACTTATAAATATCTGAGAGGAAAACAATGGGCCATTTGGTTTTTAACATAGATGTAATGCTTGCCAAACGCAAGATGAGTGTGACCGAGCTTGCTAACCGCGTGGGGATCACACTTGCAAATATGTCGATACTCAAGACCGGCAAGGCAAAAGCGATAAAGGTGTCAACGATCGAGTCACTTTGCGATATCCTTAAATGCCAGCCCGGCGATCTTTTTGAATATGTGGAGGATGATGAAAATGAAAACTGATTCGTTCGAATACAGACGTACCTGTATTCTATGCGGTATCTATGCGCTTTTTTACACATTCTGTCTTTATAAGAACTACAGCGGGGTAACCTTCCCTTTTTTCGTCGCAGGGACCTTGTGCTTTTCTGTGTACTTTATGAAAAAACAAGGTCTCACATTGAAGAAGTTCTCATACTTTCTCATAAGCTGTAGCATGCTTCTGGGAGTGGATATCTGTCTGACATCCAGCTGGGTATTAAGCTTCTTCGACAGATGCTTCATATTCTTGCTTATCTTCATGCTGCTGCTTCATAACCTGTATGATGACAGGACGTGGGATGTCACAAGATATACGGCTGCAATCTCGGCGATCGTGGCCACGGCGGTCGGCTATGTCTTCAGGCCGTTTACGGATCTGGCAGAGCT